>JABCTJ010000208.1 GCA_018238375.1 Candidatus Thorarchaeota archaeon
TCTACAATGGCAGAGCCGCACAGTCCCCTAGGTGCACCGCCGCCAATCACTGAGATTTCAGGAGCGTCACTAATCTCTCGGATTGCCAAGTGCTCAATCGCACCATCTTGGCCTCTCATGCCGTTGCTGATTGTCGCTCCTTCGAAGGCTGACCCAGCAGCCGCAGAGCAACAAAACAGTTCCCCTCTCTTGGAGAGCACGATTTCACCATTCGTCCCGATATCGATGCCGAGGACGACATCATCAGCAAGGTCTAGCCTTTGGGATAGAATGAAAGCAAGTGTATCGCCGCCGACAAAACCGGCTATGTTTGGGGCAAAGTATACTTCTGCGTTCGGGGTGTATTTGAGCCCGATTTTTCTCCCATTGCTTGTGAATGCATCTCGCATCTGCGGCTCGTAGGGAGCTAGGCCTAATGATGAGGGATCAAGGCCCAAAGCTAGATGATGCATAGCTGTGTTGCCTACCACGACCAATCTCGATAGCTTGTCTGAGGGTGCTCCAGAAGCATTGCAGAGCATGATGCTTAGTTCGTCAATCTTTTCCAGTACTCTCTGCTTGAGGAGGGTTAGGCCTTTCTCATCCTTCATAGCGTACGCTATTCGTGACATCACGTCTTCACCGAATACAACCTGAGGGTTGAGGTCCGCGGAACTCGCAATTTGGTCACCATTGCTCAGGTCCAGTAGATATGCAACTACTGTCGTGGTTCCTAGATCGATCGCTATGCCAAATTCTCCTTCGAGTCCTTCATCTGGAGCGAAATCGCTTGTTAAAGAGACCCCACTTGTTAGAATTTTAACAGCAGTGGATGTGTGAGGAATGACTGCCCTTGTGTCAGAACTGATTTGATGCTGGCAGGCAAGTCGCACCCCCACGTCGATATCGTGTTCTCCAAGGAGTTGGGTTTCCACCTGTGTGGGGGCAGTTGCAGGGTTGAGTATGACACGACATTTCCCGCACGATCCTCGACCTCCGCACTCTGAGGAAACTTGGAGTCCTACCATCCGTATCGCTTCGAGAATCGTAGTCTGCTCGTTTATAGCTATGCGAAGTCCTGATGGTTCAAGGATAAGGATGTGCTCTCGCAAGTGCATGACTCCTAAGCGATTCGGTATCGTGGATGTGGACGGTCCACGCGTGTTCTTGTTTCAAGCAGCACTCCAGATAGGGCAACGTCAATCATCGCCACTGATGGGAACACAATGGGTGCATGTTTGATAGGTCCATAGAGCACAAAGTCGGCTCCAAGTGTTACTGGCATTAAGCTCGATCCTACAAGAGCTGGTTTCTTTGCGTCTTTCCCAAACTTTGGAACCAAGCCCCTCCAAGTGTTCACAGCATTATGTGCACCACAACCCACCGGCACGCCGAGTTTATCCTTTATCATATGCTGCGCTTTGCATGCAAGGCCAAGTGTCAACAGATCAATGACTCCCGTATCGATGATGACGTTCTCAATTCCTGCTTTGGCTGCTTTGTCTAGGAGCACTTCTGCGAGATCCAACCGTTTCGTAGCTGATGCCATCGCGGCATTGGAGAAGGTTAGTCCCACTGCATGTTTCACGCCAAGCTTGTGGAACGATTCCAACGCTTCCATGCTTGTGTCTGGTGTAATGGAATTCAGCATCACTCTGTCTAGGAATCCACCTTCGCGAGCCGCTTGGACCCCTGCAAGATTTACTTCTTCAGAACCGGACCCGTCAACCAGCAGAGGCATATCTGTTACGTCTACAAGGTGCCGCAGATACTTCGTAATCGCTTTGGGTGATTCTGCGACGACATCGAGCATGCTTGGCAGTCCAGTAGTACTGGACACATCCACTAACGCATTCAGCAGCGCTTCAGCATTGAGTACATCAATTGTGCCTTCTTTCGCATTCTTGACAAGTTTGTCTCCCGAGTAGAAGATGGAGCCTATGAGAACAGTGGGGTTGATGCCCGGCTTTCCTCCTATCTTCGTGTTGCCAATCTCAATAATTTTCTGCTCTGCTGTATACTCGAACATTTCATCAGCACCCACGGCTTATAGCAGCCTTCAAGTTCTGACGATATCTCCGCTCAATAACCTTTTGCGAAGTAGAGCTTGGCGTTGCAGATAGGTATCATCGTAAGTACCGTTCATTGTAAGTTGTACAAAGTTGGACACAGAAGTCTAGTACGTCCAGAAAACGGCACTGGACTACTCCGTGAGGACCCTTTGCAGGTGTGTCATATTCCTCAGAGATCAATATAGTAATGGTCTATATAAAGCCCACAACAGAATTGTCTATGCATATCCAACTTTACACCGGCTGTTAGCTACCCATGCATTAATCAGACGAATTTCCGACAGTGCCATCACTAAAAGGATGGGTCCTCGTGCTGACGGTAAAAGAGTCATGCAATCCTTCCGAGTGCAACTTGGAGTGCGTTGAAGCGTGTCAAAGTGTGCAGGGGGACAATGCACCCCTCACTATATCGAAAGAAACAGACCGTCCAAGCATTCGTAATGACGGGTGCACCGCATGCCTATTGTGCGTGCGAGCATGCCCACTTAATGCAATCGAAATCGAGGGATCCACTGCCAGTGCTGCTCACGCAATAAAGCGTAGGAAACGCACCAAACCGAAACCAGTCGCCAAACAGCCGTATGAAGTGGCTGATGATTTTGTTAGGTTCTCCGAAGCAGATATGATATTTGCCAGAGCATGGAATGATCCCGAATTCAAGCACTATAGAAAGAGCGAATGGGATGGGGCAAAGGATGCGATGGAGAGCGGTCTTTCTGGGTATGGCCGAGCCGACTATGAGCTGGCGCGGGCTGGATGGGAATTGTACAATCATCGGACATCCATGATGAACCCCCTGGCTGATCTTGAGGGTGATGGTTCGAGTTCTGCAAATGAACGCATATTCGATTCCGACTCGCTTACGAGGATGATGAAGAAGGCAGCTCGTTTCTTCGGAGCTAGCCTTGTTGGGGTTGCTTCTCTCAATCCTCAGTGGTTGTATTCTGCCAGTCGTAGAGGCGTAGAGTACTCCATACCTGACAGCATAGATCACGCAGTCGTCATGGCAATTGCAATGGATTACGACGCCATAGCAACCTCCCCGACATTCATCAGCTCGGCTGCTACTGCTCTTGGATATTCCACAATGGCATTCGTTGAAATCGAGTTGGCTGCCTTCATTCGCAGGCTTGGCTATCGAGCGATACCCTGCGGGAATGATATCGCCCTGAGTGTGCCGTTAGCTATTGATGCAGGTCTCGGACAATACGGACGCCATGGTCTCCTGGTTACAAAGGAGTTCGGTTCACGGGTACGTATTGCCAAGGTGCTTACCGATATGCCCCTTCTTCCAGATGGTCCTGACTTGGATTTTTGTAGTTCCGTGACTCGTTTCTGCGAAGTATGTGAGAAATGCGCAGAGCATTGTCCCAGTCAATCAATTCCATACGGAAAAGACCGTACCTGGCATGGTGATAGCAGATCCAATAATCCGGGTGTCAAGAAGTGGTACGTGGATGTGGAGTCATGCTATGGTTTCTGGGTGCAGAATGGGGCCGAATGTTCAAACTGCATCCGAAGCTGTCCCTATGACAAACGCGATGGGCCTGCACTCAGGATTCTTCTCTGGCTTACGTGTCATATGCCTAGACTCAACTCCCTGGTCGTGAAATTGGATAATTTGTTGGGTTACGGAAAACAACGCCTTCCAAAAGATCTGCTCTAGTCTACTTGGTGTTTCTGGAGATTCTTTGGTAAAGGCCCTCAAAGAAAGCTCCCTTGCGAATCTTACCCTTGTTGATTGCAAAGAAGTTTGTCTTTATGCGATATAGCTTTGGCTTAAGATTGTCGTATTTCCGGAGTCCTCTGCCATCAATGTGATCGTCAAAAATCTTGGTGACGTACTCTGGGAAGTTGTCGATGTACTGACATTGATTGAGCTGAATATGGAACAGGGTATTTCGCAGTATCTCTGCTCTGCTAATGTTCCGAGTTGCCATTGCTTGGTCCCACCGTATTATCGGTAGTGCTGCCAATTAAGAGTTCTAGTAAGACAAACCGCCTAGTAACATTAGCATACGGTTATCAGGCACGAATCATCGCCCGCTAGTGGAAGCGTGACAGAAATATGCGGATTGCATCCATCATCGATATCAGTCTTGTAGATGTGCCCAAGATTCCAGTCACGGTGATATTCACAGCGGGGTGCAACTTCGATTGCTCATACTGTCAAAACGCTGAATTCATCCCGCTCTCGTCAGGCGAGAGCATGACGATACCTGATATTGTAGCTCACGCACGCGGTCATCTTGTTGATGGGTACTGCATAACTGGTGGGGAACCTACAATACACAAGGATCTCCCGGAGTTGCTGAAAGCCCTCAAAGATGACTGCGACTGTCACATCAATCTCAATACGCAGGGGTCAGTTCCGTCAGTGCTTGAGAGGTCTCTACCCTACATTGATTCGGTTTGGTTTGATATGAAGGCAAGCCCTGCTCGATATGTGGAAACTGTACGGACATCCCATGATCCATGGCCGAGGGTCCTACAGAGTGTAGAGCTGCTCATTGATTCCGATGTTATTTTTTGGCCCCGCACAACTTACGTTGGAAACCTAACGACACCTGATGACATAAAGGCAATTCTTGAAGCATTGCATAAACTCGGGTTCAAAGGCGAGTATCTAATACAGAATTACATTGATTCAGCAGGCACGCGGACTGAAGAGGTAGCCGGCTTTGAGAAACCGAATCGTGAGGAGATTGAACCACTGCTTTC
>JABCTJ010000231.1 GCA_018238375.1 Candidatus Thorarchaeota archaeon
TCCCAAGACCAAGAAGAAATGGCCTCAGATAGGCGAAGACATCAAGGTGATGGGAACCAGAGTTGGCGACAAAATCCACCTCCAGATTGCGACTGCAATCATATCTTCGGAAACAAAAGACGCAAACGAGTACGCCAATGTGATGCAGGGCACTGAGGACTTGTTACTGGACCTAGCATCCAAGATTACGGACTTGGAGGTAACTGTGGATGTCAACGGCGCTGACGCACCTGATGAAGGTCTATACTATTTGACGGTTACTGGAACGTCGGCGGAGCATGGTGACGATGGACAGGTGGGCCGAGGCAATAGAGCTAACGGTCTGATAACTCCCTACAGACCCATGACATTGGAAGCTGCCGCTGGTAAGAACCCCGTTTCTCATGTTGGGAAGACATACAACGTGGCCGCCAGAGAGATTGTAGATCGCGTCATCAAGGAGCATCCCGATGTGGAACAGGTTTACTGTTACTTGGTCAGTCAAATCGGCGCACCGATAACTGAGCCAAGGGCTGTGAACATCGAATGCTACGGAAATTGCGACCTAAAGGCAATCAGTGGCTCTATCGCCAGTATCACAGAGGAAGTAATCTCGAAACTCCCAGACGTATGGAAGGGCTTCGTGAAAAGAAAGTACCAGTTGTGGTGAGTCCCAAGCTCAGAGCTTGAAAAGGACGGTAGGGGGACACGCGAGCCCCCTCAGTCCTCACTCATCCAACCATGAGTGTCATGAAACAATGCATCTCAAGGCAACAAATCATACCAATCCCTCGGAAAATTCCCGTCCTGAAGAGGATGCAATCCTGCACGAAATGAAGAGATTGTTTTTAAGTAAAAGTTGAGAGGTCAAGGTAAGACACCTGTGTTTTTGACGACAGGGACAGTACAAACTACAGGAGAATCAACGAAATGGGTAAGGTAACAGACCCGATAGCCAAGCGAATCAGGAAGAAAGCTGCCAAGGACATCAAAGGTGGTATCATTGGTAGAATCACGCACTATATTCCTGGATGGCACGGCTATCAGGAAAAGGAGGAACGCCGCGCAGCAGATAAAGTTCTCCGAGAGTTCATTGCAGATCAGCTGAGGCTTGTCAAGCAGGACCTTGAGAAACTTCAGATGATGGTCGTCGACTATGATCTCAAAAAGACATGGGAGACCTTCGACCGCATGTTGGCTCTTACAGATAAGGTAGAGTCAGCTATCAGGTACGCCGATTACGGATATGCTGCTTGGGGTTCCAAGGAGAAGATTAACGAGAAAGAGCTCGACAACATGTACGAGTTCGATGCTACTATCATCGAGGACATAGGGAACGTCAACGATGTTGCCGAGGAGTTCCTCGATCAGATGAACCAAGGTAAGTTCGACGAGGCGTGGAACTACACATATCGAATGTGGCAGACCATGCAGCGGCTCGAAGAGAAGTGGAACCAGCGCGAGGGATACATGAAAGGCTACCAGGATTAATCCGATTATTTCCGTAATGCGTAGAATGGGGACATCCCCCATTCTTCCTTGCTTTTTGATTGTCTTTTTTTGGCTTACGTTTCGTCCAAATCGATTTCTACCGTTTCAAGTAAAACGGAATTGCCGCAGTAGGGACACTCCGCAGTGCGTGGTCCAACCCATCGTACGGTCCCATAGGTCAATGTGCCGTCGCAGTTGGGACAATTGGTTGGCAGCTGCTCACGAAGCAGCTTCCTGGTTTTCCGGGGCAGTACTGTGATATCATAGTTGCTTTCTGTGGAGATAGTTCCAAGGGCCTTTGCGCTTTTTCGAGCGAACACCAGACAAACAATGATAATCACCGATGGGATGCCGAAGAACAAAAGGACCATGAAAGAGAAGAAGTCGAGCCCCAGTAAAGGCAGAATTGGAGCATTGCTATCAGAATATACGCCAACCTCGTAGATCCCGGTTGTATCACCATAGACTGAGTTCTCAGCAACGCGGATGTAGACTATGGCACTTTCGTTTAATGTAAAGCCAACGGTTGGGAAATTTCCTGAGCCCTCGCCACTCACTGCAATCACGTCAGCATAGCCAATATCAAGGGCCACAGTTATTTTAACTTCAAGACTAAAGCCTGTTTCAACTGTAACTGTCCAATAGCCGCTCTCCAGGTCAGCTGTATAGGAATTGGAGTCACCACCCCACAGAGTTTCATGGCTTTTTGGTTCATTAGGAACCAAGTCCAGTTGAGCCAGGGCAGGCCCTGCTGCAATCAATATAACAACAAGCGCCACCAACGCAGAAGCAACGATATCCTTTCCTCGCATTTGAGCTCGGCACACTCCTCCGGGGAGGAGGACGCCAGTCCCGATATATATTTTCCCGTTCAAATGCGCGGCCCTCTTGAAAACAATAATGAAAGTACTCCCATTTGTGTCTTCAAGTCTGTGATACTCGAAATCACTGTTGCATCGTTCAATGACCGATTTTGCAATGAAGATCGAGAAACCCGGTAGGGAAAAAAGAGAGAGCGAGGACCCGAAGGTCCTCAAGATACATTATGGTGAGTAGGGACCTTTGCCCTTCCTCTTGGCGATTAAGAGCCCTCCAACAACGACCACAGCAACAACGCCGATGCCGCCACCTACTAGAACCCAATCGATTGTCCCAGGTGGAACTCCTTGGTATTCGAGAGTGAACTCTTCAAGCTGATTGCTTACAAGTGGGGTAATTTCCACGTAGAAACTCCCCTCACCCGCAAGTGTCCTTGTCGCGTGGAACGATAGGAAGATTCCATTGGAGATTGCTCCCAACTGGAAGGCTGCTTCGCTACTCGTTGAACCAACGAATCGGTCGTTCAGACTTGGCCAGTCCAAAAACTGAGTCATCCCCTCATTATTCTGATAGGCAAGAACATACCAAGAACTGACATCGCTGACTTTTACTGATACATTGTACCAGACGCCCTCTTCACAGGCGATGGAGAGGCCATAGGTTTCGGACAAATCACCAGGGTCACCAAGGGTGAAGTTATGGGATACTGATGTCGCATCTACTGTGATTGAAGAAGTTCCATTGAATACATCAGACGAGTAGTCCTCGAATTCTATACCGTACTCAACAGTATAGTCATGGTACAGATTTCCCGGACCTGGAGTATTGTTCTGAACTTGGTATGGGCTGATTACAGCCAATAGGAAACCATCTGCAAGATTGGAGATGCTACTCGCTGTGTGGTTAGTACCAAACGCCAACCATTGTCCTCCAACTTCTCTGTTTCCAAGAGACCCGCTATAGCCGGATACAAGCAGACCATAAGTGTTGTAGAAGTCATAGTCAGTTGACACGGTGATATTGTCCTGAGTCAGCAGCGATATGTTAGTGCGGTACCAGTCAATAGCACTCACATCAAATCGAACGCCCACGGTACGGCCAACATCAACCTCCAATGTACTAAGGTCGTCAAAAACCGGACCCAGAGTGAATTGATAGTAGCCGTTTGATGGCAAGTTCCCAGTGCCAACAATTACGTACTCACCCGCAGGAAGGTAGTAACTGGGAGCATTATGGAACGAAGAACCATCAGTCACTTGGAGTGACCGGTACATCATATCGTCAAGCACACTGAAGAGTCTCCAGCCATAGCCGCCTACGTTCTCTGTCGAGTTGACTTTCAAAATTGTATCGTCATCAAGCGATAGCTGATATGCTACTGTATGGGGACTGAAATGATTGTTCTCAAGGTAGAAGGCTTCATTCAGCGGCAGCTGGCCTAAGCTCATCTCCTCATTGTGTATCGAATAGACAACCTCATCCATCCCGATTACCGTTAGATAGTAAGGCTCGCCTTGGAACGACTGGTAGTAATAGTGTCCAATATCGCCCCACAGCTGGGTCTGATATCTCGCAACGGCATAGTCCCCTACAAATGCATCGCTAGTGACCTTTAGTTCTGGATTGTAGGGCTGATGCACTGGCAAGACGAACTCCGGATAATTCCATGAATACCCAATCCTACCTGCATGGGTTGAGTTGGAACTGAACTTGTATGTACGAGCGGTGGGAGCCTTTTCTGTAATCACTATGGATCCTGAACCACCGTCCATGACGAACTCACTTCCCGAGAGAACAGCATCCACAACTTCACCATACTGAATCGTCTGTGGAGCAACAGCCACGGGCAGGATTTCAGCCACTAGGAGTCCTTCTAAACTAGTAGTGGGGTATAACCTGATTGCATACATGCCCGGACCCGATGGTCGGAATGGGAGAACTTTAACGTCCCCTCCATTGAGAAACAATGACCCCAAATTGCGTCCCTCAGGATCGTATACTACCACATTCATTGACACGGAATCCGTTCTACAGGCTATGGTGACGTGAATGAACTCCTCGGTTGACAGCATGAGTGTGCCGCTGTGATATAGGTACGGCTCTAAAATGACCGAACTCTGCTGACCAAGCCCTAGCGGAAACACAACACGCTTCTGGTCTACTGCTAGTTCCAGGTCGTCATTTGTTGTGTTAACGAACTCTGTGAAGACTGGAAGATATGACCTATTGGCCAACCAACCAGGCTTGTAGCTATTATGACCTGCAAAGGAGTACTCTGTTACAGCAGGACCATTCACGAACTGAACGGAGTCGGTCCATCCAGCATAGTGGTATTGGTACACATTCAGGCCAACATCTTGGTTGATATCTAGCCAGAGTGCGTCACGCGTTCCAAATGGTGGATAGGCGCTATAGACGTACCCTTTGTTTTCATCAATTATGTCAAGTTCTTGTGAGTGAGTTTCCTGCGTCGCTGAAACATAAAGCGCCGAAGCAGGAGTCACTATGAATACAAGTAGTAACATGCTGAGTGTAAATGTTATTAGAATTGCTTTCCTCCCAATGCGCAGCATATGGGTGCACCTCAGAATTTCCTCAGTTTATTCTGTTAAAACCCTTGCTAAGGTCTCCAAGATGCAATTATGACCGCGCGAATGAGAATAAGGGCGCATTGGTGTGCATTGGAAAGGGGGTAGTTCACCAAACCATGTTCAAAACCGTTGACAACCCCTCAACGTATTGTTTGGAGTTAAATAGCTCTCTGAGAAGCGAATCGTTGGTGCAATAGAGTGTCACGAAGACTTGGTCTAAGCGATGTGAAAGAGAGTCATCAGGAAGCAGCATTAAACTCTCTAAAAAGCAAGGCATCGAGAATAATCGAGGATGTGCGAATAAACGAAGCACGTCCTGTAATGCTCAGGCATCAGGTTGAGCTCAGCAACGAGATAGATAGGCTGTGGCAAGCAGTACAGAGCGGATCAATGAACGTCGATTCCGTCCCCATGCTTCGTTTCATGAAGGATGTGGGATGCCGTGAGCTGAAGAACAAGTTGAGCGCACAACGACTCGACAGCGTTAAAATAATTCGGGAATTGAACCTTCTCGTCAACACAATGCAGTATGTTTTGAAACCCAAGGAGTCCAAGCCTCGCGCAATGTAGGATGCGAAACATGGGTAGCCAATGGGAAGACTGATAGGCTTGATGCAAACTGAGCCATTCTGATTCGTATGAAAGTCACGCTTTTAGGATCGGGTACTTCGCTTCCAGATCCAAGCAGAGTGCAATCAGGAATTCTTGTGGAAGTGGGGAATCAGACGATTCTCTTCGATGTTGGGTCTGGCACGCTACATCGACTGACGCAAACTCAGGTTGATGTCAACAGCATCGATGCGGTGTTTATCACGCACTTTCACATTGACCACTGCTCTGACTTCATCCCCCTTTGTCAGACTCTATGGTTGTCTGGTTATCAAAAGACATTGAAGCTGTTTGGTCCGCCTGCAATGAGAGAGTGGGCTCGTGGAGTTCTCGAAGTTGCATTCCCATATCTCAGAGGTAAGATACGAATCGAGTTGATAGAACTAGAAGAGAGGGAAACTGTTTACCTCGGACCTGTTGCGATATCCACGAGCATCACAACTCATGGTTCAATGGACACTAGAGCCTACAGGATTGAACACGAGGGGAAGTCCGTAGTCTACACCGGCGACACAGGTCCTTGCAGAGATGTAATTGAGTTAGCAAAAGGAGCAGATCTACTCATCCACGAACTGAACTGGTTGGATGGAAAACATCCCGAAGGAGTCCATACAAGTCCATCTGAATTAATGGCCATCGTCGAGGAATCTAATCCTCATAAAATTGTACTCACACATCTCACACCGGAAGTTGTCGCGAACAAGAAGAGCGTATTGGCAACCGTTGGTCGCCGCTCTGACGCAGAAGTGATTATCGGCCAGGATCTCATGGTTCTAGATGTCTGATGTTATTCATTTCATGTCAGGTACATACATTTGTAGGATGTTTGTTGTGCCAAATAGAGCTGCCGCTATCAACAGGGGGCAAATGAGTGTCAACCCCCCGATTTCGGGCAAAATGAGAGGCACACCACTCTGAGTTATTGCAAAGCCGTTAATTGCCAAGATAATGAAATAGACTATGGACTGGCCTGCATTGAAATATGCTGCTTTCCTTGCGAATCCATAGCTGTAGCTTGAGAGTATCTCCCAGGTCCTTCGTAGAAGATTGACCTCTATAAGCAGCATGAACATAATCAGCAACTGGTACCCAAAAGCGTAGAACACGAAATAGCAGAAGAGAATAATAATTGCAGTCCTAAAGTAAAATGGCATCGGATTGAAGTCTCTTCGCACTGACTTCTGACTCTTCTTGGAACCCGCAGTTGGTTCCGCTTCATCACTTGTCAACTCATCATCAGACAACGTTAACTCACTTGGCAAGTCTATTCATACGTCGTTAAGAATTAAGCTCACTAGGCAAAAAGAAATACAGGGTGATTGATGATACCCCTTCCAAGAAAAGTCGCGAGGGAGACCATGTCAATGTTTAAAACATATTAGAAACGCTATTCAGCTAGAACTCGATTTATTTACGGGTGTATTTAGCATGGCAGATGCGATAGAATGGACTAACGCTGGACCGTACCTACTAGTTTGGCGTTATCCTGACAACAGAATAAGATGGGGCTCCCAGCTAATCGTGCAGGAGAACCAAGCCGCGATTTTCTATAGAGATGGAAAGGCATTAGACACTTTCCTTGCAGGCCGTCACAAG
>JABCTJ010000256.1 GCA_018238375.1 Candidatus Thorarchaeota archaeon
AGCATTTCCATACCACTTTCTGTATTTCCCTCCTTTGTTATAAGGAAACCAGGAAAATTGGCAACTACTGAGAACTCACCAGTGCTCACATTCGTGTGGAATATCCCCAAAGGCATATCCATAATTATGACTCCTTTGCCATCCACTTCAGCTACTAGGTCATCGACGCTCTTCTTGCCTTGCTCGATCTCAAGCCATTTCGTGGAGACCGAGGGAGATGACTCGTAGGGAGTAGGACCACCAAAGGGCCCTCCGCCTCTTGAACAGTTTCCGGTTGATTCCACATTGAAAGCCCGACCATAGTATGAATCGAAGAGGAAAGACTTCAGAACGCCTTTGTCAACAATAACGTTCCTCTGTTGCGGATGACCCTCACCATCGATAGCATGAGTCCCTAGACCCTTCGGATTCTGTCCATCATCCACGATGGTAAGACCACTTGATGCAACCGTATCACCTAGCATGTCGCATAGAGGGGATATGCCCTCCACAATGGGCTGGCCCGTCACAGACTGCCCGATGCTTGACAGAACGTATGGTGCAGATGCTTTTGGTGTCCAGATTGTGGGCATCTTGGCTGTTGTGTCCATTTTCTTAGCACCCAGCAGACGAACTGCATCCTTTGCAGCCCGCTCGCCCAATCCTGTGGTTTTGAACAGCCGCTCTCTGGAAACATCGAAGTCGAACGAACTCTTGCGTTCTTCGCCATCCATGGCAATCACATAGACATAGCAGCTGTTCATTCCAGTTCTAGACGCAGCCTGTATCCCAAGAGTATTGCCGAGGGCAATTCCACCCCAAGAGGCAGAACACCCGGCGTTCACTATCTTGGCTTTGGGATCTGCTTCTCTGGCCTCCTCCACCATCTGTAGGGAATGCTCAATCAGGTCATCTGTTCCCAGCTCGAGTATCTCCATAGCAAATACGCCTTCGCGTCCAGGCTTGCGCGGCTCACAGAAGCCCTTGAATCTATCATCCTCCACCGATATCGTGTCGATAATGGAGAGAGCCTCTCTCGCGCTCAGTTTCACGCGGTCCAGGTCGATTCCACTTGCACATGCGAAACCCACTCGCTGACCTTTTGTTGCGCGTACTGCGTTACCTGCAACAACGCCATCCTTAGCAGTGACAACGCCTTGGTCGATTTCCGCTTCAGAAGAGCTCTCGTAGTGGATAAAGACCTCAAACTCAGCTGCGCTATCTAGTGACTTCGCGTATTTCAGACTGGTGTCAATAACAGACAGAAGCTCATCATTCAGATTATCATATTCCATCATAATCATCCTCCTAGCCGCCAGCCTGACCTCCAAAGGTTACGCCATCCACCAGCAGTTTGGGTCCTCCCAGACCTACTGGCAACGGAAACTGCCCGCCCTTCCCGCAGCCTCCGAAGTACCCAGAATACAGCTCGAGGTCATTCGTTGCACCTTCTATCTTACCGAGGAAGTCGAGAATATTCCCTGAAAGGGCTACCTCCCTGAGCGGATGCTTAATCTCGCCTTTCTCCACCCAGTATCCGCGAATTGCCTTAAACAAGAAACTACCATCAGCATCGACCTGACCGCCAGATGTCTGTATGGCATAGACCCCAGTCCCGAGTTGCTCTAGCGCTTCCTCTTCAGTGAGTATGCCTGGCGTGAAATATGTGTTCGTCATTCGGGGGATTGGTGGGAACACGAAGCTAACCGCACGGCTATTGCCAGTTGGCTCTTGCCCAAGCTTTTTGGCTGTACCTCGATTGTGAAGGTAGTGCACAAGCACACCCTTGTCGAGTACAACTGTTTGACCACCAGCGATGCCTTGGTCGTCAAAAGGAAACCACAGGCCACCGGTCTTTTTGATGTTAGGATATCCTCCATCGATTATGGTAGCGTGTTCTGTACCGAGGCGTTCTCCTATCTTTCCTGCCAACGGAGAGCCTCCAGTGACAATGAAGTCCGCTTCGCTGAGATGTCCAAAGGACTCGTGGGCAAGCACTCCGACAAGATGATTCTCAACTAGAGTTCGGAATTGCCCAGCTTGACACGCCTTAGCTTTCAGCTGCTCCTTTGCTCTGACCCCTGCATTCCTACCGATTTCCTCGGGGGTGGTGTCCTTAGACTCAAAGAAATCAAGTCCAATGGTTCCTCCGTGTCCCTCCCTGGCGAAGACGAGAGCGCCAGAATCCGTCTTCGACGTCACAGAGCAACGGATTTCAGTGACCAGAAACTCCCAATCAATCTCTGACGCGTCGCTATTTGTAAGCATTTTCTTGCCGTAGAGCTCACCGTAGAGCCCTCGAATGTTCTTGATGTTCTCTCCATGTTCGCGTGCAGATTCCACTACGCGATTCACCATGTCCGTTTTATGACCTAGGTCCTTCTCCCGAGGGTGGACCTTGACTGGCAAGGTGTCTGACTTCTTGCTCTTCACTGGAGACCCACGCTCAAAGGGGAGTTTCAGAGTAGCTACCTTTGAAGATGCTCTTGCCATTTTAAACGCCTTCTCAGCCGCCATCTTAACATCCTTTGAAGAGGAACTTGCAGTGAAGGAGAAACCAGAAACTCCATCAACATAGCACGTGATGCCGAAGCCCATTCTTGATTTCACCTGTATGTCCTTCCAAGTATCATCTGTACGCTGCAAAGTCCTTAGTATGAGGTCATCATAACGAGCCTCCACAAAGTTGGCTCCGAGATCCTCTCCAACTCGCACGCACTTTTGAAGCAAATCAAACATCAATCATTAACCCCTTTCACCCGCAATGAAATTGTACATCAGGGCGTATATTACCAGACTGGTGGGTTCATATTGACCCGGAGAAGTGACTTAAGAGCCTTAAGATTTGCGTAAACTTCGATAAGTAGAATCTAGCGTGGGGGATGTCTGCCATACAGCTCTTTCGCTATTCGCGTGAATACATCTTGCACGTTTTCACCTGTCTTTGCACTGCCCTCGAAAAAGGGCCAACCCAACGAGTCAGCATAAATTCGTCCCTCAGCAGAACTTACCTGCCGGGCTTCCTCACGATCCGATTTGTTACCAACGAGGGCTCCTGGGAGCCGCTTACCTGTTTCGCTGTCCAAGGCTACCAAGAGTCCTTCATACCACTCAGGTAGGGCTTCGAAGGATTCTCTATCACTGATATCATAGACTAATGCTACAAAGTGTGCCCCCTTGTAGTATTGTGTCCTCAAGGCAGTGAAGTCCTCTTGTCCACCAAGATCTATCACTGTGAGAATCACTGGTGTGAAAGCATCCACATTGACAGCGATAGCACTCAGGTCGACTCCGACCGTTGCGCAGTAACTCTCATCGAATTCGTCCAGAATCAGCCGACGAATCAACGAAGACTTGCCTGTGTCTGCGTTGCCAATCAGGAGGACCTTGTATACAGGAACTGACAAAAGGATCGCCTCTTCCAACTTATCATGGGCACGCGTGCCTTTTCCGGGGTTTAATCTTAAGCGGGGGCTTTTAAGCTAATGCAATATTCACGGGCCGTATTGGTCAGAGTTATCAATATGCGCGAGTCCTCCCTACTATAGCTGTTGAGCACTATGTTGAGGTACGAAGGATCGATTTGGAGGCCGCCAAGTGAAGCAAGAAGCCTGATCCTTCAGGCGACCATAGGTTGCTCACACAACGCCTGCATATTCTGTATTTCATACAAGGACAGAGAATACAGAGTAAGAGGTGCGGGAAAAATCGCCAATGATTTAGCTGAACTCCCTCAAA
>JABCTJ010000024.1 GCA_018238375.1 Candidatus Thorarchaeota archaeon
CCACAAGAGGTGCGAATTCATTCCGACATCTGTCGCAGAAACAGAACTCGTCTCTGATGAAACCTACACCAAAGAGGAGGATTTCATCTATTGGATAAACCCCGAGTTCCTTTACGATTTCTGCACCATACTCCCAGAACTCCTCACGATTCGGGCATATCTGATGTGGCATTGCCTGGCCGCTAGCAGTCATGGTCTGGTACTTCGGGTCACGTGCAAACCACGCATCAGTGTAAAGGTCCATGCTCACAGCAGTGTGTATTTCCAGAGCTTCTGAAAGGGTGACCCATTCATCGAAAAACTCTGCGTGCCCCTCCTCAACGGGTGCAGTCTTGCTGGGAAACATCACGTGTCCGTTAGGCTCTTTGCCGACAATGCCAACCTCCCTCATATATGAGGCGTAAGTCGACATGAAGTCTCTTGCTGAAACATCTATGTCTTCAGCTCTGAATAGTATCAGCGCCTTTTGCATGAGGAATTCTCTGATGTTTTGTTTCATGCTAGTATACCCCGTCAGTAATGCTCCAGCTTTCTATTGTCGGTTCCTCGCTCTAGCGGTGGTCCCAGCTCGCTATAAGAATTTCCTAGAGGGACTATCAACGCGTGTATTATTATATCCTCACTTCTCGAACGATATTTCATATGACTGCAACAGCTCCTGTCGAATTATCATCAGAAGAACTGATCAAGGGTCGTAAATCCTAGAAGCTCCTTGAAATCGATACCCACCGAATCAAGTACTTGGCCGAAGACTGACCTCAGTGTATCAGTGTACTTATCCGTATCCAGCCAATAGCTCTTTTCCTTTGCAAGCTCAATCGGTAATACGCCTCCATTGCCCTTAGTCTTGATGTACTCAATTATTGTACCAGGTGGGACATCATATCCAGCATCATCAAGCAAATGAGCTGCGCGAACATGCTGAGGTGTGGTCTTCCCGTATTGGTCGAGTTTCTTGGTCAACTGGACGCGGAATGCCAAATCATCCGGAGTGAAAGGTTCGGCTTTACCCTCCAATCGGTCAATGGCTGTGTTTACAATCTCACGGATTTCGTCTTTTGCTGCTTCGAATCCTTCGAGATTGTCCACCTTGCTAAGCACTGCTAGCATTTCCGTAAATGCGTTCTGGATGAATCTAGGCGTATTTCTCTTCTTGCCGCTTAGGCCTTTTACTTCAACGTATCCTGTGGAGTAGACGCCAATGTAATTTTTCTTAAGTTCAGAAAGAGCCACGTACTTGTAGGTTTTCTCCACTTCCAAGTCGATTCCAAGCTCATCCTGAGACCACTTCACAAGCTCATCTTGCTGTTCCTTGGATGGATTATCCAGAAACACAGAGTCTGTGTCCCCATATAGTACTCTTACACCCATCGACTCGGCTTTTTCTTTCGTTTTCATGATTGCATTTCGTCCATAGGCAGTTACGCTCTCAGCTGCCGGCATGCAAAACAGCTCAAAGTGTCGAGCTCCAGTGACACCATAAGACGCGTTAAGATACACCTTGAGCGCTTTCTCAACGACGCTATACCAAGTCCGGGTTTTCTCATCCAATGACTTATCCTTGCTCTTAGTCTTGAACCACATCACTCTGGTATCTCTGAAGAAGCCAATGATCTCACTAATCATGCCTGTACGCTTCTTGCAAGTCCAATGACCTGTTTCAGGAACTTTATTGTCTGTCGCAACCCTGCATTCATCGTGCGGGCAATCGACTGTTTCATAGCTGATGTTATGCTTCTTCATAATTGTTGGATATAGACTTGCAAAGTCAAGCACCGTGGCATTGAAATGAACTCCCGCAATCGGGTCGATTACAATCGCACCCTTGAAGGCCTTGTCCTTTATCATAGCCTCAGTGTGCGCTTCCGCAGACTTGGCGGCCTCTATGTCAGACTGTCTAGGGATTAGAGCTGCTCGAGAACGATGCTCTTGTCTGAATAGGGACTGAATCCAAGAGGAGATACCCAGACGAGTCACATCTTCCATCGACAATCTGGATATGCGCATCAGCAAGACAACCAATCGGAGGAGTAGGTTATCATCGAATCTTGTCAGGTTCAATGTTATGTTAGCATCGCGCCAACAGTACTGAGCCAGTTCATAGTAGGGAAGAGATGAGATGTCAGTGGTGCGTTCGAGTTTTCCCTCGCCTAGAAGACCTTGGGCAATCGTTTCTAGGTTCGACCGATCATAGGCACCGGACATGGCATAGATTCGGATGGAGGGATTCTTGAGGAACCTATAGAGATCCACGTGGATTCCGCTACGAAGGAATGCTGTGTCATTTGCGCGATTCATTCTGATAGGGCAATACGTATCCAGGTCGACCCTCAACCGCTGAGCTCTATGATAGAGGTAGTTCAGGTCGAAGGCATCTCCCACAAAAGTTAGAACGATCGGATAATCATCGATGACTTCGAATGCCTTCACAAGCATCTCTGCCTCATCATCGAAATACACAATCTCAAGGCCCTTTGGGAAATCATCCCTTTTCTTGCCTGTGGGATGTCCTTTTCGCTTGAGAACGAAACACTTGTTGTAGCCTTCATTGTCGGAGAGACCAATTGCTGTGACCCTGTTGGGGGCTGTCGACGCCTCTGGTATTCTGTTCTTGACAGGAGCATAGACCTCGATATCTAGGGCAATCCGTCTAATGTCCGGAACCTCACCAAAGAACATGGGAGCATAGGTTTCGATTAATCTCTCAATACCTTCCGAACCCGGAATGGTTCTCTTGAACTCTTTCAGGGTGTTTTCATCGATCTCCGGGGGGTTGGCTACAAGATTCCCATTCTCAATCTTGTAGATGAGACCGGAAACAAATTTCATATCGTACGTGTAGGTATGATGATATCGGATGTTGGCCTCCCAGGCATGATTCACTTCCTTGATTCGTAAGCTCTCTCTCATCGAATCTGGGCGACCACCAACGCTGAGGGGATCATTGGCAATTACCTTGGTCATAGACACCTGCTTGTCACGGAGCAAATCAGTGAGCTCAACTGCTTCGGTGCGTATGAAACCAGGATGACGCTGAATTCCATTGATCTTCTCGACTTCCTGTTGCGACAGGTCAGTGTACATATACGGCTTGTGCCCGCTATTGTCAATCCAGAAATGGATCTTCTTTGTTTCGGGATTGTAGAGGCTAGCAACAGCCTTGTTCGTGTTCCTATCGTAGTCAATAGAAAGAAGGAACGAGGGTGGAAGATCCTTTGGCATGTCGCGGTGGCCAACTTCATGAGTTTGTTTGGCCTTACCCATAGCTTCCGATTTCTTTTCCTTTCCATCACTAGGTGGAGTGGGCTTAACGTTGTCTGCGCGTTTCACACTTGCATTGACAGGTTTTTTTCTAGATTGTGAGGTCTTTTTGACAATAACATCTGGCGTTACTTCTACACTGGAATTTTCATGACCACCGAAGTAATCATCCAAAGTGGACTGATTTTCATCTTCAGGTCTCTCGTCATTCACCAGAGTCACTCACTCCATAGGGGGGCTATTGAATCCTGATAAGCACTTCCAATGAACCAGAAATACATTCCGAGCAGTTCATATGAGACGCCAATATCTTGTCAGCCCATGGTGCACTCACTCACTACTGAAGCGAAACGAGTTATCTTTGCGCGTATGGAGCCTGGCGAGGATGTTCTAAAGACGATTGAAGCCGTTTCTTCGGAACATGGCGTTCGAGCAGGTCAACTAACATTGATAGGAGCTGTATCAATGGCCAGCCTAGGATTTTTTGATAGAGAGAGCATGGAATACAAGACGTTCACTGTGGACAAAGATCTTGAAGTTGTATCATGCATGGGAAACATCGCGTCCACACGTGAGGGGGGGCTCATTGTACATGCTCATATGGTTGTTGCGGATCAAAACGGTAGGTGCTATGGAGGCCATCTAATGCCGGGGTGCGAAGTTTCTGTCACAATGGAATTGATCATCACGGAACTGGATGAAGATGTTAGGCGAGCCAGAGATGAAGCGACCAGTCTGAATCTACTTGATATCAATTAGATTCTTAGATTACTCGCTATTTCGAACCAAGCAAGTCAGTGGATGTCCGGATAGTTTTGGCAACGCCATCAAGCTCATCACGTGGAGCCATTTCCTCGCGGTAGTCGTCCGGGAACATGAAGCCAAATCTGTCGCCTTCGTTTCTAGGGATCACGTGCATATGTAAATGGGGAACCTCTTGTCCCGCACCAACCCCATTAGCAATAACATTGATTATGCCATCTGGTTCAAATGCTGAGTGCACCTTGCGGTTCAACTCCGCTAGACGCGCACCAAGACGCTTAGCGATTTTGGCATCAACATCCAGCATGTTCACATAGTGCTGCTTTGGAATCAACAAGCAGTGCCCTTTGCTAATGGGAAATATATCCATGAAGGCCATCGTGAATTTGTCTTCGAAAATGACAGATGCGGGTATCTCACCACGAACTATCTTGCAGAAAAGGCAGGATTCCTTATCGCTCATATCGGTCACTGACTGTACGGGTTTGAAATAAATCGTTCGAAATTCGTGCAAAGACACGCGCACAAGCCTCATTAGCGCACACCCAATAATCTCAACTTGACTTCACAGGTGGTTCCAGTTGAGCAGGAGAATGAAAATCTTCTTTGACCAAACACAGAACGAACGTGGGAGATTAGACACCACATATTCTTCACTTGGTAAACTTCTCAAAGACAATGACTTCGATGTAGAACCATATACCGAGTTCATGATACTAGCCAAGCATATCAAAGATGCAGAAGTGATGGTCTTTGGATGTCCAAACAGCTCCAAACTGCGGCCTGCAGAGATAGATGTTCTGACGCATTATGTAAAAGCTGGTGGTGGGCTGCTCCTGCTCTCATTGTCAGGCGGCGACCGTGGCCTAATGAACAATCTCAGCAAGCTGTCCAAGACCTTTGGCATTGAGTTTGCCAATACAGCTGTAAAGGATGAGAGAAGCAATGCAGGTTTGCCCACAATGCCGTTTGTCAGCAATATCATGGCACATACTTGCACTGAAGATGTTCAAGACATTCTATACCCGTCCGGGTGCTCACTGAATGTGTCAGGGAGCGCAGTGACAGTGGTATCTTCATCTGACATGGCAGACCCGGCAAATCAACCCGTAATAGCCGTGGCCGAATATGGGAAGGGGCGAGTTATCTGTGCTGGCAGCTACGAGATATTCCGAAAAGGGGGCGGGTTAAAGCATGCTGGAAATAAGACATTTGCAATCAATGCCCTAAGATGGCTCAGTGGAGATGTCAGACTAGCCAAACCAAGCAAGGTTGCTAAGTCCAAGAAAGGTACGCCCGCTGCAGAAGTTTCATCTGTAAAGCTTGACGAGATGGAGGGTGCTCTTCGAAGGCTCGTCAATGCGGTATTTGACCTGCAGAAAGACATAGGAAAAGTAGGAGAGCAAGTCACAAGAGTTGACAGCAACGTAGAGATGCTGCGCAGCCAATTCCAGGATTTCGCAGAAAAAACGCAACAGCAATTCGGAGTAATGATACCAACCAAGCAATTCAAGACTCCAGAAGAGAGTCAAGAGGTGGATTTGCAGGCCGACATCAAGGCACTCCAGCGAGAAGTCAAGTCCATACAAAAGCTGAAAGATCACATCAATCAAAGGCACTCCTCCGGAATAATGGCGAAGGAAACCTATGATGAACAAATCAATAAACTCGATACTCGCCTGCAGAACTTGAAGAAGCATCTAAAAGCGAAGAAGAAAGAACTCAAGGATCTTGGGCAGTAGTTGTCACGCGTTGCTTGCGGAGTGCTCATTTATCTGTTCTTCATTCAGATAGTAATCAAACGTAGCGAATATTCCGCGGTGGATTGCGGTGAGATTCGTCTTAATGTCTTTGAAAATAAATGGAACACGCGGTAGTCGACCACTGGACTGCTTAGCAATATATCTCCCAGGAGCCTTAACGAAGGACCAGAACGTGCCAACCTTATCTGCAAGGCTGTAACCAACGAGAATCAGGATGACGCTGAAGAGGTAGACGTTTCGGGGAGGGATGAGTATCATAAGGCTGAGAGCAATTGGTAGCCAGAGCATGGACAGTGAGAATGGTACTGTTTCTTCACGATTTGTGACCATCTGCGCAGACGAGAATATGGAAAAGAAGGGAGCAAATAGAGTGAAGTAGTACTTGTAAACGCCGCGAGGACCTGCTATATGAACCCAAAGCATCAGTATCATTGTGAGTAACAGTAGACGACGAAGGTAGAAACTCTTCTTGTCACCATCCTTCTTCTGGAGGAACATGTAGCCAGCAATGAGAGTCGCACCGAACCAGAGTAGGAAGCCATAGTATACAATCCCGTCAAGTATCTGTGCAAGCACGGGCATACCTACAACTACCGCTAGAATCTGAAGCCGCATCGGACTTCCATAGCCCGGAGGGTCTGTCAGTGATTCAAGAGGAAAGCCTCCCATGGCCAAACGCATATTGATCAGCATGTTTGGTTGCGCTATGAAGAATGGGAAAATGATAGCTCCGGCAAAGGCAAAGACGATTAGAACGCTAATCATGAACTGGCGAATGTCAAGGGGCTCCACAATACCTTCCAAGAACCCCTTCGCTTTCTCTGCGGCAGATGTTATTATTCTAGAGGAGTACTGCGTTTTTAGGAGCAAGTAAATGACAAGCGGAATACCCAAGAACCACGCAGTCTGTTTGAATAATGCCCCTGTTACAATGAGTAGCGTTGCAGCATCACGCTTGCCCTTTGTGAGCATGTAGAAACCTGAGAAAAAGAAGAAGATGAACGGTGCTGTATTTAGCCAGACAAAGGTGGTATGGTACAGAACATTGGGATTCATGAGGTAGGTGAAAGCGGCGACTTCGCCTACTCGTCTGTTACCTGACAGCTGCTTGGCAATTCCATATACCGGCAAAGCAGTGAGGTACCCAAAGATTGCGAGAAGAAGGCCGATTCCCCAGCCATCCACCGGAATCATAAGACCGACAGCATACAAAACGGCAGTGAGTGGAGGGAAGATGTAGGCTCCATTTTCATTGACAAACCCATCTAGTTCAATACGCCCGAATCCGGGACTGTAGGGCATCACACCTCTGAGCATGTTGTTGCCCCAATGAAAGTAGTAGAACGAATAGTCCGTGTAGCCCTCGAATTGGTACACCAAAGTGTAGCCGAAAATGTCGAGCTCTCCGTTTCCGAGCCAGACACCACGAGACCTCCAGAAACTGGAGCTGGTGAAATCAACTACGGCCGCATGAAAAACCTGATTCCAAACAAGAGCGGCGAAACAGAGAATGAGTATCAAGACTACATTCTCAAGCAAGAAACGTAGTCCACGCACTGCCCATGAGAATAGAAACCGTTCAGCTCGTTTGGCAAGGCGCATGTTGTAGGGGCTTGCAGAACCTCTGAATAATGTTTGTGATTGGAGAAAGAATCAGACTCATGTATCAATCGAATCGTTACATGAGAAGTTTCGCAGTTGCAGACGATCCACTCTTGGAAACCTCGATGGCTGGTACACTATCCCAGCCTTGAATGTCTGTGTGCGTTATTAGCAAGATTTGTTCAAAGCTTTGGTCGTTTACCAAGTTACTAACAACAGAGGCTCTGCGGTTCTTGTCAAGGCCTCCAAGCGGTTCGTCAAGCATAACACACCGAATCCGAGGCGCAAGCGATGGACTGTCCCTTAGCGGCCGAATAGAGCTCATCG
>JABCTJ010000027.1 GCA_018238375.1 Candidatus Thorarchaeota archaeon
AACATCTGTTCCTGCATTTCTTAAAATCCCCTCACAATGAGTTACGTAATTACGTTGAACCGTACATACTTAAGAATATAATGGCCTTCTGTTCAAGGGTCGGGACTGATTCAGTCCCTTGGAGAGCATACAATCCCGAAGATTGTCATGTCATCTTAATCCTCGTCATGCTCATTTCTGACTAATCCCCGTACATGGGGGTTCCGATGCTTGTCAGCTATTAATCTATCCTTGGCGAGCTATATGGACGATCCAATTATCTCCATGCTGATGATGCATTACTGCTAAAGATCATATTCCCGTTTTCTCTTTGCTCCTGATGACTCCGACGTTCCCGAAATACTCGAAGAGCAGAAATAGGCTCGACAGTATCAGAGCCACCAGGAAGGCTCTGATTGTGATATCTGTTACCCAATACGTGATATCCTGCAGTTCCCAGTGGGCATGGACTTTCCGGAATCCCCCAATCAAGATACCAACTGACATAGTGAGTATGACGACAACTGGCGTATACAAGAGCCAAAAGCGTCTATTCAGGACTAATCGTTTCATGAACAGACCTGGCTCATTATCAATGAGTACAGTGATAATAGCCATGTAAATCAGGACTCCCAGCCAGACAGCTCCTAACACTACTAGGAGTAGTACAAGGACTTCACTTCTTGATGAAGATCGATAAAATCCCACCCTAGCAAAATTGTACAAAAAGGCCGCGCAAACAACCAGTGGAAGGACGATTACTATTCCCAGCAGAACTCTGACACCCTGTCGCAATGTCAGTTCAGGAGACCTTCGCATCACTCGCTTCAACCAACCAATATTTACTGAGAATGCAAAAAACAGAGGCACGAGGTAGATGTAGACCCTGTCCACTAGTGCTAGCGAATCAGAAGGCAAAGCATGCCCCCAAGACTGATCAAGTGGAGCAAAGTTACCTGTGATTCCAAGAACCATGACAACTAGCAGAACACAGTAGATGAGTGTGAAAGCTATGCAGCCTATCAACACCTTATATGCAACTAGTTTGGGGGTTGTGGAATCTGGGGTTCCTGCAGCACCTGTTTCCAATTGCTTCATCCTACAAGTCTCTGCAAAGATATAGTCACTATCTTATCTTTGTACTTGCCGTTCATCATCGATCGGACTAATGATGTGCTGCTTTGCTGCTTAGTTTGTTGCAGGGAACCCACAATACCCTCGAAGAGGGCGTGTCTGGCTCACCTCTGAATTCTTGTATTGTCTGACAGGTCCTCAACTTGCAGAAAAGTTAAATTTCCAGAACATAGATGTGGATTATACTAAGTAGCGGCAGAGAACCCGTAGCTGAAGGTAGTACAGATTTTAAATCGCAGAGAGGGTCTAGCAGAATGGGTGAAAGTGTTGTTTCTGTTCGAGGACTAACGAAGCACTTCGGAGATATCTGTGCACTCGACGGTGTGAACCTCGAAGTCAAACCAGGCATCTTTGGTTTCATTGGACCTAACGGAGCAGGCAAGACAACTCTCCTACGAATCTTGCTCGGGCTTATCAGACCAAACAACGGCTCTGCCGAAGTTCTCGGATTCGACACAAGCAGTGACTCCTTGGCAATAAGAGAGAGGGTCGGAGTTCTTCACGAGAGGCCCGTGTTCCCGGGGCCTATAAGAGTCTTAGAGTACGTGCGAGACGTCGTGCGTTTCTATGGCGATAGCCAGTCTGCTGAACAGCTCCTCAAGACCGTCGGTATGCAGGACGCTGCCAATCGGCGCATGGATCAGCTCTCTGCAGGAATGTATCAAAGAATCGGAATAGCCCTTGCATTCGCAGGGAATCCAAGACTGGTCTTCTTGGATGAGCCAACATCTAATTTGGATATTGAGAGTAGAGATCGAATGCTTGACCTAATTGTTGAAGAGAACAGGGAGTCAGGAGTTTCTTTCTTCATCTCATCGCACATCCTCTCAGAGCTCGAGAGAGTATGTCATAACGTGGCGTTCATTAATCAGGGTCGAATACTGGAAGATGGCCCCGTGCAAGAGCTCATTGAGAAGTATACTGCTGGACGATATCGGGTTAGGAGTTCAGACGCGAATCGCCTCCTAAACGGAATCAAGGGCATCAGTCATCTCGATGCAGCACAGATTCGCGGTTCAACCAGTGTGATTATCAGTGCGAGAGAAGAACACCTTGAGGAGGTTCTTGCGGATATACGACGGGCCGCGGATTCCGCTTCCATCAAGGTCTACGGAGTTGAACCAGCCTGTACTCTAGAAGACACATTTCGGGAGGTCATGCGAATTGGTCCAGCAGAAGAGTAGAACTAGGGCATTCTTGAGTCTTGAGATTAAGAGTTTCTACAGGTTTCCCATTGTTGAGTGCTTTGTAGGTGTCTTTACGCTGCTT
>JABCTJ010000029.1 GCA_018238375.1 Candidatus Thorarchaeota archaeon
AGGATGCCTCTCGTAATTGCAGCAGAGATGAATCTGGACTACTACGGACTACCCAATCCAGACATCCCCTTTGGTCGGTCTTGGATTGCTACAAGCATCATTCCGAGAAGCGACTTCGTAATCTATGATTTTATCAATTCGACCCTGTGGGATGAATTTACCGGAATGCATACCCATTACAATCTAGAATCGGGGTACGTTAACATCACGGATTTGCAGTTCAGCAACACATACATTATGGAAGCGTGGACAAAAACCACTAGGGATTACCAAGCTGCCATAATCAATGGGACAATCACATTCCCATAAGATCCTTACAGGATTCAGTTGGGGGAAAATGTCCCCTCAACTCCTTTTTTTCTCCCTTCTAGCTGGTGGCTAATCATGAAAGCTGTAGATATCGTAACGCTGTCTTTGCAAGGAGAAATGCTCAAAGGACTCAAACGAACTGGATGGGCACTTGCGGGAGTTCAGGACTCCAATGGAGAATCTGTCGCGTCACATGCGTGGGGGACTGCCCATATTTCGCTTCTCCTAGCCGAATGTTTCAAGAGTAATGGAAAAAAGGTAGATTTGGCGCGAGTACTAACGATGGCTATTGTTCACGACTTGCCTGAAGCACTGATATCAGACATACCGAAAACAGCATTGCAGCTGGGCGGCGAATCGATGAAGAGGGGCAAGCAAGATGCAGAAAGAAAAGCGCTCGGCATCATGATGAAGCCGCTAGGAATGACTGGAGATAGGATACAGTCTGCCTGGGAGGAATTTAACGCGCCTGACAGTATTGAGGCACAGATTGTTAGAGCTTCAGATACCTTCGACATGCTTGTTCACGCACTTGCAATGGAGAGGAACGGCGTGTCCCCGAAGATGCTCCATCCATTCTTCGTATCGAGTCAAGGCGCAATTGATTCATTCAGTGTGCCTATCTTCGATGATGTTTACACAGTTCTATTGAAAGAACATAAAGCGAATGCACAGAGGATGGGCATCAATCTCAATTCCTGATTGGAAACCTAATCAGGCAGCGCCCGCAACCCAACCATATCTTCAGGTTCCGTATCATACAAGTCCTGTCGCAATGTGGCTGCAAGAAGACGCGCAACTCGAATGGGCTCCGGTACTCTCCCATCCAGTGTGAAGAGATCCACAAGTCGCTGAGCCTTTTCCAAGCTCATTCCGACGTTATTGATGTAGACCGAATAGCCACTTCTCAACGGAACAAGAGTTCGCTCTCCTGCACGCTCCAATACTGCAAGGCGTTCCTCCCATTCAGATGGAAAGTATTCGCGGAGGTATTTTTCGATACCGTCTGATGAGTGATAGGTCACACAGACGATTGGCACACCCGTATTCTCATGCAATGAAACAAGATCTATGATGTTGAACCACGATATGGCGCTGCCTCCCAGCATCCAAGCACGTATGTCACTCCGATGAAGGCGATAATACATCGAAATGAGCTCGTCAGTTGAATCGGTCCCGCCAACGGTTGGACGGCATACTCCAGTCCCATCAATTCGAATATCGCCACGCATCACAATTCCTGCTACCACGCCCTTCTTATCGGATTTCCTAAAGCTCTCAGAAACACCCAGCACGCGTGTTCCCCTCTTCCAAGATGACGTATCCCTAGGGGAATCGAACGCTTCGATTTTATGTACTTGGTTCATCTTGCCCCACATCTGTGATACTTGTTGCTTTCATTTGCGTGTTTCTATGTCCTACAGGGCCGATAGAATAATGGGCCTACGAGCATATATCCCAAATGGGGTATGTTAGATTCTGTGAGCGTACAGTGATCAATTTGAAATTGGATTGGAATCTCTAGAACCCCTATCTGTGGGCAAATCCCCCTCTTAATCCATCCGAGAATCCCCCCCGTGATAGATTTATTAATAGCGCATAGATACGGTGAATTTGTACCTCGGATTAGGGATGTGAGTGTGGCCACCATGTTCGATATGGACTTCGAACAGATTCAAGGAAAAATCAAGGAGATTATGGAAGAGGCTACACAGACCGCTGCAGGAATCAAGGCAGCAATACTCCTATCGAAAGAGGGTTTGCCTATCGCATCAGCACTGCCGGCAAGCCTGGAGGAAGCTGAAATTGCAGCTATGGCAGCATCGATTCTGGGAGTAGCAGACTTGGCGGCTGAGAGGATGGACCAAGGGACCCTAGAAGAAGTGCTGATGACCAACGAAAAAGGATTGGTTATCATGAGGAGCGCGGGTGAGAAGGCCATTCTGGTACTTGCTGCTTCCAAGAATGTTAAGACCGGGCTTCTAGTGTATGCCGCAAGGACAGCAAGTGAGAAGATAGCGCCACTTCTTTGAACTACAACAGTCCAACAAGCGACTGATAGATGACTGGCATCCAAATGCTTATCTCTGTTCCAAAGCAGGCACTTGAGAGGTTGCATGCTTGGCTATCGCGGATCCAGATATCTATGAAATGGATGAGCACCATGGTATCGATATTTTCATACCCGGAGCACTAGTTGAACGGGAGGTAGATGGGAGTAGGCTCTTTCGGGTTCTGCTCCTCACAGGTGCTGGTTTCGCCATAGTGGTAGCAATCACGTTTGTAATGACGGTTTTCCTTGTAGCAGCAGGGCTTATTACAATTGATATCGTCAGCTTCGCGATCTACTTCGCCCCATGGACTTTCCTAATACTCAGTATCGCATCATTAGGTTTCATCGTACCACCAATCTTTGATGCAAGGAGAAGGGGCATGCCCTTAGGAGATATCGGGATTAAATCGGACTCCCCAGTTATCGATATATTATTGGGATTTCTCGTTGGCGGGGTTATGCTGGGACTGAACTTCATCGTTACATACATAATCAACACGACAATTGGAATCCCTGACGATGGTTCCAGTGATATGATCCTTGCGTCAGACCCAATGGAATTGATAGCTTGGGTCATCGTGATGTTTGTAGTCATTGGATTCTCTGAGGAGCTATTATTCAGAGGCTTCCTTCAACGCAGGATAGAAATTTACTTTAGACCAAAGAACAGGAATTGCCGGGGTTTAGCCCTAGTTATTACTTCGTTAATCTTTGCAGCCATTCACTTGGATCTTATTGGACTTCCCGTTAGATTCATGCTTGGCCTCTTCTTAGGATATCTTGCCCAGAAGAGGAAATATTCAATCCTCGGTCCCACTATTGCGCATGGCGTTAACAACGCGGCTGTTGTAATCCTGATTAGCATGGGATTCTGATAGCAACTCATCTAATGAGCACGATTCAGAAAAGAAACAGCATGGGAGAGGATAGGGCGGGCCAGTCCTACTCCCGTGCATTATGAACTTATGACTACTGGGCAGCTAATTACCAGTATCTGCAGGATCCTAGTTCTCATACTTGAAAGCGCATTTGACATTCGCTCTGTATTTCACAATCTTATTGTCCATGACCTTGCATGTGAAGTGGACAACATCCAAACCCACGATACCGCGCAGAGTTTTGGCGGCTTGGTCTAAGGCACTTTTTGCTGCGTCTTCCCAGCTCGTTTCGCTCTCTCCGAGCAACTCGATTATTTTGACAACTGTCATTTTTCTACCTCCAAATGGATTGAAGCCTTAACAGCTCGACCGGCTTAAGGATATTATCCATAATCGAGTGGAATACGAGTAATTTTGTGAGTATCAGGCGAGCGCCTTACGCTTCGAGAAAACAATCCAAGCGAATAGCATCATTCCTACTGAAACAGCAAGAATCCTTGTAATCTCAGTGCTAAAGATCATGATGTCGACCCCCTTGAATGCGGTGTCGAATATCATTACTCGGCCGAGGTTCAAAGGCCAGTATTCATCGACAACCCCCACATCCATAAAACCTGTACCCACGATGAACGAACTGAATAAAAGGAATAGAAATGATTGATTCGCTTGAAGTCGCGTTGTAACAATCGTGGATATGAAGACGCCTAGCGATGAGCCTGAGAAGGACATCAATGCGAGTACAATGTTCAACGTGAGATAGTCTGTGTTTGGGACAATTCCGAATAGCCCCATCCAAAGCACCAAGATGAACTGAGCTTGAATCATGCCAACGATGAAATAGCCAATGACTTTGGCGATGATTGCCTCCATCTTTGTGGCGGGTGTTAGAAGCATTCTGCTTAGTGGAACATCGCCAACAATCGCTTGAGCTGCAGTAGCTGATGTCGCGATAAATATGCTGAAAACTAAAAGGAACACTCCAAAGGTCGCAGCAAAGTAGTTGCCTGTGGGCTCCCACTCTCTCACCTGATTCATGCGCACTTCGTGGCTAATCCAGCCATGATCAGTCCTGAACTGGATAACTACGTCATTAAATGCAGAGAACACTGCCGCTTGACTATCAAAGTCCGTGCTGCTTATGTGAACCTCAACAAACGCGGGTATGTCGCCAGTGATATTGCCCTCGAAACCGTAAGGAATAACGGCATAGGCATCCACTGCATCTTGATAGAGAGCCATGAGAGCTTCTTCTTCTGTGTCATACAGAGTAATGATGAAGTTGGGGCTGTTTTGCAGATACCACGTGAAGTTTTCCGAGAGGTCTTGGCCTGGATAGGTATCTGTAGGATCATCATCCACAAGACCAACTATCAGGGCATCTTCGCTCTTACCCTCGGAGTCAGGGATAGGTATCAAGTTCCTCTGTTCAAGCGCTAACCACATTGTGCCCATAATCATTGCAGGAAGCACGAAAATGAGAAGCAGGGCATACCGATCATTCTGTATGAGCCTGATCTCCTTAAGAAACATGGACCATATACGCCATAGTTTCGTGTTCTTCTTCGCTCCCGCTAATGACAACGAATGTCACTCCTTCGATAGTGTTCGTATTCATGGTAGCCTTTTATGCGTTTTCAGCCTTCCACTCGTTCCGACAAGATCTAGCACATCAGCACACATTAGAAGATATAGTACCATTGGACCAGCGTCCCCCCAGGAATGAGCTTTCTCAATAACTTCATTCTTTGTCATTCGTGTGCCATATTGATAGAGATTTCCTAGTAGATTCTGTATGCCCAAATCCCCGTATGGAAACACAGTGAAATCCCCAAGACCTGCAATCATAAGAGTCTGCACGGTCCATTCGCCCACGCCACGAATCGAAGTCAATGTGTCCATGACTTCTTCATAAGGACATCCTAGGAGTCCTTCAAGGTCAATCTCTCCTGATACATCTAGGGAGGCTATCTTGAGAATGCAGCTGGTCTTGTAACCAAGTCCAAGAGCACGGAGGCCCTCCTCACCAGAGTTGAATAATTGCAGGGAATTCGGAAAGGGATAGAGCTTGCGGCCATCCAGTTCGTGCGCACGGGTCAGTTCAAGAACAAGTCTTTTCGTCAGCACATTCGCAGCTCTGTATGAAACCTGTTGCTGGATGATCGATTTGACCAACGCTTCAAGCAAATTATTCGCTATGTAGGGTCGAATGCCAGCTACCGATGGAGCGATGTCTGAAATGATAGGGTCATTCTGCATTGCAGCGAGCGCATCACTAACATCTACCTTAAGTCCAAGAACCCAGCGAATCTTTTTTCGGATCTGCGCTCTGCTGAGATTAACTGACTCAGCTAGAACCCTCAATGTGGCGCCTGGTCGAAGCTGGCCAACAAGAATCCTTGCAGATTCATTGCCAAAGGTGAATACTCGGCCTACGCCTTGCTTCCAAGTCACCTCAGGGACGGGCTGAATATCAGGATATATCCAGGAATGGACCGAGGAAACAAGATCATAACCGGCAGGTACTCGAAGTGTCAGTCTCATGTTGTAATATCCACTCTTGACAGGTCACCGATTTGGGTTTGAGCATTGGTAGAGACTGAAAAAGGGATTGGCTCCTGAGTAACTGCCCAAAGCTCAGACAACGTCAGCATTATATCAGGACAAGCGAGATCCACAGAGGAGGTCCAGAGTTGACTCAAATCCCACAGCATCATCCAATGGCGAGGGGAACTAAGTATGGTCTGGTGATTCTTGCCACCGCATTTCTCAACATCGGACTCTTTCCAATAACATACATACTGACACCTCTCTTCGCAGGAATCGTATGTGGGTTTCTAGTCGTATCTACGAAGAGGGCAGTGTTGGGTGGTTATCTAGGCGCATTCATAGTCTTTGTACCCCTTGAGATTCTGACAGCGCCTGCACTGATGGACTATCTTGTGCAGAGCGGAGCTTTGACAATGGCAGAGATTCAAGAGATGATTCTGGTGTTCTATCTTCTTCTGATACTCGCCGCATCTCTTATCTCCATTCTTGGCGCAACAGGGGGACTGTTTGGGTCCAAGCTGAAACGCAGACGCGTTTAGAATTCAGGTAGTGGATGCAAATTCAGGTATCCACAACAATGGTGCCCGGCGTGAAATCAGCGTGTGGACCCACGGTGGTACGTCTCAACGGATTGCCAAATAACACCCATTCTACGGTCGAAACAGCCTGACTGGATTCTAGCTCATTTGACTTGCTGTTCCTGATATTGTCTATTTCGCGTTTGTATTTTGCATCAAGATGCGCGTGCAATGCACGATCCACTTGTGTCTTGACCTGTCCAATGAGGTCATATGTGTCCAGAAGGTCAAGAAAGCCATACTTCCAACCGTCGCTAAAAGCACAGTCCTTCCAATTCTCAAAGGACTCGGTGTTATTCATCGTGTCCAGAGTTGCTCCTATGTAGCACGCACATTTTTCCAGGAAAGCTTTGAGCAGGGGACCCTCTTGCGCAGTACTGCACGCCTCCGAGTAGATTACAGGATACCCCTGGAAGTTGACGGTCGATACTTGCTCAGCATTCAATATCACAGAATTGTGAGATACCCATTTCTCAGGGGTGCCATGAATACGGTCTGTGAAGACGCCATCAGAGAATTGCAAAACGAACTCAGTGACTCCAAGCAGCTTCGCATCTTTTTGTGTGAATCGTCTTAGAATCTCCACGTCAAAACCCAGGTCAACTAGGCTCTCGACATGACGCGTTGAACGACCGGGCTGAGAGTCAAAGACAATCGCTATGTTGCTATCAATGATCAGGGGGTCAAAATGAGATAGGATAGTGTCAGGCGAACCGAATACCCGCCCTACTGGAGAGTCTGGGTTTCCATCCCCGGTCGTGTCCTGTAGAAACCAATCAGTGAAACCGAACATGCTCTGGTATGTCAGTGGCGTAGCTGGTAACTGCTTATTGCTGCCTAGAAGCAGAATCGCAGCGTGTTTACCGGGCTCAAAGTTCTTCATGATTGTTTTATGTGTAGAAACCCAAGAAGATTCAGTTTCAGAAACGAAGTCAGCTCCTATTTCACGTGCCTTATTCTTATAGAGCGCAGTGTTTTTCTTACCCACCTTACCGCAAACAACCAGTAGCTTTCTCAGAACCTCTCGAGAAGTCCGGCCAACCTCGAACGAAAGGTCACGGTCAGTCATTTTGCCCACTGATGCCTTTCGAATTCTATTAATGGCTCCTGTGTCAGACTTTCGGATGACATTCATGTAGAATCAATTGCGGAACAGCAACGAAAGCGATAATACAGTTTCTGCTGCATTATCCAACTCAACTGGTTTCATGTTCACGAGGTCAAAACATGCAAGAATCAATAAATGTGATCTCCCTAGACCTTGATGGTGTCTTGTTCAATGGTCCCAGCGCCGCTTATCCCCTAGCGGTTGAGCTGGGTCTAGGTCAAAGGTTTCTCGAGGTCTATCAGAAGACAGTAGCGGAGGCTCAGTCACTGGAGGACTCCATCGTTGAAGGTTCCAAGATCTGGCGAGGGGTGCGTGCGAATGGCACATACGACTACACAGTAGAGTCATTACCTCTGATGACTGGAGCCGAAGATGTGGTTTCAACGCTCAAGAGGTGGGGATACAAAGTGGGCTGCATTTCAAGCGGAGTTAGTCAGTTTTTCATGAAACCGTTCATACGAAGACTAGGACTGGATTTCGGTTATTCCAACATCCTGGGTGAAGCTAATGGAGCCCATGATGGTACGGTGCTGTATGTCATGGGAGGTCCTCAGAAAGCGGAAACTGCAATTGGCTACTTGAGAGAAGAGGGGCTTTCAGCGGAGTCGTTGGCAAGTGTTGGAGATGGAAGAAACGACATTGATATCTTCGCGATATCGGCATTCAGTATCGCATTCAACCCTCAGAGCGAAGATGTGAGCAAGGCCGCCACAATAACTGTTCGTTCTGAAACCTTGAAAGATATACTCCTGCACTTCGACCCAGAATCCTAGGCGGAAATTTTACGGAGCACTGTACAAATGTGCTCTATTTCATCCTCGGTCAGCATTGGATGAACTGGAATGTCGAAATGTGTAGCACCTACCTCTTCTGAGATGGGCAAGTTTACTTTCGAGTAATTTGGATAGTCAATGTATTTGGCCCAACGCCACTTGCTGATATCCAGGTATGTATTCTGCCTGTGACAGGGGATAGCATAAACTGCTCTGGATCCAACACCGTTGTCGCGCAGTGCCTGCACCATCTGATCGCGGCTCATTTTATCAGAGTGTAATCGGGGAGCATACAGGTGATAACTTGATTCAAACCCCTTGTTTGCTACCTGAGGCTTGACTGAATCATACTCCGAGAAGAGATTGTTGTATATTTGTGCTGTTTTTCGACGCTTCCTGACCACTTCAGGCATTCTCTTCAATTGCTCAAGACCAATGGCAGCAACCATGTCTAACATTCGACTATTGTAGCCAACGCGGAAATGACTATAGCCCCCTTGCTTACTCCGCCCATGATTCTTGATGCTCATCATCCGGTCAAGCAGCTCTTCATCATTTGTTGTAACCATCCCGCCCTCACCGGTCATCATGTTCTTCGTAGCGTAAAATGAGTATGTTCCAGCGTGGCCTAATGAGCCAACCATTTTACCATCAATTGTAGATCCATGGGCCTGACAAGCATCTTCGACAACAAGAAGATCGTGCTTGGTGGCGATCTCCATGATGCGCTTCATATCTGCAGGCATTCCGAAGATATGAATGGGCATAATGGCCTTGGTTCTAGCAGTTATCGCAGCCTCAATCAGGTCTGGATCTATATTGTATGTATCCCGTTTGATGTCCACGAATATCGGGACGGCTCCAAGCATTGCAATTGAATTTGCTGATGCAATAAACGTGAAGGGACTTGTGATGACTTCGTCTCCCGGCTGAATACCTAGTGCTTCGAGCACCGTGCTTAGCGCGGTTGTACCATTACTAGTTACGGTTGCAAACTTTGTGCCCACGTATTTGGCAAACTCACGCTCAAACTGCCGGGCAACCTTGCCTTCCGCAAGCATGCCCGACTTGAGCACGCTCTTAACAGCTTCGATTTCCTCATCTCCGACTATGGGTTTGGCAAAAGGTATCATGCTAGTCACTGAGCTCGCTGTAGACAGCGTCGTTATAACATTTTGTCATCGAACAGATGCTGCATCATAACAAGGT
>JABCTJ010000118.1 GCA_018238375.1 Candidatus Thorarchaeota archaeon
AACGCTCTGCTGGAACTTATCCAGAGAAAAACTTCGACGATATTCTATCGCAAGCCAAGGCATCATTAGCTATGCAGGCACACACAACGCTTCTCTCCCGAGAATCAACTACGGATTGGAGGACTCGAGCAAGGATAGTCCTTGCTCTGCAACGAACTGGTTGTCATGATTTGGCAACGGAGTTATGCTTGAAGGCTTCGCAGGAGTTTGACATCAAAGAAGGACCCGTGGATATCTCAACATTGGGCCCACTGATATGGGGCATACTCCAACCCATTGAAAACAACAGTACGAATGGCTATCTGAAGGAAATTAGCCCCTATGTTGAGAATGCGGTCGGGATGATGCTAGAAGCCATGAACTCTGAGATTGAGGACGATAGGGCACTCCGTCCTGAACCAGTGGTGGAAGAGAGTATCGATGTACTCTCAGTGGAAACTGAGGAGTCCGAGGATTCCCCCTCGGAAGTTGAGGGATCCGACACTGTGCTAATAGACGAAGCGCCAACTGAAGTAGAAGCGCCTGTGGTAGAGCCACCTCCCCGTCCCGAGCCATGGACCTTATCAGAACTGAATCAGGCCATCTGGAATTTTGCAGCAATCCAGACAGCCTCTACTGCGTTCAAGTCGACATGGAATGAAAAAACGTTAGCCAAGCTAGACCAGACTATCACAGACTACTCTGAGCTCATTGATACTAAACTGAGCGAGATACCAACTTTTTCAGAACTGGAACTGACGGATGCCTACTCTTTGGATCTTCTGGAACTACTGAGTGCAGTCAGTCAGCTAAGACTGTACAACATGGATGAGAAAATCCTGAAAGAAGTTGTCAAGATTGTTTCTGGCAAGGTGATATCAAAAGGGTTAGTTCGACTGAGTGGACCTCCGGTCCGCTTCTCGAGCCATCTCTCACTCTGGCTTGCGCACTACTACACTCGCAAAATGATGCGCGATGACGCAGAAAAGATGCTGAGGAAAAGCCTAGAGTTCCTGTCAGACTACAATGTACTCCCAGAATGGGTCAATCCTCGGACTGGAGGTGGAAGTAGTGGCAACGGTTGCAGTATTCATGCGGCGGCCAATCTTCTTCTCTTGTTGCGGGATATGATGCTCTACACGGAGGGCAACAATCTCATTGTGTTTCCGGGCATACCAGAAGAGTGGTACACATCCAAGTATCCATTGATTGTCAGTCACATCCCTACAGGCATTGGTCCAGTGCACTTGGAGATTGGTGCATCGAAAAATCAACATCAGATCGAAGTAAGGCTAGAGTCGCTGCCTGAAGAGATAGAGTTCAGATTTCCATCGACCATTCCTATATCAATTGTCAAAGTCTATAGTGGTGGTGTCGCGGGACGGTCTGATGACAAGAACTTTCCGTATGTCAGAGTGGTTCCACTCTCCGAGAGTATTGTTCTGACTTTCCGTAAATAGTCCCTATATGTAGGATTGTCGGACCATCTGAAGACGCACTTCTGCGTCAGTCCATGTTTAGATGACAACCCCCCCCATCTTCAACAAATGTAGTTGGTAACATCAGAAAACTCAGGATTTTTCTCTACCTACTTCTGGAACACTTGAGATTCCATAAAAAACTGAGCAAATAAATGTAGGATAGACATGAAATGTAGGTGAGAATTATATCGTTTAGGAGGAATTCTGAATGAGAAAGGTCTTTCTATTTGTTCTTTTTTTCTTGCTTGTAATCGCTCCTGCACTGCCGATGGTCATGGAGTCAACAGACAATTATCAGTCAACTACCGTACCTTCTGACGTTCCCAAGGAACTTCTTGATGATGTGCAAGCTCCCGATACTATCCCTGAGGGTGATGTGGAGCTTGATATGATGTTCTTCACTGAAACCGCCTCGTCTGAGAACGGACTCTACTATGTGTGCAGACGAGGAACGGATGCAGTGGCCTACTTCGGGGCCTCGATGGTCAAGTATCTCTCCGGGGGCACAGTTTTCACTCTGGAGTTCCCAGGGAGCAGGTCGGTTGTGCCTCGCGGTGAGCGTTCTACCGGTTCGGTGACGAACTACATGTATGGAAATGATCCATCCAAGTGGAAGACAGGGATTCAAGACTATGCAGCGCTCAGGTATCCTGAGATCTACCCTGGAATCGATCTGGTGTACAAGGTCCAAGATGGGAATCTGAAGTATGAATTCGTGGTCGGACCTTATTCGAATCCACAGGTTATCAAAATGGAGTATTCGGATGCAGATAGTATCCGGATTGACATGGATGGAGTGACCGTTTCCAGAGAAGGCAACCAGATGGCCGATACCAAGTTGAAGGTATACCAGCAACAACAAGAGAAAGTCCCTGTAGGATGCAAGTTTCATCTTGAGAATTGCGAAACTATAATCTTCATCTTGGATGTCTATAATCCAGCTCTAGACTTAATTATTGACCCTATCAATCTGTTCTACAGTACTTACATAGGGGGTTCCAGCACCGAATACGGTAGATCCATTGCAGTAGAGGATGGTTCTATCTATATAACTGGCGAAACGGGTTCAGCCGATTTTCCCATGAAAAACGCCTATAACTCAACGTTCAGCGGGGGTAGTTTCGATTGCTTCGTCACCAAACTGGCAAGTGACGGACAATCGCTTATCTATAGCACCTTTATGGGTGGATCGAGCGGCGATTACGGCAATGCTATTGCAGTGGAAGACGGATGTGCCTATATTACAGGGCATACATACTCGCCAGACTTTCCAATGGTAAATGCCTATAATGATACTTACACTACCGGACCTACGTGCTTTGTTACCAAGTTTTCCGCTGATGGACAATCATTGGTCTACAGTACATTTCTTGGCGGCGGTGGAATGCATGATCTTGGTCGGGGTATTGCTGTTGAAAGCGGTTATGCCTACGTGACTGGGAGTACAAAGTCATCCGACTTTCCCACAGTTGATGCTTACGATGCGGATTACAACGGGGGGACGGACTGTTTCTTGACCAAGTTTGCCATTGATGGACAGTCTCTAATCTATAGCACCTATATCGGGCATTCTGATAATGACTATGGACTTGACATAGCAGTAGAAGATACACATGCATATATCTCAGGGTCAACATCATCATCGGGATTTCCCACGCAAAATGCCTATGATTCTAGTCACAATGGTCAACCTGATTGTTTTGTGGTCAAATTCGCCGCAGATGGACAATCCTTGAACTACAGCTCATTTCTTGGTGGGTCTGATGATGATTATGGATATGCTATTGCGGTTGAGGATGGGTATGCTTATGTCACGGGTCATACATACTCAGGCAATTTCCCCAGAGTAAACGCCTATGATCTAACTCTTGGCGGTACCAGAGACTGCTTCGTGACGAAATTCTCAAAAGATGGACAATCATTGAACTATAGTACTTATTTAGGCGGCAGTGATAATGACTATGGCGAGGGAATCGCAGAAGATGCCGGCCATGCCTATGTCACAGGAAAGACAGACTCGTCTGACTTTCCTTTAGTCGAAGCCTACGATTCAAATTACAATTCGGATGCCGACGATTGTTTTGTGACCAAGTTTGCACTCGACGGGAAGAAACTTATCTATTCGACCTATCTAGGGGGTTCCTATGATGACTGCGGAAATGACATCGCAGTGGAAAACGGCTATCAATACATCGCTGGCGAAACGCGATCGCCAAACTTTCCAACGGTGGATGCGTATGAGCCATCACTTCATGGCTCTCGCGACTGCTTCATAGCAATCTTTTCACCACTAGATAGTGATTTAGATGGCTTGTCCGACGAAGATGAAGAACGATACGGAACTAATCCTCACTGTATAGATACTGACAATGACAACTTCCTAGACGGTTATGAGATTGCATATGGCAGCAACGCGACAGACCCAGCAGACTTCCCTGCTATGCCACAAGCGTGGTATGATGCTATCTACGAGGACCTTGATGGAAATGCAACACTGATCCAGAACCTTATCACTTGGTCAGACGGAAACGCCACCCTTCTTGAAACAGTGATAGATCAGTTAGATGCTAACGCTACACTCTTGACTCAGGTGATTTCTTGGCTCAACAGCAACCACACCGCCATCGAAATTCTCTTCACCTATGTGGATGGAAACGCCACTCTGTTGATGGATACAGTAAGTGCAGTCAATGCTAACAGCGCCCAGCTCGCTCTACTCGCAGCGATTGTCACTCAGAACACTGAGGCACTGAGCAGTATCAACGCCACTCATATTGGTGACATTGATGAGATTCGTGCTATTCTGGACATGCTTGGAGCAACAGTCGGAGATACTGACTATGACGGTCTGGATGATCTGGAAGAGCTTGCCCTCGGCACAGACTTCCAGTGCATCGATACAGACTGCGACAATCTCAACGATGCCTTCGAAGTGAAGATAGGGACCGATCCGCTTGATGACGACTCGGATGGAGACACCTACCTTGATGGTATTGAGATGCTAGCAGGGACTGATCCGCTTGATGCCAATGATTACCCCGGTGCAACTATGTCACCCGACGAGTCCTATCCTCTGGTGTTAATGATTGTCATTGCAGGTGCAGGTATCGGAGTGACAGTTGTGATAGTCCTCATCTTGAGAAAACAAAGGGGAGCGAGTTAGCGGAATCGGAGAATACGCGGATTCGAGGAGTTGGCAGGGCAACCAGATTGCCTTGCTACTCTCCTCACCCAACGGGATTCATGATGAAGATACACTCGTGCGTCAGCCCATTATTACAGAGTCAGGATCCTTGGTCAGCTTCTTGAACAGTTTCTTGTTGTAGAATGGCGCATGGCGATTTAGACAGACAACAACTCCACATCTTGAACAGATGTACTTGATAACATCAGAAAATTCAGGATCCTTCCCTACCTGCTTCTGAAATTCATCCCAGGACCCTTTGAAGAAGACTGCTCTCTTGGCGGCGTTCTGAGTCAATGTCAGGTGGAGTTGCTTCAGAAAGAGCTCAGTTCCCCTTGGCCCCCTGTACATATGCTCCATGAAGTTCATTACCTTGGCTAGCTCACAGGATATTTCGTAGTAGCGGGGCTCCCATGGCTTCTCAAGTTTATCCTCAATAATTCCCACTTCCCACATCTCGAAGGCTTCTAGACCTGCTTTCTTGTCATGCAATAGCAATCTGTCTACGATCTTTCCGCCTTTCCTTCCCTCACCGTATCTTACTGTCACGCCTCGTGGTATGTGTGTAGTCCTGCCGCAGAATGCATACCAGCCGCCCACCGACTCTCCCTTGATTGAATCTCTTACTGCCTTCGCTCGTTTCACGTTACGGTCAATTTCATGAGCGGGAACCCAGATAGCATGGGTCTCACATCTGACAGCGCCACAGATTGAACACGGATAGACCGCTCCTGAAGTCTTGATACCGTAACGTTTACATTCTGCACAATCAGACACAATTCTCCCATCCAATGCATGAGTCTATGATTTCGAAACAATGACTCAGTTGCTACCGTTATGTGTTTCTATTGACTGGAGACCCCGACCATGGCGCATGAAGTTCACACCTCCGACTACCTTGTCATCGGTAGTGGCATCTCAGGCCTTCTATTCTCACTGAAAGCTGCGAAGACAGGCAAGGTCAATCTCATCACAAAACGTGCATTGACCGATTCTGCCACGTGGAGCGCCCAAGGTGGAATTGCTGCGGTGGTTTCTCCGAAGGACTCCTTCAAGCTTCATATCAAGGACACAATCAAGGCCGGCGCAGGGTTATGTCATCGGGATATCGTGGAGAAATTTGTTCGTGATGGCCCCGCAAGAATCAAGGAACTGGCGGAATATGGGGTTGCGTTCTGCAAGAAAGAAAATGCTAACGAGTACGAACTGCATCTCGAGGGCGGACATAGCAAGCGGAGAGTTCTCCATGTCAAAGACCACACCGGTCGAGATATCGAGCAAGCATTAGTTACACATGTGAAGAAGAACCCTAACATCAAAATCTTCGAGGACCACATTGCAGTTAATCTCTACGTCAAGAGTAATCGAGTAGTAGGAGCCTATGTTCTGGATGCGAATGAGTGTGTCGTGAAGCGATTCACCGCGAAAGCTACGATTCTCGCAACAGGAGGTGCTGGGAGGGTCTTTCTTTACACGAGCAATCCTGATGTTGCTACAGGCGATGGCATAGCAATGGCGTATCGAGCTGGGGCGACCATATCGAATCTAGAATTCTTCCAATTCCATCCAACCATTCTTTATCATCGCAAGATCAGATCGTTCTTAATCACTGAGGCCATGCGTGGGGAAGGAGCGTTACTACTGAACCTGGATGGGAAGCGATTCATGCCCGAGTACCATCCTGACGCGGAGCTCGCTCCACGAGACATTGTAGCGAGAGCGATTGATAATGAGCTCAAACGAACAGGGGCTGATTATGTCCGATTAGATATTTCATTCAAGGATGCTGGGTTCATCAAAGAAACGTTTCCAATCATCCACGAAACGTGCCTTCGAGCTGGCTATGACATGACCAAAGTTCCCATTCCTGTGGTGCCAGCAGCTCATTACATCTGCGGAGGGATCCGGGTGGATGCCATGGGCCGAACCGATGTTGAGGGCCTCTTTGCTATTGGAGAAACGGCTGCGACTGGTTTTCACGGTGCAAACAGGATAGCGTCCAACTCACTGCTTGAAGGTGCTGTGTTAGCGCACAATGCAGCTGAAGCGGCACACGAAGTAGTACAAAGCAAAACGAGCGTTCAACAGATGCCAGTGTGGGATCCGGGGTACGCTGCTGACCCCGACGAACTGGTTCTTATTGCTACCCTATGGGACGAGATACGTCGTTTGATGACCAACTACGTTGGGATAGTGCGCTCAGGCAAGCGACTTCATCGTGCGAGAAATAGGCTCGAGTTTCTGATAAAGGAAATCAACGAAGCATACTGGGATTTCATCATAACCCCTGATCTTATTGAGCTGCGAAACATTGCACAAGTCGCTGAGCTGATTGTGAAAATGGCTCGAATGCGCAAAGAGAGTCGAGGAACCCATTACAACAAGGATACGCCGGAACAGTCCGATGAAGCGGTGGATACGATTCTCAGGAAGGGCTACTCCCCCATCAGCTGATTCTAGCGCACTCTGGAGGCGGGAACTTGAAGACATTCATAACTCTTGACAACTTGAAACGTAGAGAGTTACCAGAGAACCTCCAATCCGACGATAACCGATACCCCGAGTCATTGGTCGAGCACGTCCTTGCACTGTACACAAAACCTGGCGACATTGTCCTTGACATATTCGTAGGCCTTGGAACAACGCTGTTCGTCGCAGAGGAGATGGGGCGCATACCTTACGGTATCGAGTATGATGAAGCGCGATACAAGTATGTGCGCTCACACCTTGTGAACAAAGAGAACCTAAAACATGGGGATTCTCGAAAGCTCAGCACTTTCAATCTCCCTGAGATTGATTTCTCCATGACTTCACCTCCCTATAT
>JABCTJ010000134.1 GCA_018238375.1 Candidatus Thorarchaeota archaeon
AGTTAGCATTGTTGAACTCCCTTGGAAGTGTACAAGGCTCCAGTGCTGGGGTCGCAAAATAAGGCTGTGTAACACAGGTTTGAATGTGAATCTCCAATCTGCCCTAGAGAGCCTCAATAAGATCAACGCAATGATTAGCGAGAGACATTGCATCCGTTCCGAATAGATAGAGGATAGGCTCAACACCAACACCGCCTGGAACATGGAGCGCTGGCAATCGTGGAATTCGCTTCTGTGCCTTGACAAGACGAGTAGCTGCGCTTGAGATACGTTTTGGATCAACCGCAGGACTCTTGAGTCTGAGAACCTTGAACCCATTAGACTCTGCAGCCTGAACTACGTTTTCATTTCCACTCACACACAGGCAAGCCCGCACCCTTGGCCAAGAACTCTTGGCCCACAGAAGCAGCTCTGCGGTGTGAGCAGAAGTTCCAAATCGAGGTCCAGAAAGAACGCGCGCCTGTCCTCCCACCATCGTTATCCTTCCTGGCACGCCTGCAACATCATCAATCGATATTGCGGTTTTATCACACGCAACTATGTTCGCTCGCACTTGAGGCATGATTCGATCAAACCCAGATGCTTGTTCTATCACACCAACAGCAGCTGCCATGTCGCCAATAACACGCGCGCGTCCTGGGAACCTAGGTTCAGTTCCGCCCAGCAGCTCAGCACAAATCTGACAATCGATCTCGTTCAGCTCATTGAATCGCTCTTTGTGACTTTTACAAGTATGAGAACCAATTCGTAGCAACATACACGTAGAACAAATCGCCTTAATCTTATCAGCAGCTGTAAACTCGTCTGATAGTGCCATCTCAACCAACTTGCGGGCTAATGATGAAATCTCATCAATGGGTGCACTTTTCGCCTTAGGTTGGCTCAGGTACTTGCTCACAGCCGCCTGCGTGATGTTCATTCTCCGAGCAATCTCACTTTGAGAAAGCCCTCTCTGGCTAAGCTCTCTTGCTAACTGTGTCCTCACAGACGGAAGGAACTCTCTCTGTACCAGCTCACAGGGGGGTCTCACGGCTTTTACCTCGAGGGAAACTATTTATCTGGGTAGCGTTCTATAACACAGTTGTATAACAGCAATATAAAGGCGATGGAAATGACTGAGTACCCCTCCAGACGTGACCCGAAAACAGTAATCACAGCCGCTGCGGTCGTTGTGGTCATCATCATAGCAGCCGCCGCCGTAATCATGTTCAACCCATTTCAGCAAAGGACCCTGACTGTTTACACCTACGGGAGTTTCATGAAATGGGGGGACAATAACGACACGGATTTCTTTGGTCCATTCGAAAGGAAGTATGGTGTCAATGTTTCCATAGAGAGACGTGCCGACGACGCAAACACATTGATTGCCATTTTGGGGGCGGAAGCGGCGAACCCTGTAGCTGACGTGGTCATAGGTATTGACAACATATTGATTCTAGAACAGGCAGCGAAGAGCGTCTTGGAGCCTTACACACCCACTAACTTATCCTTAATTGAAGGCTCCTTAGTTTCAGCACTTGATCCTGAGCACTATGTGGTGCCTTTTGATTTCGGTCTTGTGACAATCATCTACTCCATGGCAGATATGAATACAACAACACACCCAGAACTGGCGAATCTCACCTTCGCGGATCTTGCCAACCCTGCAATGGCACGCGCATTGGTTACAGAAGACCCGTACCTGAGCAGCCCCGGACTTGCCTTCCTCTTGACAGAGATAGCCGTCCATGAGAAGCTGCTTGGTACCGATTGGACAGATTGGTGGTCAGATGTCAAAAATGACATTGATATACAACCGGGCTGGTCAGAGGCATGGGAAGTCTGGTATACTGATCCGACAAAACATATGATGGTCAGCTATGGAACAGACCCTGCATATTCAGCCTACTACACCCAAGCGGAGCCTGATGTTGGCACTGCGCCCATCTACCACGGCGGAGAGCACTACGCGTGGATGCAGGTTGAGGGCATGGGGCTTGTGAAGAATGGGCCTAACCCTGAACTTGCGAAGCTCTTCATCGAATACTGCCTATCGCCAGCCGTGCAGAAGTACGTCGCTCTCAACCAATGGATGTTTCCAGCCAATATGAACGTCGAGCTGGATTCCGCGTTTGATTACGCTCTCAGACCAGAGGATGTCACTCTCCTAAACGAATTGCTTGGCCAAGCTGAAATAGCGGAGAATCTTGCATCCTGGAAATCAGAGTGGAACGATATCATAAGAGGATTGCAAACAGCTGCTGTAAAGGTGGACATATCTGGACAATTCGATTGTGGGCTTTATATAGACCAATACGACATTGATCTCTGAGGAATATGACACACCCGTGAAGGTTCCTCACGGAGTAGTCCAGTGCCGTTTCTGGACGTACTAGACTTCGGTGTCCAACTTTGTACAACTTACAATAAACGGTAGGCGGAAACTCGCACATGAGAAACGGCTCAATAGCAACATATGTGGTAATGGCGCTCCCGCTTCTGTTGCTAATGGGCTTCTTGGTTTACCCCGTACTCGGCGTACTGATTCTGGGACTAGTGGTTGGTCCTGGGTCTTCATTTCAAGACGTTATGAGTTCAAAAGTCACACACGCAACACTGTGGTTTACCTTTCTCCAAGCGGCCGCGAGCACAATTCTCGCAGTCAGCCTTGCTCTTCCGGGAGCTTTCCTACTCGCACGTCTTGAGTTCAAAGGAAAACAAGCTGTGCGGGCGGCAGTAATCCTACCATTCATACTCCCCCCGATTGTCGTGGTTGTAGGGTTCCTCAGAATGTTTGGCTCATATGGATTCGTGGACTCAGTCGCCATGGCGTTGACAGGCGCAACTGAATCGGTTGTAAACCTTGCAGCAGGTGTGCCCGGAATCGTCTTGGCTCATGCATTCTACAACATACCTCTTGTAATTCTCTTGGTTTCTGCAGCCCTTGAGAGATTGGACCCCGATATCGAGGATACAGCTGAGTTGCTGGGGGCTTCAAGCATTCAAAAGCTTCGTAGAATCGTTCTTCCTCACGTGATGCCCTCACTCCTAAGCGCTGCAATCCTTACTTTCCTCTTCTGCTTTATGTCGTTTCCAATAGTACTTGCTCTTGGACAAGGACGCTACATGACCTTGGAGGTTCTGATCTACTACGCCTTCAGTTCATTTGATTTTGGCATGACAAGCTCGATTGCAGTGATTCAAATCCTAATCTTGATGACATTGGCTATAGCCTACGCTGCAGTCATGCGATCAGACAAGAGAGATGCTGGACAGACCTCATTCATCAAAACAGTTTCCCCCGGAGAACTGTCGAGACCCCATCTTTTGGGCGGGATCCTGTACGCTCTTCTGATTGGTGTGATTGTGGTAGGACCGATGATTGCTGTCATTGATTCTGCTGTATATGATCCGGTGACTGGGCAGTACACTCTCAAAGGATTCTTGAGCCTATTGGAGGTTGAAGGAGGACTTCTGCCTTTAGCCAACTCTCTCTTCTACGCCACATTGGCGACTCTCTTCTCGGTGGTCATGGGTATTCCATTAGCATACTCTCTTAGGTCAAGGAGTAGTCTGTTATCAAATTCAACGTCAGTAATGATACTGCTGCCTTTGGGAGTTTCATCAATTACAGTAGCCTACGGATTGTTGCGTTTCATAGCCGTTCCAACTGGCTGGGCCGCAAATCCGTGGCCTTTGATTATCATAGCACAGACGCTTATTGGAGTGCCATTCACTGCTCGAGCGATAGAGAGCTCTCTTAGAACCATTGACCCCGCTCTTGCAGACCAAGCAGATTCCTTGGGGGCGAGCAGATTGCAGAAGCTCTTTTTTGTTGAACTACCGCTACTAGCGCCAGGGATACTTGTGGGTGCCGCCTTTGCGTTTGCCATGGCAATCGGTGAGATGTCAGCGACTCTATTCCTCAAGAGAGAACAAAACGTAACCTTAGCAGTGACAATCTACGAGAACCTTGGAGTCAGAAGGTTCGTGGAAGCTGGTGCCGCATCACTCCTGCTGCTGGTTGTTTGCTTCATTGCCTTTCTTGTGATACAGAGAGCATCTGAGAGCGCATTCAAGGGGGCAATATGATGGTCCGTGTTGTACTAAGTGGATTGGCAAAGGAGTTCGCAGATGGTACGCACATTGGACCCATTGATTTGACTCTTGAAGATGGTGAGCTACTGGCTCTGTTGGGTCCAAGCGGCTCCGGAAAGACTACAACACTCAGGATGGTTGCGGGGTTCATAAAACCGGATCGTGGGACGATCACATTTGACGGCGGGAGCATTCTAGAGGTCCCGCCGCGTGATAGAGGAATTGGGATGGTGCTCCAATCAGTAGCGCTTTTCCCCCACATGTCAGTTTACCAGAACATCGCTTTTGGATTGGAGGTTTCTGGGTGGAGTAGGGAGAAGACAATCAATCGGGTCGAAGGGCTGTCAGACCTACTTGGCATCCGTAATCTCCTCTTCCGAAGAACCCGTGAAATAAGCGGTGGAGAGGCACAACGCGTTGCACTTGCACGAGCGCTGGCCAAAGAGCCAAAACTGCTTCTTCTAGACGAGCCGCTCTCTTCTCTTGACCCCCAATTGCGAGAAACGCTGCAGTTCGAGATTAGAAAAGTACAGAGAGAACTTGGCGTCACCACCCTTTACGTGACGCACAGTCAATCCGAAGCCTTTGCTATCTCGGATAGAGTAGCTGTACTTGACAATGGGGTTGTTAGCCAAGTCGGTGCTCCAGAAGAGCTGTACAATCGTCCGAAGAATGTGTTTGTTGCACGCTTTGTCGGAGGAGGAAACATTCTCGCAGGAGAAGTTGTGAAGAGCACGGGAAGCGAGATTCTAGTCCGTGTCAATGGTTGTAGATTCCAGATGAGCGGAACGAGCCAGAGAGGTTCGCGTGTTGTTTTCTCTGTTAAGCCGGAGGATATCAGAATTGGTCTTGGAGAGCGACCAGATGCACTTGCTGTCGAAGTGATTTCAATCATCCCATTAGGAGGGGTGCATAAAGTCATTCTGCGATTTGGAGATCGCAAGGTCACCTCGATAACTCAAGACGGGGACCTAGTACGAATGCTGAAAGAGAACGAGAGTTTAGGAGTCTGGTTTACTTTCGAACCTAGCTCGGCATCACTTCTCAAGACTGACTAGCGATATTGTTGATGCGATTCATGAGGCTTTATGCGCTGTATAGAAGGCATTTTGGGAAGCTAGGTGCGTCATTGAATCAACCCCGGGCACCGGAAATTACTGCACACAAACACACAACAGTATTATACCACAAACTGTGATATGCAAAATGCTGAGACTCCTGACTCGCTCCGCTACAAATCTTCACCCTCGCAAGAGGAGATACATCTTGGCGGTCAGGGGAAAAATGGCAGCGTCGTGATCCATCATGGTTACAGGCTACGAAGTCTTCGAGGATGGCACTCTACAAGAACTTGAGCTCACAAAAGAGAACTTAGATTCCATGAAAGTGTTATGCGTCGTGGATGATTCGTCGAAGAGCATTTACCTGTGGAAAGGAAGCCAGGCGAATATCAGGAGGAAGTTCATTGGCGCGAGAGTTGCCACAAACCTCAGGTCTGAGTATGGTTTCAACTTCAAGGTGCGCCCAGTGGATGAAGGCGAAGAACCCCCGACATTCTTTACTGCCCTTGATGGCACAACTGTCGCAATAAAGGTGCTAAAGCCAGGAGACAAAGCACCTCCACCTAGACCTCCTACGCCAAAGGTGGAAAGCACTCGACCCTCAGCAGGAGAAACCATAGCGACTCCAACTGCACCTCCCCCCAAACCACCTACGCCAAGACCAACAAGACCCCCTCCAGTTGCAGCGGTTAGGTCACAGCCAACAAGTGCTGCCGCACCATCAATCAATCAAGCTCAGATTGATGAGATGATAAAGGAGCTTGAAACTGTTGCACCTCCGGAAGGTTATCAGAGAGAGCTACTAATCGTGTACAATACGTTGTTCACGGTAGCGGAACACAGAATCTCAGTTTTCGGACAGGAGAAGATAGAGAGACGCTTTGAGAAAGTAACAGACCCGCCTGAAGGCACATTCATGGCAGAGGGTTTCATTCCACGTGTGATTGTGAAGAACGGAAAGGTGTTGGGTATTGAGCTTTTGAAAGGCACACCTGACGCCATCCTAAGTCCAATCAAGGCAGAGATGAAGGAAAGGCTTAGTGACCTAATCACATTCTTCCGTAGTGAGGTCGAAGAGAAGAAGCCAAAAGCCGCGAAGACCAAGTCGAAAGCAGGCAAGAAGAAGAGCAAGCTCGTTGCAAAATGAGCATCGACCAGTAAACACAAGGAGTATTGAAAATGTCATCACAGATTGACCCCCAGAAGGAAAGGGAGCTAGTAGAGCTTCTAATGGGCTTGACCAATTACGCCGACCTCGATGCTATTGCTGTAGTGAGCAAACAGGGAGTCAAGTTAGCCTATTTTGCAACAGAAGAATCAGATGCAGATCCGGACTTGATGGCAGCTGTAAGTGCTGCTTTGCTCATAACAGGAGAGATGGCTGCTGACAAGCTGGGCCTTGACGAGCTTTACGAGGTTGTAATTCGTGGAAAGGGAGGGTTTGTTGTTCTCTCTCATGCAGGGAACTTTCTCCTCATGGGCGCTGCAAAGGACCTCACCTCAATGGGGTTGGCAGTAACCCAGATGAGGAAATACGCTCGCGAAGTTGGTATACTACTGAGTAATTAGTGGTTCCATAAACAATAATACGCGCTCCAATTTGTGGCCCACACAGGGCTCACTCATGAATCTTGCAATTACAGACCGAGCAGCAAATCTCAGGTATGCCATTCGCGACATCGTTGTGGCTGCGAAGAGATATGAGAAAGCAAAGGGTCAAACTGCGCTCTATCTGAATATCGGAGACCCAATCAAGTACGATTGGAAGACTCCCGAGTTTATGATAGACGCATTCTACGAGGCTCTTCGAGATGGAAATAACGGCTATGCCCCTTCAGAGGGGCTCGATGAACTCAAACAAGCAGCTGCTGAAAAAGAGAAGAAAGTGAATGGCATTGACATCGACCCGTCAAGGGTGCTCGTTACAAATGGGGTTTCCGAGGCAATTCAGTTCCTTGCTGGAGCCTTGGTGAGCAATGGCTCAGAGTTCTTAATCCCCGGTCCTGCATATCCCCCATACATAGCATACATGGGTTACTTCGGAGGTGTTCCTGTCACTTATCGGACGGTTGAGGAGGAGGGCTGGAACCCTGACGTGGATGACCTGAGGAGCAAGATCAATGAGAAGACAGTCGGAATACTTGTCATAAACCCCAACAATCCTGTCGGTGCAGTCTATGACCATAAAGTGCTGAAAGAGATAGCTGACATCGCAGGAGAATACAATCTTCCTCTCATCTCGGATGAAATCTATGACCAGCTTACTTTCGACAAGGATCAGACCCCAATGGTCAAAGCTGCAGGTGATGTCCCAGTCGTTGGTTTCAATGGTGTGAGTAAGGTATACCTTGCACCTGGCTGGAGAGTTGGATACGTGTATTTCCACGATACTGACGGAGAGCTGGAGCCTTTGAGAGATGCAATGGTCCGGCAAGCTAGAATCAGAATTTGCACCAATGCTCCTGCTCAACTGGCTACTGCCGCGGCTCTTAGAAGCGACGGAAGCCACCTAAAAGGAATAATGCGAAGGTTGAGAGAGCGTCGAGATCTCATTGCCGCTCGGCTTAACTCCATTGATTCCGTTTCCACAACAATACCTGATGCTGCCTTCTACATCATGCCCAAGATCGACCTCAGGAACAGATGGAAAAACGATACGGAATTCGTCCTTGACATCCTAAACGAAACAGGAGTGGTTTTTGTACCAGGCTCAGGTTTCTGCCCAACATACGGGGCGAATCATTTTAGGAGTGTTTACCTTCCGCCTCCTGAGATTATTACAGAGGCAATGGATAGGCTGGAGGCATTCATGGAAAAAAGGTAGAGTACGTACTACTCTAGCTCGGCTTTCTTCTCATCCATCATCTGAGTTATGCTATTCCTGAGAGACCTCAGAATAACCAATGTGAGCTCGGCAGTGGTAGGGACATCCAAGGCTGGTCCCTCAGTAAAGACTTCATCCTTAGCAATGTTGCCAAGATTAGACTCTACATCGACTGTCTTGGTCCTTGCCGAGTCTAGCGCGCTCCTGAGTCTGGTTCTTCTTGCAGCTTCATCAGGCATGTCTGTGGTTGCTGCACTTGGTATCTGAGAGTAAATCGCATCGAGATCTCTGATGATCTCAGAAGTCTTCGACTTGAGTTCTGTGAGTGTATTCACGACTTTCCTCTTCTTCTCGGCTTCAAGGGGCGATTCGGTCTTTGTTGAAGAAGCCTCGGATTCCATCTTACGTTCCTGCTCAGTGATTGCTGAAATTACATTGTTGTGAATGGGCTCTAGAACAGACCTTGCATAGACCTTCTTCTCGTAGTTCCGAGTCTTGGCCAAGCCCTCCATC
>JABCTJ010000151.1 GCA_018238375.1 Candidatus Thorarchaeota archaeon
AAGAAAATAGTGATTATGGGCGCGGCTGGTCGCGATTTCCACAACTTCAACACGTACTTCCGTGACAATGAGCATTATGATATCGTTGCGTTCACAGCTGAGCAAATCCCCGGGATAGAGGATAGAATATATCCACCGGAGCTTTCAGGTAAGCTCTATCCCGATGGCATTAGAATCTACCCGGAAGAGAAACTCCCGGAGCTGATCGAGAAGTACAACGTTGAACAGTGCATTTTGGCATACTCTGACCTTCCATACGACACAGTAGGCAGCAAGATTGCATGGGTCAACTCTCTAGGACCAGATATTCGACTGATGGGTCCTAAGCTCACCATGTTGAAGAGCAAGAAACCAGTGGTAGCCATCTGTGCAGTGCGAACTGGTTGTGGTAAAAGTCAGACGTCTCGGAGGGTAAATCAAATACTCGTTGACATGGGCTTGAAGCCGGTGAATATCAGACACCCCATGCCCTACGATCCGGACCTGACCACTCAGATTGCTCAGAGGTACGAGGTGCTGGAAGACTTGGACCGTTACAACTGTACAATCGAAGAGCGGGAGGAATACGAACCTATGATTAACATGGGAGTGATTCTTTACGCAGGAGTGGACTATGGTCAGATTCTGGAGCAAGCTGAGAAAGAGGCAGATGTGATTACATGGGATGGCGGTAACAACGATTTCTCATTCTACAAACCTGACCTTCTCATTACGCTTGTGGACCCTCTCAGGCCAGGGCACGAGATTTCATACTATCCCGGTGAAACCAACCTAATAATGTCAGACGTTGTCATAATTAACAAGGTAGTAACGGCAGATTATGATGACATTGAGGAGGTTCGTGACAACATCATGGCAGTCAATCCCAACGCCATCATAATCGAGGCTGCCTCACCACTCACGGTTGATGATATGGACATCATCAAGGGCAAGAGAGTGATTGTAGTCGAGGATGGACCGACAGTGACTCACGGTGACATGCCATTTGGTGCGGGGTATGTTGCAGCGCGCAAGGCAGGTGCAATCATCGTTGATCCCAGGCCATTCGCTGTGGGCAGCATAAAGGAAACCTTCGAAAAGTACATGCACCTCGAAGACGTTTTGCCCGCGATGGGATATGGCGAAACACAGGTGAAGGAACTTGAGCAGACCATTAACAAGTCCGATGTAGACGCAATAGTGATTGGAACCCCGATTGATCTTGGAAAGCTCATCAAGATCAACAAGCCTAACACAAGGGTCAGATATGACCTGCAGGAGATTGGACGACCGAACCTTGAAGATATCCTGTCAGAATTCGTCAAGAAGCACAAGCTGAAGTGAATAGATAGCTCAACCTGAGGATGAAACATTCCTCAGGGTATCCATTTCTTGTCTATTGAGATATGGATAGGGGATTGTACCTGGACTGCTCCCGACGAACGAAAGAAAAAACGTGGGAGGACGAGCTGATCACGCCCTCCCTTTGTTAATTACCAGTACTCCTGGGAATCAACTCTTGACCTGGATTCCAAGTCCTTATAGAGTACTGCTGCAAAGACATAGCTAATCGCGCCGAAGAAAAGCATAGTCACGAGCGCTGTAAAGTACAAATAGACGACTGAGCCATAAGCAGTTTCAAGTGGAGATAGCAGCACCTCAACCACCATTGTGAAGATTAGCATGGCAATGCCCAGTAGAATCTGACCACCGAAGATGTGCAGGAAGTTACCTGCGGTCAGCTGCCATGCTCTCTTCAACGAATCGACTACGCTCAAGTCCTCAGCAACAACAACTGCGATAGTAGGAGCCAGTCGTATTGCAAAGAAGAGAGCAACGATGGCTCCAAGCACGAGGATACCAAGGCCTGTCATCATCGCGCTTAAGGCTTCCATTGAAGGGTTGAGGGGGTCAATGGATGCAAAAGAACCAAGAATGAGAAACATGCCAGGAGCCAATGGTCCCATGATAATCAATGCAAGAAGAAACTGCGCTACAATCATAGTAGATAGCCTACTAAACGCAAACGAAAGGCTTGTTCCTACATCAGCTTGGTGAGAGCCGTAGTCATCAAGTGCGAATTTGATACCGGCTCCAGCAATCACGGCATTTGCAGCCATGCCCACAACAGTTAGCACAATTGCGATGAGTATTATCTCAATAGCCAAGGGTGAGTCGGCAAGGGTAAATCCTAGCAATGCGTTGATAATGTCTGTGCTTACATAGTTCACTAATTCAAATGCAGTCACACCGTAGAGCGCATAGAACACTGCGAGTCCAAGCAGACTGAAGACCGCTCCAAGAAGACCGACAATCAGAATATAGCTCGGTAGCTTCCGCACCCATACTTTCAATGTTCTCATTACAAGATCCAAAGCACTTACTGTGAAATCGTGTTCAGCAGGTGCAGAGGGCTCAAGTCCTAGTCCTTCGTCATTTTCCAATAATAGTCCTCCTATGTTATTTTTTGATGTCGAGTTGTAATCTTATAATATCTCCTACTGAAGTGAACAGAGGGGCGGAGTATGCGACAAGCAATCATGCAGGTTTCGGTCGGGCGTCGAAGATCTCCATGAACTTCATGCCTCCTGCCTTCTCAAGAAGCGCCTCGAAGGCAATGATGACCACTTTCGGAGTGATTTCTGTGCTCTTCTTCGTGATGGAGGCGACCTCGTGAATCAATGATGTGTGGTCTGAATTGACTGCAACTTTTGGAGCTACATAGAGATTCAGCACGTCCATACTGTACGGATCATTCATGTCTTCCTTTGCTACCTCTATCTGGAGCTCCTCAACGCCAGCAAGTGCGAGAAGGTCGGTGCGCAAAGCAGTGAGGTTCACAGTTGCACCCTTGATCTTCTTCTCACTTAGACCCATCACCTGGATCTGCGCCTCAGCATCGTTCGTCCGTCCGATATCCCAGAAGAAGGGCCCGTCCATCCCGCATACCGGGCACTTGCCACGTTCCTGACGGGATGCAACATCACCTAGCAGGAATCCCTGAACTATCGAACCTGTTCCATCAAGGTGGAAAAGAGTCACGTTTCCGGGTTCATCCTCACCTACAAACTCGTAGGAACCATCATCGTTAAGCTTGACAAGCTCCCAAGACATGAGAAGAGGACTAACGTTATGATATGGACCGTCGTAGTTGCACTGAACAGCAAATGATGTTTTGCTCTCGGAGGAAGCATAGCCGCCGATGATTCGAACTTTCTTGGCGCCCTTCTCTGTCAGCGTCTGAACTATATCCTCAGCAACTCGGGGGTAGATCTTCTCTCCGGCTAGGAGAACTACAACCTTTTCTTGTGCCTTATAATCTGAATCAGCCATCTCGCGGAAGAACCGGTTCCTCAAGTAGCTGGGCATGCCAGCAAAGCCATTGGCCTTGAAGGCTCCAGCAATGTCGACAAGCTTGCCAGTTGGAATTGCACCGCCGCCACTGGTGGCGATGTAGAATTTTGACATCTGCTTGAGACCTAGATTCACAGCGTGCCATCCTAGGTGAGGAGCGTACGGAAACAGGTTCATGCTGACCATCTCCCAGCCTTCATGAGCCCAGGCATCCACAGCCATTTGACCAACTTTGACACAGTTTTTGAAGAGCAAGTCGTTGTCATGTCTAGTGAGAAAGACAGGGGAAGGAAGACCTGATGCTCTACCTGAGCTCAACCAGAATTGAAGAGGAGCATACAGGTACGTTAATCGTTCCTTGAGCCGCTCCATTGCTTTTGCGCCTCCTAAGTGCAGCTTGACGCGTGCACCGTTGTTGCGGAGGAAACTGTACAAATCATTGTAACCGGCTGCCTTGGAGAAGCTCATGAGGTTCTTAATGACCTCTGCAGGATCGCGATCCTTACCATCAACCTGTGAAGGATTTAGTACGAATTTCGCAAGGTTGTCCTTGTAGTCTATCTTGCGGACAAGGGGTATCTGATGCTTTGCCCAATCTTCAATGCAAGTTATGTTGAATGGGTCTATGTTGTTCTCCTTGAACAAGCGCCGATAGTATGGATGGTTAGGCCAGACTTGATATCTGATGAAAGCCTTGAACTTCTTGTCCTGCATTTCCTTGATTTCACGATGGTTGGTCCGCTTGAGTTCCTGAAAAGTAAAAGTAGTTTTGGTCATCAGACAGCCTCCTGACGCATCTTTCTCAAGAGCGGATTAGACTAAATTGCAAATGATAAACATTTCGAGCCACGTTCGAAGAGGTATCAAACGAGCTAGGCTCTGAAGTAGAAACTCATAATAGTGTACTCTAAATACTCCAATCAACGGGAATCGCATAGTAAGGAGATTTGCAGCATTGTCCGAGACTGACGAAAAACTTCAGAAAGGAATCATCGAACTGGACAAAGGCAACGACAAGAAAGCCTTTAGCCTCTTCAAAGAGGTGTTCGAGAGTAGGCAAAATAGGCTCATAAGAAAGGTCCAGGAGAACCCAAAATCTCCAACTCTAATGCTTGATGCGATGTACATGATTCACGGCCTTGTATGGCTTAGAGTGGCTGAGGCAGGTAAGGATAAGAAAAACAGTTTAGAGCTCATGGCTAAAGCGGTTGGTACAGTTGAGGCCGCAAGAACTGCACTCGGGCCGCTCGTGACTGGTCTGGCTCAATGGGCAGGAGAGAAAAGAATCACTGCCGTAAAAAACAAGGCGCTTGGCCTCCTTGCAGCCACGAAGGATCTTGAGGACATGGCAAAGAAAGCCCTCGAAACACAAGTCAAGATGGGATAGTCGAGGATACGCCGATTCCCCTAAATCCTACGATTCACGTTCGTTCATGTACTGAATCCATTCATCTGCAGGAAAGCGCTTCTTCATGATTTCGAGTTCTAGCATAATAGAGGACTCGAGGTCAATTTCGAAATGGTTCACTAGCTGCATAAACAGATTGAACACCTGAGCGAATTCTCTAGGAAGGTCGTCCATATTTGGCGCGTCATGACCGAGTCCTATCGCCTTATAGCCCTCTTCGACGGTTATGTAACGAGATATCTCTCCTAGCTCTTCGATAAGATGCGTGAATACTTGAGAAGCTGGAAACTTGTTCCATCCGCGCTCGCGTTCGAATTCCGCGATTACCTTCTGAATTTGACTCAGGTCCATCTACATCATCCTCTTAGTTATCTGCATGACTTGCGCTCTTGCTTGGTCAAGTGCGGAATCAGACGGGTTTGCCAAAGGCCCAAGTTCAGTCGCTTCTGGAAGCGCTTCTCCACCCAAGAACATGGCCTCGCTCACAGCATTCATCATCTCAGCGGGAGGCAATACTGCACAAGATAGCTTCACGCTTGGTTTGACGTCCGGGATGTTGGTCACTATGTGCCAGATACGAGAGCCGTCTGTGCATCTGCAAGACAGTAGGTTCTTGGAATTTTCTACAGGATGTACCTGACTGACCTCTACTGCGAGCATATCAATGGCAAATGCAGGATCCTCGTTATGCTCAGCTAGTCTTGTCGGGACACCCTTCACAATGCGAAGTGCGTAGTCAACTTCGGCTAGCATGAGGTGCTCCTTTCCAGTTTTAGGTTTGAAGCCAGCTGACTCAATCGCGGCATCATAGATCTCCGCAAAACCATCGATGGTAGCAACCAAGTTCTTGGTGGCCTCAAGGACAGCCAATGCAGAGGCATCAATGTAGGAGTACTTGACCTCGTAGAGAAGACTTCCAGCAGTTTTCAGCGCCTCAACGAGTTTGCCATACTCCACGTGGACCTTGAGCTTTCTGCCACTTACTACGTCGTTTAGGCGCTTGAGTGCATCTTCAAGCACTAGTACCCTTGCATCTTTCGCTGTGTCCATCGACCACACCGTGCTGAAGAGTGGCTAGAGTCTTGATAAAAACATCTCCCAACGGACGAGTAGGCCACGAGAAGTGATATATAGCAATGCGGGGTAACGGTTCAAGAGTTCCCTGCTGTGAGAGAGGTAAATTGATTCAAGCCATCTACATCCTGGTAGCAGATAGCGGCCTTTGCGTACTCGACAGAAAGTATGGAAAGGCGGAAATGGACCCGAACCT
>JABCTJ010000153.1 GCA_018238375.1 Candidatus Thorarchaeota archaeon
TGCTTTCGTTTCTAGGCGATGCAATGAACAAACGTTACTACTTGCGAAGCTGATGACGCGAATAGATGGAGCAGCTAGCTTTCATTCATCATGGCTTCTCTGTAGCCTCCGCTCTTGGCTCCCCAGGTGGCCCAGCCAGAAGTGGATGTTCTAATTTCAGTTGCCAGACCAAAGGATTCACGCACAGGAATTTCTGCGGTTATTCTATAGAGACCCCTCTCCGAGTCTATCTCGAGGACTTGACCCTTGCGTCTTGCCAGTATTGCAGTCATGTTGCCAACATGTTCCTCCGGCGCGATAATCTCTAGACGAGTCCAAGGTTCCAGCACAACTGGGTTTCCTGTTTGAATGCTCTTCCTTGTGGCTTGAAGCAGTGGCTGGGTTATCTCTCGCCATGAAGACTCGGGACCTTCGACCCGAATTTTGGCTTCATCAATGACCACTACCAGTCTACGCATTCTTTCCCCTGCCACAGGCCCACTGCGGATGATTGCTCGGAATCCCTCCCTCATCCATTCCGCTTCGTCGGATGTGGGTTCAATCTTTCCCGTTGAATCGACCAAGTAGCACCCAGAGATGTGTTGTGAATCTAGCAGTGTGCCGTACGCTTCAAGATCTTGTCCTTCCTTGAACAGCAGTGCACGCACGGTGAATTCACTCGTGGTGGCGTCTCCATCCGAGCATCCATCTCCGTCTGCTGTTAGCTGTTCTTTGAGCAGGACCATAGGTTTGCCCAGCACAATTTCTATCCCTACGCGCGTAAGTTTCTCAACACTGATTTCGATGTGAAGCTCTCCGGCTCCTGAAAGAAGCATCTCACCAGTTTCTGGATTCGTTTCGAACACGAGTGCTGGGTCCGTTTCCGCGTATTCAGCGATTGGTTGCTGTATTGAACTCAGATTAGCCAGCGCCTTCGGTTCGATGGTATACGTGACCACAGGCTCAGTTGGGTACTGTAGCTCGCTTATCGGAATGATTCCCTCCTGGCCCTTCTCTACGAGAGTATCTCCGACAGCTAGATCTTTCACGCCAGTTATGAATGCCAGATTCCCTGCAGGCACTGACGGTAGGGCTATCCGTAGCTTGGACATGAAGAGACCGATTTGCAGTGTCTTTCCCTGTTTCTTTGTTCGAATATTCACGAGTGGACTTCCCCGTTGCAGAGTTCCCGCGAATACCCTAACAGCTGCAACCAGCCCGGCATGTCTATCAGGTTGGACATCTCCTACGAGGAGAACGCAAGGACCTGCAGCGGAACACTTCACGAGACCTGTTCCTACCTTTGTTTTGATATCCCCTTTCCAGAAGCTAGGAATGCGGTATGCTTGTGCGCGAACGGGGTCCGGGCAAACATCAACGACTGAGTCTAGTATGACTTCTGCGACAGGATACTTCTCAGAGAGGACTTGTCGATCCTCGCCTTGATAGACCTCGACAACCTCTTCAATGATTTCAACAAAAGCATCCGCTAAATCGGCCGGCTTCATGCTCCCTCCTGCCCTTGCTTTCAGTGTGCCAAGACCCACACCCCACTTATCCAAGGCGGAACCGACGCACAGAGACCCTCTACTGAAAGAAACCTCCCAACTCTCTAGAAGGTCGTCCCCGAGGTATTTGCCTAGCATGGCATTGAACTCTCTAACGGTCTTATTGATTTCTTCAGCCACTTTTCTGGGTCCGAGCCTTCTTTCTTTGATAAGTCGGTCAACCTTGTTTACAAACAACATTGGTCGCACGAGTTCATCCATTGCCTGTCTAGTCACGGTCTCAGTCTGAACCATTATTCCTTCAATAACATCGACAACGATGATTGCACCATCCGTCAACCTCAGTCCTCTAGTAACGTGGCTTGAGAAGTCGATATGTCCAGGAGTGTCAATTAGATGGATAAGGTGCTCTTGGTCTTCCTTTTGGTGTATCAGTGTTATCCCGGATGCCTTGATGGTTATGCCTCTCTCTTGCTCTATCAAGTCGTAGTCCATCAGTCTGGCTGTTGCCGCAATCTCTTTCGAAAGAAGTCCTGAGGCTGCAATCAGTGAATCCGTGAGAGTTGTCTTGCCATGGTCAATATGTGCAATGACAGTACAGTTTCGAATCTGCTCCGTGCCTTCAATGAGACCAACTGCGCGCTCATTAACGAATTTCTTGTAGATGCGAGACAACTAGCTTCTACCTGACCTTCTTATTATAGTCGAAACCGGTATGATCGTTTCTTCATTGCATTTACTGCATTGGAATGTGACCAGTTCCTTGGTCCTGTTCCCTTCTTCTCGCAGGGGGTGTCCGCACTTGCACACGAAACCAGCAAGTTGTGCAGGATTACCCATAACAAGTCCATGCGCGGGAACGTCCTTGGTCACCACTGCTCCACTACCAATCATGCAATATTCTCCCAGAGTTATGTTACAGATAATGGTTGCATGAGCACCAATCGAGGCTCCACGTTTTACCAGTGTCTTCGCGACCTCCCATGACTCGCCGAAGGCTCGGGGGTACATGTCATTGGTGAAGGTCATATGAGGTCCAAGGAAAACGTCGTCTTCCACGGTTACTCCTTGGTAGACGGAAACGCCATTCTGAATCTTAACGTTGCTGCCTATCACGACATCAGCATCGATGTATACGCCCTTACTAAGGGTACAGTTCTGTCCAACAATAGCAGTTCCCCTGACATGTGCAAAGTGCCAGACCTTAGTTCCCTTTCCAATCTGAGCCCCATCATCGACTACAGCTAAAGGGTGAATGAATACATCACTCATTTGATTCACAGCGCTTGTTCAATCTTGGACGGAGTTAACTCTTGCTCTTTTTCTTCTTTTTGCGC
>JABCTJ010000205.1 GCA_018238375.1 Candidatus Thorarchaeota archaeon
GCCATTCAACGTCTGGCATAAGAGTGAAGAAAAGAAGGGCAGATTGTATACCAAAGGCGCTTGTATCCAGATGACAACTGAACCGCACTCCAAATTTTTCACTCAGACGCCGCAGGGACCGTGCAACTGTTTTGTGGGATAGATTCAGACTAACCCCACTACTTACGAGGGTTTCGAGAGGATTCTTTGAGAAGTACCGAAGAACAGCGAGGTCTGTGGCGCTGATAGGTATGACTTCATCGAGAAAGGCGAAGCTGAGGGCAGATTTCACAGCATCAGCCGTAACTAGATTGTACTTGGTGAGAGTTGTTAGGTTATCAAGCAATCCCTGTTTATGTTCCTCATTGATTGGGAGAAGCGTGGGGTCGATTGGGTTCTTTGTGTATTCGGGATTCGTTCTTAGTCCCCTTACGGCAACCAAAGCGTTATCCAAAGATACAGTGCCCGAACAGAGTCCGAAGTACACCCTCACTATGTCCAGATAGAATTTGGTTGTAAGCTCATCGCTTGATGGAATGACATCATCATATGGTGTGAGGATATCGCGGATGCTCTGCTTAGCATCCGACTCACTGGAACCCTTTTTTGTCCTAGGATTAGATTTCTTCAATCGCCTCAACGCCATGGCGGTTTGTTTGCAAGTGAAATGAGTGTCTATTTGAAACTTGATAACATGTTCTCTAAGCCTTTTCTGTTCTTTAAGGGGTCTGCAATGAACGTGCATATATCAGCAGCTCCACTCGCAAGATTGGAAAGAGAAGATGACAATGAGAACCAGTCAGCAGATTGGGGAAGCATCATGTCGAGAATTGTAATCTCGGAACCTGATACAATGTGTACCTTCGGGAGAGTGCTAGCGTGGGCAAGCAAGAGTTGTGACATCGTTAAATCAGAAGAGGGTTCATACAAACAGATGACAACTCTCTGTGTCAAACCGACATCCTTCAGACTCAGATAGGGGAGAGCAATCTCTCTGCGTAACTGCGAAAGCCTTCTGCGAAGCGTGCGGCCAGATGATATCTTAGCAGCTCCAATACGTTTCATTCTCTGAGCCAATAGAACGGAAGTCGTATAGTAATTTTGCTCGAGTAACCATGCGATTATGATTTCCTCGAGTGTGCCATAACCATCCTGTGTTTGTGCCTTGCCCACAGTAGCAGGCAGAACATCTGCATACCCCTTAGCTGCACCAAGAGATGTTTCAAACTGAAAGCCCGCATCGAAATGCCAAGTTTGACCATCGAAGAAACCCAAGTTCATGTGATTGACAATTCGTGTCGCTTTCTCATGGATGACTGGCAAACTGTACGGCCGCTTCCTGAAGCGATTGAGTTGACTACAGAACCACGAGTACTGCTTTTCTGAGGGGAGTAGTGCCTCAAAGTAGATTATAGTATCCAGTGTTGAAGACATCGTTGATTCTAGGACTATGGAAACATGAGGGTTTATGGAGAGCCAACGAGTGAATCCATCAACCAGATCCGACTCTTCGGATGCTCGGGCCCAGCCGAATACAAGATGCATGCCTATTCGTCCGTAATCAAGCGTTCCTCCAATCTTGAGGCCACGCTCAGATTCAAGCCTGCGCCAGAGTTGATTGATAGCTGACCTCGTAACACCGAGCTCATCTGCGAGTGCGACCTGTCGTAGCGATGGATTCAGGGCTAATCGACTCAGCACTCTTAGCTCTGCGGATTTCAATGGCTGCATACAATTCACCTCCGTTGGAGTTTTGCACCCTTGGCCAGATGTTAAGTAGAATGGTTCTCAAGAGTCTTGTTTTCAAGGAAGTACTTAAGCATTAGTACATGCGATTTCTACTGGCACGTAGTTCCCGTTTCTGGGCCCTCTATTATGCGTTTTTTCACGGTTGTATTTGATTAAGGAGGTATATTATGTGCAATTTGGTAGTGCTACATGCTGAAATCACGTTGTAGAAGGCGTCTTAATGGAAGAAACAATAGGCGAATGGATTTATCAGGAAGCATCACTCCTATTTTTCTTGTCACAATACAACGTGATCATACTTGCAGCCAGCTTTCGGAGGTGAAAACGATTAGCGCGAACATGAGAACAATCTATGAGAGCATGACTGAGAATCGTGCCGCTCTGAAGTTATTGTCGATTGGCATCGTGCAAGGCATTTCGACCGTAGTCCAG
>JABCTJ010000064.1 GCA_018238375.1 Candidatus Thorarchaeota archaeon
ACGGTATCATTAGCAGTATTTCCACTGGTATCGGAGACCTGCATTGTGTAATTGAATATCCCAAGCGTCAATCCGTCGATGTTTATTGTAATGCTTGACCCGGTCCAGCTTCCTGAATACAGGCCGGCTCCGTTTCGAAAAAGCACGTAGTAAGAAGGAAGAAGGTCTCCAGGTGACCATCTAATCGAATTGTAAGAGGTACCCAACTCGACCTCAAAGTCTGAGGGGTGATCGATTGTGGGACTGGTTGTGTCAACAACAGTAACCCAGACTGTGCTTTTTGCTGAATTGCCTGAGTCATCGAAAACAGCGAGAGTGTAGTTGAATGTCGCAATGTCTAAGCCATCAACTTGAACCACAATATTCGATCCGTTCCAGCTTCCAGAGAGGTGAATTGCCTCGTTACGGTATACTTGGTACATGCTTGGGAATAAATCGTACGGCTCCCACTCCAAGAAATGTCCTGAAGAACCGTACTCGTACCCCATATCTGTTGGTGCAGTTATTGTTGGGTCAATAGATGGATGTGTACGCACATACACCGTATCGTATCGGGATAATCCCTCTGTGTCAGTCACATTGAGTGTGAAGTTATACAGATTCGCAGATAATCCATCAATTGAAACAATGATTAGCGAGCCATTCCAGTTACCGGAGGCTACCTCTGTGCCATTTCTGTAAACTTCGTAACTATGGGCTTTGTACGAAATCGGTGACCACGTTATTGAATGTCCAATGCTACCAGCTTCGTATTCCATGTCCTCAGGACTATCGATCGTGAATGTGTAATCGATTTCGTTGAGGACGCGTATCTGCATTTCTACTCCAGTGTGCCAAACCCCAAGAGCTTCAACGAAGGCTTGCACAGATATATTCGTGAAGTTTGGCTGAGCGGCAATCTCAAAGTAGTAGTTCTCGTATTGACCCTCGACTGAAGGAAAAACATTGGCTGTGATAGTGTGGTTGATCCAGCCACCCTCGGCGATTTTAACACCGAGAATGACTTCAGTAACATCTGAATACAGTTTCTGTGTGTAGACTGTTACGTTGATTATTTCGTCATCCATGGGTATGTTTGGCTCCCAATAGATATTGACTTCCTCCATGACATCACAGTCACCCAAACCCCAGTCGAAGTTGTAAATCTCTTGGTACCATTGAGCAATACCCTCGTGTAGGATAATTACTCCGGCTTCACGGTTGGCAGTAATGCTGCCGTCGCTGTAGTTTATGCTGCTGATGAGTACCATGCGGCCGTCAACGATGATGCCCTTATTGTGTTGAGCAGTAAACCATCGCTCATCTTGCCACACAACAGGAATGTCGTAGGCCATTAGGTCAGCAGCAACTGCATCATTATCCTTTTGACCCTCTTCAGTAATCACCCGTACAGTCACGCCTCGTTCTTTTGCTGCGATGATGGCATCCACGACATCATCGACTGCTCCCGCATCACCATAGCTTGTGAAGTAGGGTATCTGGATGTCTAATGTGACCTTTGCGCTGTTTATGCAGTAAAGAATTCCCTGCAGACTGGTTTCGGGACTGACTATGGGTGTTACATTCATTGTGCCGCTGAAGTGCCCAGATTCATTGAATGGTCGTTGATATGTGCTGGAGGCTTCAGTGTACACAAGAGGCTCGCCTGTGCCGTGAATCACTGGATCATAGTCTATCCCGTTCCCCCAATCATAATCGAATACTGAACGGTAGTAATCTGTAATGACCAAGTCAGTCATAGCAATGCTCCACTCACGATTGGCCTTCTTGCCATCCTCTGGAAAGCTAGTCTTTGCCCAGTTGCCAGAATGTACAACAGTAGTTAGGTTGTCGATGATGAAGAATTTCTGATGAGCATAGGTGAACTCTGTATCACTGGTCCATCTGACGGGATAGCCGAGCTCTGTAAGGTTATTCGCCACGTAATCATTCGGACTGTAATATCCCAAGCTGTTCCACCCTAGGAGGAATTTCATCTCTAGTGTTGGTTTTGAATCATGCAGCTCGTGGATGAGATCAAGAATGTAGGGGTTGTTAATACCATAAATCTCAACGTAGATGCTGTCCTGAGCACTTTGCAATAGGTGCCAAAGCTCATCGCGACTGCCGTCTGGTGAAACGAATGTTGTGACGTTCATGTCCCTAGTGAACGTTTCCCAAGCGAAATCTGCTGGTGTGAACGATGTTTGAATATAATCTGAAGCAACATGTACATCGTTCCATAATGGACTTGCAGACATAACGATAGACAGAATCAGAAGCGAACAGATGAGGTGGCGGCCGTGTTTGAACATTGTAATTCTCCTCTCCCTAAGCCATTGCAAATGGTGTGATGGCTGACTCCGTTTTGAGAGATTTCCTCTTAGGTTTTCGCCTTTGCTTTTTGGAGCACTAAGCAGTAATGATGATGCACGTTTGACACATAGGTAGTGGGAAATCCCCAACAACCTAGGCGCTTGTTATCTTGGCACCAGATCTGTTCCTGTTTCAGTTCGTAGTTATGAGACAATCTGCGTGCAAGGTCCCATGCAATAGGTCGCATAATCCCATCAACGTCACGCATGTTTTGAGCAACAACCACAAGATACGCTCCGTCTGAAAGGAACGGATGGACACCCTCCAAAACTCTGCCAACAGATTCGATGTAGCTCTCATACGAATTTATGTTGCCAATATCCAGATTTGAATCGCTATAGTACTGCTTGAGTCCTTTGGCCTTTCTCTCTTTGTGAACAGTTTCATTTCCTCCACGTGACTTTCGCAGCATGTTCCAGTATGGGGGTGACGTTACTAGGAAGTCAAATATCGGTAAGTTGTCGTCGCCGAAGTGCTCAGCAAGCACACTGTCTATCTTAGTCGAGTCTCCCACAATCAAGTGGTGTTCGGTATCAACCGATGTTGCTTTCAGTGCATTGAGACCTATCTCAACGAATTCGGGCATCAACTCGATTCCCACGGAGTTCCTTTCGATCTGACTACAAGCAATGCTCGTACTTCCAACGCCAGCGAAAGGATCAACCACCCATGCACCGGGTTGAGTGAAAAACCGTACAAAGCGACTGACAAGCTCTTCAGGGAATTTCGCAGGATGATTCTTTTGTGCCTTCTTGCGTGGTCTGGGATTCACAACGAACCAAGATTTGGTTGACTTCACCCAGTCCTTTCCATTTAGTTCGTTGAGATGTTTTGATTTCGAGTTCCCGGTAACCATTCTAACCACCTGATAACAGACTGTTTCATCATAGATTGATGTGTTCCCAGTAACAAAAGCACTGTTTTATCACTGTTTTGAGCCATTCATAATCCGAAGATACGGTATTAGGAGCAGCTAGTAATGGTGGGTGGCGCATATCGTAAGGGGATTGCTTTCACGGTATTTGTTCTACTTTTGATACTATTTGTTCTCCCAGCGCCTGCTCTTGCGCAACCGCCACCCGGTGGTCCAAAAAGCGGCCCCTATGTCGATAGGATACGGTATGACATCATTTCCGATCCAATGGACCAGATAACAGCACTTCTGGATGACGAAATTGATCTGATAGGATGTCCAGTGGATCCCTATCTTCTCGACTTTGGAATAGATCCAGAAGACATAGAATTATCTTCGACCTTGGCTAATGGATACGAATATGTAAGCATCAACTGCGACAAGTATCCCTACAATATCACCTCCTTCAGAAGAGCCCTCGGCTTTGCTCTCGATAAGACGGGAATCTGTTATGATATCATGAATGGAACGGCTACTCCTCTAGATGCCTGTGTACCCGCTTTGAACCCACTCTCGATTGAAGGACAGTTACCCTATTCCTATTATAGCAAGAACCTATTCGAAGGCAACTCTCTCCTCGACAATGCAGGATTCGAGGATATAGATTACGACGGATTGCGAGAAGCGCCTGATGGCTCCAATTTCAGTGTCTGGGTACAAGCAGGCAATTCATCGATAATCGATGTTACAGTTGGACAGTTTGTCGTCGATGCTCTGCATGATCTCCAAGTTGATGCAGTCCTCAACATGAGCTCCGACTTGGACAACATCCTACAGATCGGTGGCATTCGGCTTCTTAACTACGACATGTACGTCTATCAGAGAGCTTTTGACGATTACGACGTTGATTGGCTGGCCTATGAATTCTGGTCGGAGAACTCAGACGACCTGTACTTGAATCATCCGAGTTTCAGAAATGAAACCTACGACTCTTGGAGAAACCTACTACTGAATGCGACTGATTTGTGGGATTTCAGGTTAGCCGCTCACGAGCTCCAGAAGACAGTCGCTTATGAATGTCCAATCATTCCCGTTTTTGAAAGCATTCTGTATTATGCGTACAGAACTGACAAGTATGAGGGTTACGTTAACGACATCGTAGCTGGTGTGCCTGGGTGGTGGACCAATTACAAGATACACCTTAAGTCAGATGCAGGAGGCCCATGGGGAGGCATTTTCAGACGTAGCATTCCACATGGCATCAGCAGCTTCAACTTCATGGTTACGAGTGACCCCTATACTATGAACATGTTTGAGATGCTGTATGATCGCCTCTTCAAACGTGATGCCAACGGCATGGATATGCTGTGGCTAGCTGAATCCTTCTTGGCAGAAACCCACGTAGACAACGACGCCGTCATTGAGGGACACGTGCGATTCACATTCAACTTAATCCAGAACGCAACGTGGACTGATGGCATGCCGCTGACGGCGGAAGATGTAGCATATACGATGAACTACTACCGCGACGCGTCTGGAAATCCGTACGGCTACGACCTAACCAATATGACTGCAGCATACGCTGAAACGACCTACACGTTAATCGTTGAATTCAGTTCTGAATCCTACTGGCATCTGTATGACATCGCATACAAGCCCATTATCCCCAAGCATGTCTTCGAGGAGGTGGGTATCAATGATTGGAACCTCTGGAATCCACAACCCCCCGGAGAAATAATGGTGACATCTGGACCGTTTAACATCTCAGAATACGTCGAAGGGGAGTTCATCGAGCTCACGTTCAACTACAAATACTTCTACACGTGGTCACCTTGTGCTCCCAATTATACAACTTCGACGTCGATTCCTGACTTCGAACCTTTCTCGCCGCTAGAATGGTTAATCAACACCCTCAGGTCAATGTCACCTCTCGGTTGGGGAATCATTACATGCTCACTGATTGTAATTTTCATGGTCTTTTTCATAGGGCGACTAGAAATCCGAGAGAGGGGTTTCTAGATTCAATGCGGCAGGATATTCACTCCGCTATCGACGGCCCATGGATTCGTTTCTCGATGATTCGATTGATTGCAACCTCTCCAATGTCGCTGCAATAGGATGCAATTCTCTCCATGTGGAACAGAATCAGAGCTTCATGCGGTCCGTAGCTTCTCTTTGAGGCCTCTCGCTTAGAGAGCCTGACTGACATCCGCTTGGCACTGATCAACGCTTCAAATGCTTCTCTAGATGCTTTCGTGAGGGCGGTTCTACGTTTGTCCCCCCGATTTGCCTCGGAACTGAAGAATGTATGAGTCGCCTCATCATAAGCTTTCGTGAGGGCTTTACCTGATTTAGCAAGAAACGGATCGATTTCCTCAACGTCTGCAATTTCGTTAATGGCACCACAAATATGGTCAGCTATTCTCTCGATGTATTTCGCTGCAAGACTGAAGTGAAGACAATCAGAGCGTGTTATCGAAATCCGACGGGCATATGCAGGGTCGTGCAGGGCGATGTGACAAAGTCGTTCAACAAAATATCGATGACGATCAACATCATCGTCCCGGCTTACAATTCTAGAGGTTTCTTCTGTTTCGCCAGTTTCCAGGGCCCGTAGAAGGCCCCCGAGCATGTATTTTGTTGTTGAAAACTGTCGTCTCAACACAGGCAGTACGACCTGCTTCTCACTTGTGTCACTGATTGTAATGCTTTTCTCATGCTCGTCCAGAATTTCGAAACCCGGTAGCTTTCTGATCCAGCTGCTGATTCTTTCACGAGTCTTCATATCCAGAGGTTGAGACGTGCCGATATTGAGACCTTGCACCCCCACTATGTACGCTCCGACCAACAAGTTTTCGATTTGGTCCTTTATCACATCATCTATCTGAAAGCGAAGATAATCCCTCTCCTTGGGTTTCGTGGAAGTGGGCGATATCAAAAGCGTGCCGTCCGCACCCTCCTGAATCCGAACCTCCGAATCACTTGTCAGGTTGTGGTCGGAACACCACTGTTTCGGCAGATAGACATAGAACGAATTACGCACTTTGTTGAGTTTTCGAGTCGTTATCAATACAAAGCCACCTTGTTACATGGGCTATCAGTGTGCAAACGATACGTCATATGAAACAAATGGTTTGCACTTGCATTAGTTAGGTTTTGTTAAGAGATAAATCAATCGCCGGAGCGACGATGGTGGCGCTATCGCCGCTCCGTGGCCCCCTACTAGGGAACTCCCCTCTCATGTGTACTATAGCGATGTAATGCTATAATGCTTCGTCATATGATACATATGCTTCATTGTATTGCAGCATCAGGCATTAGATGCTCATGCTAATTCGTTATCTACACGATTCAGAAGCGCACCGCCAACGAAACTCAGGGAGTTTAGTAATGAACAACAATACGAAAGTAATAGCAGCCCTCTTGGTAGGGCTCTTCGTAGGTGCAGGTGGTATGGCGTTAGTTAGCGTTCCAAGTGGGACTACTACATACGCAATTAATACCGCAGGTTCGACGACTGTATATCCCCTTTCACAAGAATGGGCAACACGGTTTCACGATGACTTCCCAACTATTTCTGTTAATCCCAGTACAGGAGGCTCAGGATTAGGACAGTCCCAGATAGCTGATGGGTTGATCGACATTGGAGCATCCAGCTCATATCCTAAGGAGGATTACCGAACAGCTCATCCAACTATCGAAATTATTCCTATCTCAGCTGATGCATTGGGTATTGTCGTAAATCCCGATGTCAATGGTAGCGCATTCAAAATGGATTGTGATATGGCCGTTGCCATTTTTCAAGGGAATGTAACCACTTGGGAAGGCTTTGAGTCCACCTTCAGTGTAACTGTCCAGGCAAGCGGCGACATTGAAGTCTACGCCCGATCTGATGCAAGTGGGACTACTGCAACCTTCGCGAAATGGTTGGAAACAGCAGATGATAATACGAATAGCAATAGTGCCGAGTATGAGTGGGGTCTTGGCCACAGTGAAGTTGTATCGTGGCCTGCAACATTTAGTGCAGTTGATGGCAATCCTGGAGTAGCTTCAGGCGTCCTTGGAGATTCACAAGGCATTGGCTATGTAGGCCTGGCATTCATGGAAGACCTTGTCGCAGCTGATTTGTACAACCCAACCACTGGAGAGTATGTCACACCCTCGGTTGAGAACGCGTTGAAAGCACTACCTGCTACCTTGTCTGATCCTGGCCAGAACTTGATGAACTCGGACAATGCTGGAGCTTATCCAATAGCGCGGCTGCTCTACTACTTGGTGAACCCAAGCAATCTCCATTGGTATACTATAGTCTACCTAAACTGGGTCCTTGTTCAAGGGCAGCAGTACATATCCAATGTTGGCTACGTACCAATTGACGGAACCTCGGCTGCAGAATACGCTTTGAGCGTTGTCGGGTCGCTTTCACCAAGCACTTAGTTCCGTTTCTATGCGATATGGATGTCAAGTAGTGAATGAGGTTGAAGTCGATGATCTTAATTTCAGGTGCTTCTTGGCGTCCATGTGCATATCCAGAAGGTTTGGAAATGAGGTCTATCCTGAAGCACAAATCGACATTGTTAGTTGGAGTAATTATTGGTGTAATCCTTGGTGCTGGAGGACTTATTTTTATCAGCCCACCGCTGGGGGAAGGAACCTCCGGAACAATTACGACAGCAGGTTCCTCGACCGTATACCCGCTTTCTCAAATTTGGGCAACCCAATTCCATTCTGATAATCCAGCCTTGGCTGTAAATCCTAGTACCGGTGGATCCGGTCTGGGACAATCACTTATTGCAGAGGGGTTGATAGACATTGGTGCATCGAGTTCATTCCCGAAACAGGATTACATTTCTGCACACCCAACCATCGAGGTTCTTCCTGTATCTGCTGATGCTCTAGGTGTTGTGGTCAATGAAGGTGTTAATGGTTCAAGTTTCAGAATGGATAGCGATATGGTAGTAGCAGTATTTCAGCGAAATGTGACTACATGGCAAGAATTCGCTGCGGTCTTTTCAGTTACAGTACAGCAGACCGGACCCATCAGCGTTTATGTGCGATCTGATGCTAGTGGTACAACTTCCACTTTTGCAAGGTGGCTAGAAACCGCTATTGATAATGCGAACTCCAATGGAGCCGAGTTCGAATGGCATCTCGGCCATGAGGAAGCACTCTCATTCCCAGCTGGTGCTAATGCTGTTGACGGGAATCCTGGAGTTGCATCAGGAGTTGCTAGTGATGATCATGCTATCGGCTATGTTGGATTAGCGTTCATGACTCAAGCAGTTCCTGTTGAGCTATACAACCCTGGAAATAGCGAATGGGTTGTTCCTTCTGTTGCCAATGCTATTCGTGCAATACCTGATACCCTAACAGAACCAGGGCAGAATCTGATGAACTCGGAGATAGCAGGCGCATATCCGATTGCTAGACTCCTATTCTATCTAGTTAATCATGACAACATAAAGTGGTTCACAATCACGTATCTTACTTGGTGTTTGGTTCAGGGACAAGGGTATGTAAGCGATATTGGTTATGTTCCCATAAATGGTACCTCAGCTCAGCAATATGCGCTGGGCATTGTCAGCCAATTGATACCAAACAACCCGTGAATGAATGCGACACGACAAATGAGAGGTTAAACGAAAATGTCTGATTCCAGTGAAACCCAGAATGTGGAGGAAGCCTCGGGTGAAGCCCAAGAAGGGATTGACACTGGAACATCTTTTGCAGGATTCGCCAACAAGCTTCTGAAACCGTTAAGGGATTTCGTTAAGGCAGATACGCCAGGAAGAATCGATAAGCTAGGGAAAGCAGCCCTAATTCTGCCAACCATGGCCAGCACGCTGATTATCATTCTAATTCTTAGTTTCCTTTGGTACGAGGCTGTTCCGATTTTCGTAGATCCGTTAGGAGGCCCCGGTATCATTGTGAGCCCAACATGGGACCCCAACAGAGACCTTTACGGCATAGCGATTTTCATTGTTGGTTCCTTGTTGTGCACGGGAATCGCCATAGGAATAGCGTTGCCTCTTGGCGTGAGCGGAGCCATCTTCCTTAGTGAGTTCTGCCCAATGCGATTAAGGAGTTTCATCAAAATAATTATGGAAATGATGGCAGCGATTCCTTCGATAGTATACGGTCTTTGGGCGTATGTCGTGATGGTGCCCTACATCAGGAACGTGATGGCGCCGGAGCTTCAAAGCAATCCACTCACTAGTTGGATGCCCTGGTTTCAGGGGTCGACAAACGGCCTCAGTCTTTTGGCCGGTGGATTGATTCTTGCAATTATGCTGCTGCCTACAATTGTCACTATCACAAGTGATGCTCTTCTGACGGTGCCTAGAACCCTGAGGGAAGCATCTCTTGCTTTGGGGGCCACCCAGAGCGAAACCTCACGCAAGATTGTACTGTCCGCGGCGCTCCCTGGAGTCGGAGCTGCCATTATTCTTTCATTAGGACGCGCTGTGGGCGAAACAATGGCAATTCTTATGGTGACTGGGAATTCTCTTCAAATTCCGTATACGCTCTTCGACACCACCTACGTGATGACCAGTATCATAACCAATCAGCTCGGTTACGCCTTTGTATTCCCGCTATGGCGTTCTGCTCTCTTTGCTGTTGCGTTGATTCTCTTGATAATGTCGATTTGCTTTACGTTTATCGCCAAGCTGTTCATTCGCTGGGGCATGAAGACTAGGGGGTACATCTAGAGGTGGAAAATAATGAGTGACGAAGGAAATTCGATCTTCTTGGGCAAGCTCCTCTTCTTGCGTGAATGGATCGCAAACGTAACGCAGTCGCGTCGACATTTAGCAGATTTCTTGTTTAAAGCCGCATTGGCAGCGGCTGTGGTCATTATCATCTCACCCTTTTTCCTGATTGTCTTCCAAGTTGCAAGCATTGGCTTTTGGCAAGTTTTTGGAACTGGGCCGGGCCAAGGCATTGAATTCTTCCTAACTTTCCCTGGCGTGGGACTTGAGGGCGGCATACGCAACGCTGTTGTCGGTACAGTCGAACTCGTCGTCCTCGCAAGTGTAGTCGGCATTCCCTTGAGTGTGCTTGGGGCCGTCTACATCAATGAATACGCACGATCTGGATTAGTAAGAAATGTCGTGGAGTTCACTTCTGATGTTTTGGCAGGGATTCCATCAATAGTGATTGGAGCGTTCGGTTTCACATTCCTTGCGAACTTCCTTAATTTGGGAATGGGAATCTTAGCGGGAAGTTTGACTCTGGCATTCATGATGATTCCAACTGTTCTTCGAACGACACAAGAAGCACTGAGAGCGGTACCGATGTCGCTCCGCGAGGGATCCCTTGCGCTTGGCGCAACAAAGTGGTCTACAACATGGAATGTAACAATGAGGGCCGCGTTTCCCGGGCTTGTTACTGGGGTTCTTCTAGCGATTGGTCGAATCATGGGCGAAACAGCTCCGCTTATCTTCACAGCAGGAAACAGTTTGAGCGTACCAACAGAGCTTGTTGGTTCAGGCTCTTGGGTTGCGTCAATTCCCTATACGATCTGGGCATACATTAGCGACCCGAGAGAATATCTGCAGGCAAAAGCACACGGTGCGGCTCTTGGCCTGATGCTGATGGTCCTTGTAGTGACTGTTGTTAGCAATTTAATTTCCAGAAAGGTCACAAGGAGACTAGTTTGAATGGTAGATATCTCACATAACATCGAAATTCGAAATCTTTCAACTTGGTTTGGAAGTAAGAAGATTCTACGAAACATTACTTGCTATTTCAAGGACAATTCCGTTACCGCCATAATGGGTCCATCAGGGTGTGGGAAGAGTACACTTCTAAGAACATTGAACCGTCTTAATGATCTCGTGCCAAGCTTCCGTCGAGAAGGTGTTGTCCTATTCAAAGGCCAAGATATTTACAAACCAGGCTCGAGTGTCTATGAACTTAGAAAGCGCATCGGCATGGTATTCCAGAAGCCAAATCCTTTCCCTATGAGCGTACGTGACAACATCACGTATGGACCAAAACTCCATGGGGTCAAGGATGAGGATGATTTGGACAAGGTTGTTGAAGACTCCCTGAAACGAGCCGCTTTGTGGGATGAGGTGAAGGACGAGTTAGATCAACCAGCTCCCAATCTATCTGGAGGTCAGCAGCAGCGACTCTGCATCGCCCGAGCACTTTCAGTTGATCCACCCGTACTGCTCATGGATGAACCGGTATCCAGTCTAGATCCGCTTAGCGCTGGAAAGATTGAAGAGCTGATAGTCGAGCTAAAGAAGGACTACACAATTATCTTGGTTACACACAATGTGCAGCAAGCATTCAGAGTATCAGACCAAGCCGCATTTCTCTACCTTGGTGAATTGGTGGAGTTTGATAGCACAAAGAAGATTGCTATCGCACCTCAAGATGAAAGGACTGAAGCCTTCATAACAGGAAGAATCGGATAGGTGAAAGAAATGAAGACACAACTAGAATTCTACATTGAAGAGATAGAAAAACGATTAGAGCGGCTTCAGGAGATGTCGGTGTCATCGTTCATAAAAGCAATGAAAGCTTTCGAGGATCTGGACCGGGAAAGCGCCGCAGAGGTCAAGGAGTTCACAGATGATATCGAGGAGCTTCAGCACAAAATAGAGGGAGATGTCTTCGAAACTATAGCTCGCCGCCAACCAGTTGCCAAGGACCTTCGCAAGATTGCCACGTACTTGCAGGTAAGCTATCATCTATACCGCATTGGCAGGTTCGCTCACAAGATTGCGCACGTGACAAGCCTTTCTGAGGGGATTGAGCATTTCAAGAAGTTGGAGTCACTTCCATACTTGGCAGACTTAGCTAGGAAGACTCTGGATATCAGCATGAAGGCCCTGTTGAAGGAAGATCTCTCAGAACTGAAGAAATTGGAGGAGATGGAGGCTGAGAGCGATAAAGAAACAGCCGAGATGTTCGAGGAGATTGCAGAATACCTCCGTAAAAGAAATGACATCACAACCATGGCCTTGTTCTATATAATAGTTGGCAGATATTGTGAACGGGCTGCAGATCATGCCTTCGAAATAGCTGAGAGCGCTGCCTACGTAGTTACTGGCAAGAGAATGAAATTGGGGATTGCCTACAAGAAAGGGGAGGATTTCGGCCCACACTAGACATACTGCAAGGACTAGTCAGGCTTCAGATGATTGTCTTCTTCTCTTTAGCTTTCTTAACAACCTCAACGAGTAGCTCTGTGAATGCTTGGTTGACGTTGCGATTTTCAAGTGCGCTTGTTGTTATCAATTTGAACCCTCTTGATTCAGCTTCCTGAACAATCTTGTCAGGCGGAATTGCCGGCTCCAAATCGACCTTGTTCTCCACTATGACAACAGGAACCTTTCCAGCGGCATTGTACAGGTCACCAAGCCAGGAGTCAATGCTTTCCAACGTGTCAGGGCGCGTGATGTCCACTACAAAGAAAGCTCCAGAAGCTTGTGCACAGTACTGCTCTCGTAGGACATTGAATGATTGTTGCCCTCCGAGGTCCCAAATTACAAGCTTGTGCAAAGCATCCTCATATTGTACCATCTTCACGTGCAGCATTGCGCCAATTGTCCGTCCCACGTTCGGGTCCAAACTGTTGTAGACGTATCGTTGGACCAGAGACGTCTTCCCTACCGCGGAGTCCCCCAAGAAAACCAGTTTATGAATGAAATCAGGCGTGGCTTTGGTCATGTTCTTCAGCTTCCGATATCTATTGCATATCCCCCGAATACTAAATCGGTTTGCGTCTTTGTGTACGAGCACGTCGAAGGATTTCTTTGGTCATCTTCTTGAATGCCTCTTCGACATTTGTGTCCTCTTTTGCGCTCGTTTGTATCAAGTCTACCTTGTACTTCTCAACGAGTTTCTTGATGTTCTTCTTGGATATCGCTGTTTCAAGATCAACCTTGTTCTCAAGCAATACCAACGGAATAGGGCCTGTGACGCCATAGAGAGCGTCAATCCATTCGTCAACACGCTCTATTGTTTCAGGTCGGGTCGTGTCGAAGACGAAGAACGCGCCGCTTGTGTTTTGGTAGTAAGCCTTACGTAACTGTGCAAAGTCGTCCTGACCAGCTATGTCCCAGACAACTAGCTTGACAAGCACATCATCCTCGACCTGAATCATCTTGACGTGGATGTCCGTACCGATAGTTGCGAGATAATCGCCTTCGAAGGAATCATAGACGTATCGACCGACAAGTGAGGTCTTTCCAACAGCTCCTTCCCCTAAGAAAACAAGCTTGAACAGATAGGCGATATTCTCTGGCAGGGCGTCTACTCTCCACTGGTTGACCCGATTATTACTCCTGAAGGTCACTCTTCTAATAACACTATCGCCATTAAATGCAGCTACTTAGCTTTGCATTGATCCACGATTCGAAATTTAGGGTCTTTTCGCCAATGAATCAACGAGCTTGCCAACTTCGGTAAGACCATCCTTGTCCTCGGCTTTCATGAAGAGGAACCTTGAGATACGAACGACATGCTGCGCGTCTTCATACTTTCCTTGAACTACGAGGAAACGCGCTTGCTTCAATCTCGCATTGCCCATTCCACTGTAGATCTCATTCGGATACTCGAACATATCCACGTTGATGACTGAGCCGCACGTGGTACAAGTTGTAACATTTTCCAGTCCTCTAATGGATGACGGTGCAGGAGCGACAGGTGCTGTTGGAGCCTCTGGAACAACGGGTACCTCAGGAATGGGCTCTGGAGTGATTGTCGGGGCTACCTCAGCGGGAGCAGGTGCTGGTGTTGAATCATATCGTGCCGAAGTAAACTCATCTCCTAATTCAACTGGCACTTGTGGAGTGATTTCCGAAACCCCCAGTGCAGGTTTGGGCGCTAATTGGTCAACAAGAGTAGATTTAGCTCCTAGTATCGAATGCTCCACATCAGTTGGAGTAGGCATCGCTGGGGGTGTTAAGTGTACAGCATGGGGGGGTAAGGGTTCCGAGCCCTCCATCAAAGTGGGGGTTGTCACTTCAGCGGTAGAATATTCCGCGGTCTGCTCTAATAGCTCTCTGACTTCACTTGCTCTCAACATCCTTGACTCGACGATACCTGAGCCCGCAGCTTCATCAATCCCTACATTTTCTGCCCTATCAAATGCTTCACGTGCCTTCTCCAGCTCAGTCTTCCTCTTTGTTCCCACTGCAGTTCTAACCCTGTCCTTTGAGACTTCGCTTGGGCGCACCCATTGATCTCCGGTTGTCACCGAAGCTTGATCTGAGGCAGTTGGTTGTGGTGTGGGTGGAGGAGCAGGCGCCACAGGTGTTGGCTGAGATATGGTAGCTGGCTTTCTTGGCGCAATCAAAGAAGCCGCACATCGAATACAGAACTTTCGTGTTGGCTGATTAGCCTTGCCGCATTTGGGACATTCCCTCATGAGAATCACCGATGGCCTCAACCGGGCCAAGTTTCCATACGCATGATACCTGATAATGTTTTCTTGTGAAGAGATTCCTCCATGAATTTGGAGTATTTCGCATTGGTGGGGGGCGGTTCGCACAAAGCTTATACCTAGCGGAGTCTGTGTGCAATTGTCTGCTCCTCGAGGGAATGAAATGCCACGAAAAGATAAGCTGAGTGAAAATGAGAAGTCCGCCTTGGATGATGCATTACGCGGCGCATCTATTTCCGACTCAGAAGTTCATGCGTTTGCAGAGGGTGTGGATGAATCAGGAAAGCCAATTCTTCCTATGGAAACGAGTGAGGATTTGCTCAGTGCTGCTGCCACTGCTTTGGAGTTCGTTGAGGGACTTGAAGCCCCACCTCCCAGACCCGACGTAATGAAAGATGATGGGGCCGTGGCTGGCTTTGATGCCCTTCTATTGAAGTTAGAGCAACTTAGGGCAGACATTACATCTCTACAGCGAGGAGTGGTTGGTGTTTTCGCAGCTCAGCTTCTTACATTCAGAGGAAAGGTGGTTGATCTCAAATCAGCTATTTCTGAAGAGATGGTCGAAAGGCTCCGGATGAAGTTTTTCAAAAGTTTCATTGAATCAACCTTTGTTGACATTGTGGATAGTGAATTCGCGGCTCTTGAGAAGGACCTCGTAGACAAGATTGTCGAACAAACACAGGACCGATTCAAAGACTTTGCATCTCGAGTTCGGGAATCTGAAATGGACCTCAGATCAACAATAGTAGAGCAGCAAAATGTAGTTCGCTCCTTCATGGAAAGTCTTGAAGAAGAAACTGCATCTCAACGAGCAGAACTCGTGGAGAAGCAGGTCGAGATAACCAACTTGGAAGCGAGCATTAGAAAGCTTCAGGGTAGTATTGATGATACAGCTACTGCGGACGCGGCAACCGAAGAGTTCAACCGCAAAGTTTCTGACCTAGGTGCGCAGGTGACAGCGCTAAAAGATGAGCTGCTGAAGAAAGAGGCTGTCATTGATGAGAGGATGAAAGAAACGCAGGCTGCAAGAGCAGAAGTCAGAGAAGTGAAACTTCAGTTAGGCGAATCTCAGAGCGAAGTGGAAGTCTACAAATCTGAAGCCCAAGCCGCAAAGGAAGCTCCAAAGAAGTCAGTAGTAGAGATTGAGGCATTAGAGTCAAAAATCGAGCTACTAGAGAAGACGCTCACGGAAAAGCGTGAAGAAACAGATGCTGGAACTGCGAAAGTCAGTGATCTTGAGAGGGATTTGGAAACCGCACTGAAAGACAAGGAGGCAGCTGAGACGACTGCCAAGAAGCATAGTGATGAGTTGAAATCCATTTCTGACAAGATCAAACGAGTGAAAGACCTGGAGCAAAGTGTTTACGACTACGAGAACGAGCTGAAAGAATCACAAGAACAAGTGCGTATCGTTGAGATGCAAAGGGAAGCTTTTGAAAAAGCCACTCGTTTGATGGAGAAAGAAAGAGATATTGCCCTTGAGATGAGAGATCTTTCCGATGAACGAACCAAGCGTTACATCACGGTGCTTGGCATGGAGGCAAACACAAAGGTTTTGCTGCTAGTGGACGAAGTTGGCTCAATCACATTTACTGAACTTGGCAAATCATTGGGAGTTCCAGTAGGATTAGCAACCAAACACGCGAGAGAACTTGAGAAGCTTGGCGTTCTGAAAATAACGGGCGAGAAAGCAATCTCGACGCTGAAAGAAATTAAATTCGAATAAGGAAACAGCTCTCCGGTCTAATGCTTAAAGCTCCTTAGAATGATATTGACCTATCTCCTTCATTAAAGGAGCTGACAATATCAGCCCAGTATTTGGCCATCTTTTCAAGCGCGCTTGAGAAGTCCTTTGCGAGTCTGTATTCGCCCATTCTTTTCTCTACTAGACCCACATCACGAAGCTTTCTCATGACCTTAACGTAGAGACCCCTGCTGGTGTAAACGAATTGCTGCCAGTCAGAATCCGGGATAACACCGTCGGCCTTGACGATTTCATTGAGTATCTTAGCGGCTTGCTCAACCTGCATCTCAGTGAAGAAGATATACCTGAGCAAATGACGCGGGCTAATCAGTGAGGGCCGTCGGACAATCTCAATTTTCGTCATATCTGATAACCGTGTATGAGTGCGGGGGATACAATATGACATCACGTATTACAGTGACATGACTATCGAACTGTGCATCTTGCGTGTTTGTTTTAGCTTTGTCCTACTCTGAATACTTTCGTATACAACAAAGGTAGTATCACAACTACAAAGACCACGAGTGCCACAATAGTCTGGAACGCAGGAGTGCCAAAATTGTAGTATGACATTACCGCTCCTGTTGCGATGCAGGCTATGAAAGGAATGATGTTAAACGGTGTCTTGAGATGTGACATCCCTGTTATCATTATGAAGAAACCATACGCTACAACTGCGAAACCCAGCGCAAGGGCCCATAGCATTGCAAGCAGCTCGAACAATCCTGGGAGGAGCCAACCCACTTCGGGAAATACAGCTGCCAAAGCGAGCCAGATTAGGTCAAAGATGATGATAGCCTTCAATCCAACGGAAGCATTTTCGATATCGACATCTGATGGAGCGTTGCTGAACATGATTGTCATGGCAAAGAAGGCAATGATCCAGAATACCGGATTGATAACTGTAAGACCTGCAATCGCTGTGAAGAAGTTGTAGACAAAGTTGGCAATCTGAATGACCGGCAAGGCAGGGTTCGCAAGAAGATTTGGGTCATGCTTAAGGGAAATTAAACCGAATAGCAGGTTAAGCGCTTCACCGCCAATGCCCGTATATTCAGGCGCTAAATATGTCGCAGCTAATGCAAATGTTGTTAGGAGAATCAATGACACTCCAACAGGTGCTAGGTTGATGATTGCGCGCTTGAAATGACTCGGTGGATTCTGATATCGTACGTAACCGAGCACAACTTGATCTCCTTGAACAGACACGTTAATTGGTTTGAACTCGACAATGGGCGTTCGTGTGAAGATACATCCCAAAGCATGAGAAGACTCGTGTAGTGCTACACCCGGTCCAACAAGAAGGTACCATGCTCGTGAGCCGGGATTCCGTGTCGTCTGGAGTGTGAGATGTGACAGGCGTTCCAAGAACCATCCCAGTCCCCATACAACGAAGAATAACACAACAGCAAGCAAGACAATCATGAAGTACGCGTTCATCGCAAATCCCTCTACAACCAGGGCGTCGTTACGACACCTCATTCTTCTTCATTGAGATTATGAGATGCAGACATTGCCGCTATTTCACTGTTGCCTAGTATCTTTCGATTATTATGTACACCACTCGAATACCTCGAAGCACCTCTAGAAGGAGGCTGCTTCTTCAATGAAATCATTCACAAGCGTTCTTTCCACCCTTCTTAGCCGCTCTTGCAATGCCACTCTTTTGATACCGAGGCTCTTTGACATCTCTGCAATGCTGATTCTCCGAGGGATATCATAGTATCCGAGCTTGAATGCCAGACTTACAGCTTTCATCTGCTTTGACGTAAGACGATGCTCTGGCGAACCTGTAGCTGATGATCGTACTCGCTTCAATTGAACTGAAGAGAAACGAGCTTTCAATGAATTCAGCATAGCTCGAAAAGCTTCTTTGGAGGGTGCAAGAATCGTGTGTTCTTGAACTCCGTTCTGAATGATAACCGGAAGACGTGTCATGCACGAGCTCTCAAGAACTGTTTCATAGATCGATGGAGTATCTGGTTGAATGGTAACACGAGTCCAATAAGCAGTAGGAGATTGATATGTAGTTTCAATTTTGAGTACGCTGGAAGATGCCTTCATGGCAGACACATACTGCTTGAGTGATTCCTCTCCACCGGCCAATGATTCTATTATGCCAAAACCAACTGGACCGTTAATTGTAGTAATGCTCACTCTTACAGGTATGGTTCGTGTGATGTCACACGTGTAGTAGTCCTCTGTACTAATCAGAACCTTTGCTTGAATCACTTTTAAACACCCGTCGTAAGACGGCAATATATTGATGTCCATGATAAGGCTTGCTCTCACACGACTCAAGAAGTCCGGGGTGTGGTGAATGCTTGCAGGAAGAAAAGAATGAAATTGAAACTCGCTCTTCATTTCGCACATATTTGATGGCGGTTCTTCTTGCCCTAGTAGTCACAGCACTCTGGGCGTCTTCTTGGGTTATCATCAAGTTTGGTCTGGAGGAGATACCCCCCATCACATTTGCTGGTCTTAGATACGGCCTAGCGGCCGCCATCCTGCTTGGACTAATTCTCGCGAATAAGGAATCACGCAGCGCTGCTATGAGACAGCACAGAAGATGGTGGGTTACAGTGGCAGGCTATGGAATCATCTTCGTTACTGTTACGCAGGGAACTCAGTTTATGGCTCTTAGTCTTCTCCCAGCAATTGCGGTGTCGTTGATTCTGAACCTTACTCCATTTGTTGTGCTCTTCCTCTCGGTCGGCCTACTTAGGGAGCGGCCCTCACTAAATCAGATTGGATTCATTCTGCTTGGGGTTGTTGGGATTATTGCCTACTTCTATCCCAAAGACCTAGGAGAAATGGCTCTCTTTGGTCTCCTTGTGACCGTAGTCGGATTGCTAGCCAACTCGCTTTCCGCAGTTATTGGCAGAGCAATCAATCGCAATAGAACAGCTCCAGCACTCGTTATAACTGGAACAAGTATGGCATTCGGTGCCGCGATTCTCTTGATTTGGGGTCTCTTAACCGAAGGAGTTCCAAACTTACCATTGATCTCTTGGATATACATCATCTGGCTGAGTGTTGTGAACACGGCTCTTGCGTTCACTCTTTGGAATAAGGCCATGCAGCATATCAGAGCGATTGACATGTCCTTGATTCAAAGCACAATGATGCCACAAATTATCATTCTCTCAGTCGTCTTCTTGGGAGAAATTCCCACTATTCTCGACTGGATTGCACTATCATTGATTGCAGTCAGTGTTTTATTCGTTCAAGTGAGTCAGGCTAGGAAAATTTCAAGCAATCAGACTGAAGGTAGTCAATAGACTAGTGGTAGTCACAGTTGGTGCACTCTGTTTCTCATGATGTCCAGCCCATCCATTGAGACCTCAACTAGATTTCCATGCATGATTGCGTGTGTAAAATTAAGACTTAGTGGTGGGATACCCGCTTTTTACCCACAAATCAAAGCCTCCTGTTAAGCTCTTAACATCTTTGAAGCCCGCTTCGGTTAAAAGATCAACAGCAACCAAAGACATACCACCTCCCGGACAAATGGTTACTATTTCCTTTTCTTTAGATGAGTGAAGATTCTCCAAATTGGATGTTAATTCCCCAATGGGGATTGACTTGGCATTTGGAATATGTCCTTCAGCTCCATTAAATTCTGGAGCAGATCGAATGTCTATTATCAACGGAGGTAGATTAGAATTCATGCGCTCAAGTAAATGATCAACAGAAATTTCAGACGATTCAGATCTGTGTAACAGTAATTTCACAAACATTCTGACAGTGTATCTCCAATATTTTAGCATGTTTCTAAGATAGTAATTCATTACTAATACACCCTAATCGCGTAATATGATTAATTGCAATTGTGTTTAGATTTCTTACTGGCATTGAATTTCTATGGAATTCTATATCTATCGCAATGTCAAGATTAAGAATCTTTTGCACATTTGGAATTATCATTTTCCAAGATTCATGATTTTCAATAATTAGAAATTTCTTTACATCAGAATGTCTGCTTGGTCCTAAGAGCATAGGTTGGAATATTCGAGCCATGGAACCTCCGGACATGACAGGGTTTCATCATCTCATTGACCCGATAATCATATCCTCAATTTTCACTTATGACAAACTCAAAGATACGCCAATCAACTTAAAAAAAACGAAGACCATAACAAATTCATAGGTCATCCAACAATACTGTGTGAATGAAATGGTAAAAGTTGACAAAACATTGGATGCTCGTGGATTAGCCTGTCCAAGACCTGTATTAGAAAGTAGGAAAGCTATCAAATCGCTTAAAATCAATCAGGTTCTTGAAATCATTACTAGTGATCCTGGAAGTGTGAGTGACATTCCTACTTGGGCTCGTGTCTCGGGCCAAGAACTCCTCTCTTCTGAAGAACGTGGACCAAACGAATTCTATTTCCTTGTTAAGAGGTTAAAATGATTCTCGCGCAGTCACGCTTCGTCGGTAGGTCACACCCCGCGCCCACGCCTCAGCGGGGATTACGAACATTATGAATTGATTCTTCCCCCAGTCGAGCTTCAACTGGTTTCGTTCATTCCATGAAACGAGCGAATTTCATTGCTCATTCACATTGCCATTAAGATAGTCTTAGCAATGTCAGCGGCGCCGGCTCCTACTAGCGTGGCACCCACCTCATCCAAGAAGTCTTGAATATCAGCAGCTAGTGTGACCTCATCAAGCTCTTTCCCGGCAAGGAATTCTTCAAGAGCTATCAGTGTTTCTTCAGGATGAAGGAAGAAGTCTCCCTTAATGACTATGGCACGAATCCGACCTTCTGAGGGTGTAAGCTTGATCTTCAGAAGCTTTCCACCTGGCACCTTGTATATGCTATCGCCCATGATATTCTACCTCGAAAGGTTCCATTTGGTGGTTGAGTATTTCTCCTTCATCAGTCTCTGAGCATCAGACCATTCTTTCGCCATAAGAGCACCTGGAACAAGGTCGATTTTCAGCGCTTTTGAGAACCCGATTCTAAGTGCGTTCCCGAGCTCATCCACTTCTACATGCCTGTCCAAAACTTCCCTGATGGAAGTCACGCTCTTCTTCACGTCTTGAATCATTTTATCAGATATCTTCTCCTTGGGAACCTTCAGTATGGAGAACATCACTTCAACATCCAAGTCGAGCAAAGTCGTTCCGTGTTGCAGTACACACGAATTGCGTCGTGTCTGAGCATTACCAGAGATTTTCTTTCCACCAGTCACTACATCGTTTATCGGTCGAAACTTGGACTTTATTTTCAGATGCTTAAGGGCCTCAATGATTCCTCCGCAGATTATTTTGTAAGACTTCAGAATATCAGGCGGAGCCAAGCGATGGCCCTTAGGAACAATAAGACTGTAGGTCACTTCCCCGTCGAAATCGTGGTATACTGCTCCACCACCTGTGATCCTTCGGATGTAGTCGATTTTATTTAATCTGCAATATTTGAGGTCAACTTCATCTGTCATGCCCTGAAACGTTCCAATGGATACTGCAGAGGGTCTCCATCTATACAGGCGCAAGGTGGGAGGCGCCTCTCCTTCTTTCATGGCTAAGGTAATCGCTTCATCAATAGCCATGTTCTCGTAGGCATTGTAAACGCATAGATCTAGGAACCTAAACTCTTCCATCACGGCTCACGAATCCTGCCTCTGCGAGTGCTTTGTGTACTTCATCCTCTGAGAGGGGTCTAGGGTAATTGTACATAGGTCCGCGAGGCCTTTCGTTGTAGTACGGTCGGTTGCAGCCACTGCAACCTGTTACTCTAAACGCCTCGCCTGATGATAAGGTTTCCCTGAGCCACGCGACATCAGTTTTCAACTCAAGCTTGCCCTTCTCATCTGCGGAAACCACTTCACGGTTAACTAATTTGTTGGCAACAAGATATCTCAGGACCTGCAAACGTCTGTAGGACTCTAGAGCAGGCTGACTCATTTCTTCCAGTGCAGTGCCTCGAATTGCTGTAAACGCGAATAGTCCCACTGTTATCCCCATTTCATACATTTTGATGATGAAATCAGATGCCTCCGCTTCTGTTTCACCTAGACCAACAATAAGATGAGTGGTGACATTTCCGGGACCGAATACTTCAAGCGCTTGCTGCATAGCTTCAAGATGGTGGTCCCATCGATATGGCCCTCTACGACCTGCACCTTTGATCTTTTCAAATAGCTCGGGAGTGCATGCATCCACAGCAATCCCAATCTTCTGCGCTCCAGCCTTTTGCAGACGCTTCATTTCTTCCAGATTTACTGGATGGATGCAAATGGATACGGGTAGTTTTACTTTGGCCTTAACAAAAGCGAGTATCTCCTCAACGTCATCTACAACTGTTGGATAGTTCAAGCATTGAATACATACTCTTCTGAAGTTTAACCCTGGCTGCAGGTGATGAATGAAATCATCAAGCTTGTACTCAGGCCACCCAATCCTCGACAGCATATGAGGGGATGAACTACTATCCTGTGCTTGCGGGCAAAACGCGCAATTGGCGGAGCACTTGTTTTCGCTATGGGTCATAATGAAAGCAGTGGTGAAATTCGGGTCGTTTGCTCCTTTTTCAAGCCCCACTTCTATTGCAGTACCCAATGAAAGGCGAACCAAATCGACCAAAACAATCGTATATCAAGACCATCTATTGCTCTTTAACGATGTCGTTTGGGCGTTTGAAGGAAAGGACACCCACGTCCCCCTCCACGAACTTTCCAGAGAATCCACCATACTGTTGAGGAATCATTATGACCGGAGGAGACCCCTTCACTGTTTGCTTTCTTGTAAATGCAAAACATGAAACTCCTCTGATGATTTCCCCTTCGAAAGATGGTCGGACCAGTTTTCCTCTCTTGAAGGGAAGGCGGCTATCCAAGTTTGCTACAGCGTATCCGATGTCAGTTCCCCAAGCGGTAACGGTGCTTTCTTCAATGGATTTGGCAAGACCTAGAATGCCTCCATGGCTGTAATGGGGGACTCCGGCATCCAGAATACCATATCTTCTGTCGCTCCCACAGTAGGCTGCATGCCCAACGAGGTCTCCGGAAATGGCTATGGGTGAGTCGTCTGTGGCTGCCATTATGACATCATCAGTTACTCTTATGATCAAGCATTCGAGTTCAGAGCCGCTCTCCCGTTGTACCTGTTGCACGGAGGCCAATTCAACGTTCAGAGGATATGACTTAGTAGACCTGTTGAAATCGTGAGCATTCATTATCTCTATGTGATAGTGAGGTCCAGTCCAGTAGTTGAAGTAGCGTGATCGAATGAGAGACCCCAATCGTTGCCCAGCTTCAACTGTCGTTCCCTCATCGACTTCTGGGACACAATGCAAGATACGGACAATATCAGTGGACCCTTCTGGAACAATGGCTATGCCGAAGTCTGCTTCATCGGACGGGAAAATCCTCTCTTTGCCCATTCTCATCTTCTTAACGCGAATGATTTGACCTGCGATTGGAGAGTAGGCGGGACCGCCCCATTCCTCGTGGCTCGGGTAAATGTCAATTGAAGCGCCTTGTTTGTGACCAACATACGGGCTGTTGAAATATGAAAAGTAGGCGTCAGCTGGAGCGAAGAGGTCAATCCCCGCAGCTGAGCCCACCCTTCGCATGCTCTATGCCTTCTTAGCAGCATTGTAGATTGGAACAAGTCGTGCTTTCCAGTCTTGGAGCCCCTTTGGAGAGTCAGGATACGCCGCATAAACGACTTTGACCTCCTCCATAATCTTACCAATCCTATTGATTCGCACGAGCAAGGGAACCTTTCCAACACCTGACACCAGACGTTTGAACTTCTCTCCGGACCCCATTGACATCTTTCCGGTCGTGCTTGTGGTTAACAGGTCGCTTGCCTTTACTATCTGTTTCTTGAAGGCGAAATTGATGTCTTCGTTTGTAATGTTCAGAAGGAACCACCTGAAGACGTCAAGAGACGCTTGCTTGATTCCATAGCTCTCCATGTACCTCGGGTTATACGGCCATAGAGCGTTGATTGAAGTGTCGTTCTGCTCGATCGCCTCGGAAGCAGTAATCCCTGCTTGCGCACCACCAAGCATAGATGAACCTATTCCACCTCCGTGAATTGGGTTGACCTGCGCTCCCGAATCGCCGACGAGCATGAAGTTGTCATCGACAAGCGTATCTATTGGACGACGCACCGGAGCGATTCCACCGCCTGAATGAATTTCAACCAGCTTGGTCTTCATGAAATCCCAATTCTTCCGGACAAAGTTGTTGAATATATCCTGTGGCTTTTTGTGACCTGGAATCGTCATCAGTCCGCAACCAACATTGACCCTATTGGGACCTTGCGGGAAAACCCAGATGTACCCACCTAATGTTTGTTCTTGGTCCCAATATATGTCTAGGATGTCCGGGGTTTCAAAAGTATAATCGGGGGTTTCATAGATATCCCGAACAGCAACCATGAAGTCCTCCTTTGCGATTGTCCTTTCTACAGGCGAAGACTCAGGAAGCTGACGACGAAGCATTCCAACGGCGCCGGTTGCATCCACAACAATCCTTGCGGTCAGTTCCTTGTCAGAGTCAGAACCCTCTTCCATGATCTTTACGCCAGAAACCTTACCCCCATCAAACATCAATCGCTTGACTCGTGTCGAAGCCATGACGGTTGCGCCAGCGTCTTCTGCAATTGATAACATCCATTGCCCCAACTTTAATCGGTTAAATGAGAATCCACTGGTTGTTGGTCCAGCCATTCTGAGTCTGTGTTCTCTATCTGGAGCGATAATGTCTATGCCAGCCACATCGTACTCGACGATTCCTTTCGGCATCTTTGGGAGGCCCACAAGGTTATCCAACTCCTTGAGATGGTGAGAGCCGAGAGCGTCCCCGCATGTCTTGTAACCAATCATGTCCTTCTGTTTTCTATCGATGAGAAGAATAGAGTGGCTTTTCTTTCCCAGTGTGTATGCCATTGTTGCTCCGCCAGTACCGGCGCCCGCGATGATCACATCATAATCTGTCATTGGTCAAACCTCTTTGATAGTTTTCCAAGTTTGTTCGAGAAAGCTCTCGAGTTGTAATGAGATGAGAGGATTGTCGACCCACCCACAAACAGATAGGTCTGGCATCGAAATTAGAGCTTCCTCACCATCGACAACCAAATTGATTGCCATTGTATCATCCCTAATATGTTGCTGGATATCGAACCCATGAGTGGTAGATTCGGTACCGAAGATTGCTCTGATGATAACTCTTCGTTCAGAAGCCAGTTGAAGGGCCTTGATAATAGAATCTCCAAGTTCTGTTAAGCTCGGAGCAGCAATCATTATCCGATTTTTTGAATTGCCCAGCATCCTTAGCATCTTTCCGTGGACTTCACTCATGCCACGTATCGTATAGACAAGTGCCGGCACAGTCTGACTGGGTTCCCGTTCTCTCTGCAAATGCTTAAGGTCGGCAATCAATTGATTGACTTTTGTTGAGAGAAGATCCTTCAGGTGAGTAAGTGGAGCAAATCCATAGACTCTTGGTCGACCCCCACTGCTCACAACGATTCCCCTACCAACAAGCCCATCAAGTACAGCATAGAGATTTGCGTGATGAATACCTGTGACTGGAGACAGTTCCGATACAGTTGCTGATTCCAATCTATTCAGTGCAATGATAACTTCTGCCTCATGTGCACCGAAGCCGAGGTTTCGAAGGATTTCACTAACATGCGAAACGGTGTTCTCTATGCTATGCTCACTTTGACGGCTCATCTTAGTCAATTATATTATGTGCAATTGCTACTTATAATCCTTCTGACTAGCAAAGCCTGTGAGAAGCTCTTTGACCACGTCTCGGGCAGCAATGGCGGTTTGACCCGTAGTATCAACCATTGGGTTTAGCTCTACAATGTCTACGTACTTTACCTTGCCAGTAGCAAAGCAAGATCTCAACAACTGCGCAAGCTCAACCATATTGAGTCCACCTGATTCAGGATGACTAACACCAGGTGCAACGCTGGGGCCCAGAACATCTAGATCGACTGAGATATAGATGGTGTCTACTTGCATTGCTATTTTGTTGATTGCTTTAGAGAAGGATTTTTGAGATTGAGGTAAGATTACTCCAATTTTAGCTAGTTCTGCCTTCTGTTCAGGGAGAGCTGCCCTAAGATCATGGGTTAACAAGTTAACCCTATCAATCAAGCCATCTGTGAGGATTCTCCTCAGTGTAGTTGCGTGCGAGTACGGATGACCAGAGTAGGTCGTATAGAAATCAGCATGAGCGTCGAGATAGACTAGTCCATAGGTCCCAAGTTTGCTACGACTGAGACCCCTCAATAGGGGGTATGTGATGAAGTGATCACCACCCATGAATAACAAGTGACTATCATGCTCAGCTAGCTTAGCTGCTGCTTCAGTGATGTCGAGCATTGCTTGTTCAGGAAGCCTGAGCGAAACCTCGAGGTCTCCAATGTCCTCAAGATTAATCCGCTCTGATAGCGCCTTGTCATTATTGGCAGCTGGTTGACCAATACTTAGTGGATAGCTATGCGACCGTTCACTATCTGTAGCCTTTCGAATTGCATCGGGACCGAAGCGAGTCCCCGGCATATAGCTTGATGTCAGATCATACGGAATTCCGAGGACACCAACATCAGGGTCACCGGTCGCTGGCTGTGGAATTCCAAAGAAATCACGGGGCAAACGTAGGTATCCATTGAGTGAATCCTTAAGCGGCATCCGACATCACACTGGGTTTGTGACAGTCGTTCAAAGATAAAGCTGCTGAAGAATGAACTCCAAAGAGCAAAGCTTGTTATTGAGAGAAAAGAAAGGGGTTAACGACCCGCGACTAAAAACGCGTCGAGAGTCGTCAATCTATTCTAGACTTGGTACCCGCCGCTGGAGCCGCCACCTTTACGCATCTTGTTGATGTTGAAAAGAGCGCCCAAAGCGACAATGCCAAGGATTGCCCCTGATATTGGCATGCCATCCAAGATCATCTGGGTCAACAATTGAACAGGGTCTGCAACGACATCATAGCCATCAGTTACTGTGTCCTTGGCGTACTCCCGAGAGTTGAAATCGTAGGTAAGCTCAGCGTTGGGGAATGTGTACTTCCCTTCGTTCTTGAAGGTCACAGAGTATGTAATTGACGCAGAAGCTCCTCCCGCAAGGGAAGGTACGGTTTGGGACGTAGTACCCGCAACGGTAACTGTGTTATATATCGCTCTAACACCGTCGTCAGTTATATTGACGTTTTCTATTGAAACCTCGCCGTTGTTCGTTACAGTAACGGTGACTTCTACAGAACCGCCGGGCACTGTGCTGACTGGACTGAAGGTCCTCTCAATCGTGATGTCTGGCGGGAAGTCATCGGATTCAAACTCAATGATGTAGTCTGACACGGTACCCAGTCCGCTAGCATTCCACATGACCATGTTCGAATTATTTTCATGCATTGCTAGGCCTTCATCATCAGGACTGATGCCCGTGATGTTGGCGCCCTCTGGCAAGACACCCATAACAATAGAGATGCCGTCCGCCATCGGACTGAATGAGCCAGTAGCGCCGACTAGACTTCCTATGCTCAGGTCAGTGTCGCCATATGTCAAGATTTGCTCGCCGATATATCCGACAGCGGCTACCGAGATCGAGCCATCTATCATATCGAACTGAGAGGGGAAGAATGATTCAGCAGCCAATGAAAAGCTGGCACCTCCGCCCATAGTATTGTTGAAGAGGTCGATCAAGTCACCCATGTTAGGGATGGCTAGAAGGCCTGCAGCCGCTCCGCGCTCTGCGAGGAATATTGATTGGTCAATGTTTCCTAAAAGGCCAGTATTGTCAAGCCCACCAAGTACAACACCAAGTGCATCAGCGAATGGGTTTGTGACTTGGTACATGAAGACATCAAGTGCATCGAAGGGGAGTTCCACCTCGAAGCCTTCTCCGAAGAATTCCTCATCAATACGAAGATGAATAATATCAGCGAAGCTGAAACCAAACACAGCTGGGTTCGCAAGGTGGGTTAGAACTTGACCCATCTTTCCGATTGCCACAGCTTCATCAAGGTTGTAGTAAGCAGATATCAACAGACTGAAATCAGTACCGAGGAGGTCCAAGATAGCTTCTGGAGTGAAGCCTTCCTCAAATTGAGAAAGCATGAAGCCCGGCTCTCCACCACCCATGAAATCATCTCCTATTAGGCTAAAAACGTAATCTAGGAGTTCACCGCGGGTTGCTAGAACAGCAAGCGCAAGACAATTGTCGAACATTTCTGCTTCCAAGTCAAGGTCGTCAGATGGAAGTCCTAGCTGCGCATAAATCACAGCAGGAGCTCCGTTCTCATCTATATTTGTGACGAGAATCTCTGCGCCTTCAGTCAAAAGGATCTCAATGATTTCCTCGGGACCATCTTGGGCCATGACTGGATATGCTGAAGCCGCCATGGGCAGTATCAGGAATGCAAACAACAGGAATGCTATTGCGTATTTCTTATCGACGTGCATCTAAAATTCCTCCTTCGGTCTGAGGATTGCACCAACAATACCCCCGATTATAGCGATTATCAATGGTGAGATGATATAGACCGCGACCGACATAACGAGACCAACAATATCGGGTCCGCTGCCACCACCGCCCATACTTGCGAGAAGCCCAGGCAAATCGCTAATGAACGATTGGACTAATGGAATTGACAGAACATCTGCCAGGGATGTTCCCGGTGGTATGGGCGGCATTGACATGGTGATTGTTCCTTCCATGATTGGCATCAGAAATTGAATTAGACAGAATGCGCCTATACCAATGCAGCTGAACCAAGTCATGAATGCAATTAAGATGCCTCCTTTCTTAGTTCCTGACATTATTCCTCCCACCAAACCTGCGATAGCCCAGATTGCAACCATGACGAGGTTCCCCAAGGGGTTCACGATCAGGATGTTAACCATCACAAAGGTTGGTCGTACGTAGTTGCCTAGGATAGGTGCGAGCCATTGAACCAAGGTGACATATCCTGTAGGCAGCAGAAACCAGCCAGCGGCAAGAACAACGATTAGGCTTGCCAACCAGCCAAAGTATTTACTTCCAAACGTGCTAATAATAAAGACCTCCACTAGTGGATTGTTGAGTTCTCACCAATTTGCTCCAAGTTACGCTATTAACACTTTGCTGCTCATATCGGGAACGAAAAGTCGAAAGGTTTGGATATTGAGAAACGACCTTTTCTTCCTCCAGAAAGCAGAAAATGCCGACCAATTGTTCGACTCCAAACGAACATTTTCATCCCCAAAGGCAAGTAACCATTGCTTTGTTCTGAATATTTACATGGCTTTGTGTTCAAATAAGCACAAGAAACTAAATAGACAGGCGAGAAGGATGGCTGATGACGATACTCTGCACACTGTATACGAAATGGTTCAGCTCATGTCTTCTCTTAATGAAACTCGGAGAGCGATTCTCCTTGCGCTAGGCCACGTGTACCCCCGAAGTGTGAGTGGAGTTCAGCTAAGCCGCCTCATTGGCTACAGTGGAAAGTCAAGAAGCCTCTATCGAGGAGTCTTAACTCACATGAAGGAAGATGACATGATCTTGATCGACGAGCTCACTCCAAGACTTCATGCAATCAGAATCAACAGTGAGCACCCTCTGTTGTCGATGCTTGTTGAGTTGTGTAGGAAATACGGGAAAGATACTTCCAAGATCTATGCAAAAGCGTTGGAGGCGTAGGAATGGATTGCCTTCTGAAGCATGCACAAGACCTGTACATCAGCAGGCAGAGGGCAATCATAGTCACGCTCACGATTATCTTCACAATTGTGTGTTACAGTTTCTACAGTATAGGAATTCATGGATTCGGGGCAACGCCTCCTGAATGGTTCCCAGCTGGTTGGATAGGAATTTTTGAAATAGTGGCTTCCCTTAACACGGTAGCGTTTTTCCTATCTTTCTCATTGATAGTCTTTGCATATGGCCTCTGGTCATGGGCATTCTTTCCGAGTCCAGCCGTTTTCTACACCAAAGCAACCTTTCAAGGTCTCTTCGGACAGAATGTAAAAATCAAGCAAAGCATCGGTAAACGCTTTAGAATCTTTCTTGAGAGTGGTAGTCACATTGACGTGCGGTGCAGAATCAAAGAAGCAAGTTCCGGAGACTGGTTTGTTTACCGATTTACTTCCTGTCCCCTAACTGGAAATAACCTCTATAGCATCGCTTTGCGACACGGCATGTCTTCCAGGAATGGACGCTTCACCACATGGATTGGACATGATGAGCTGCACCATCGTGCTTTGTTGATGGCCAAGGCCATGGCAAGCACAGTTCCAAATTCGTAGATTCACTGGTTAAGGATACGCAACATAGCTATTTCAATATCAGCAGACAAACCGCAAAGGAATCTGCAATGGTGATGCGCATCAAACGAACAATTGACATAGCAATGAGTAATTACAGCGAGATTCTCGGGTCGTGTGTTTTCACCTATGAAGGAAGGGTGGCATATGCTACAGAGAATATCCAGATTGCTCAGGATGTTCCAGCGATTCTAGCGTCATGGCAAAGGCAGGAGCAAAGCTTCACAGTAGGTGGGATGACATTTCTATCGGCATTAACAACAGAGAATGGCTTTGTTGGGATAAATCCAGAAGGAGCACTCTGTTTCATCTGCGGTACGGGCAAGGGAGTTTGGTTTGTTTCCATCTTCACGCGCATGGATACAGACAAGAATGGGATCCTTCGGGAGTGCGTGCAGGCTGCGAAAAATATCGAAAGCTCTGTTTCGGCTATGGCGTTCAGCTAACTGGTCCCTAGTAGTGTTGGATCTCTTCTAAATCACAGATTGGTGTTCTACAGTTGATCAATGATGATTCGATGTTGTAGGAAAATCATCCATTCGTACGAGATCCAATTCCATTAATCGGTCCCTAACTATTATCGCAGCTTCCGGAACCTGTTCCTCGAGCTTCGCACCTGTGATAACTATCTTACCACTACCGAATATCAAAACCACAGTTTTTGGTTTTCTTAGTCTATATATCAATCCGGGAAACTGCTCAGGCTCATACATGGAATTCTCGAGGATTAAAATCGCTTTCTCAAGATCTATATTAACCCCAATGTCACCACTTGCAACGATATTTTGTATTGTGATCTCAGGTTTCGCCGCTATCGTGATACCAGCTTCATTGAGATTCTTCACAATTTTATGCACCGCCCTTGTTGACTCTTTCACGCTCTTGCCGCCTGTGCAAACCATCTTTCCTGTATTGAAAATGAGTGTAGCAGTCTTTGGCTTCTTGAGCCGGTAGACCAGTCCTGGAAACTGCTCTGGGTGATATTCGATATCCGGAATTGTAGCCACTATTTCATCAAGGTCAATATCCTGGCCAAGAACCACTGAAGCAACCACGTTTTGGATCTTAGTTGTGGGAATGAATGTAGACGTACTAACGACTCCTTAGTTTGGTATGTTAGTACACTTGGAATCTGAATATGCTTCTTTGTATTTTCAATGAGGGTCTGAACCACCATCTTATTGCTTCACAATAGCTCTCAATCAACTGTTTTTCCATTTCGATGCGCATTAATCCACTATGGGTTTTTGCACCGCTACCGTTCGACCGATAATCGCAAAAATCGCTCCTATCCAACCAAGTGATTGACCCACCTGATGCATTAGATCCATTGCTAAAGTGCCTACCATCACAAGCTGGGCTAGATTAAGTACTAATCCCAGAACCCCCATTCCTGTAAACAGAGCCACAAGTATCCTACCCATGTATACTCTTCTTGTCGTTAAAATAATGCCGCTTGCAATGATTCCCATTCCGCCGAGTCCCGTTAGCAAGACCAACATACCTGTTACGATTTCAACAGTCATTATAGCTGTTGGGTCCATGGCATCACCGTTGCTTAGAAGGTGTTCTCCCAAAAGCTGGATTGTCCCACTTATTCCTGCAAGCATCATTAAAATGCCGCCCACCAAACAGAGGAGGAAGGCATCGCTATTGTGTACATCTTTTGTCTTCAAGGTAGACGACTCTCTCCGAATTTATGATTTAAGCATAGTGCAGGCGTAATGATTTCCGAAAGGTGCTAGGCTTTTACCTCCTTTTCATATGGTACCGCGATGCCTTTCGGAGGCACTGACTTACGGATTCCAGCAAGAGCGAGCACCACTAAAACGAATGGTATCATCTGAAGGAACTGACTGTAACTCTGAACCCATTCCCAAGCAGGCACGAAGCCTACGAAGAATTGCAGTGTGTCTAGGAATCCAAAGAGTAAGCCAGCTGCGAGTACGCCGAAAGGAGACCAGTTACCGAATATCAATGCAGCAAGAGCAATGAACCCTCTGCCCGTAGTCATCTGTTTTCCGAAGGCGGGGAGTCCGAAACCGATGCTTATGTAGGCACCAGCAAGGCCAGCGAGGAACCCGCTGATTACAACACCAATGAATCGATACTTCTCAACACTAACTCCTGCTGCGTCAAGTGTGCTTGGATCCTCTCCAGCTGCTCGCAGTCTAAGACCGAACGGAGTGCGATACATCACGTACCAGCTGACTATAACCAACACGAAGGTAAAATACACAACAGGTGATAAATTATCGAACGCAACGCCAATGATGGGGATATCCTGCAAGAAAGGCATACTTACCTTTGGGAGTTCAGTGACCTGCTCTGACATACCCTTCCGATTCCAGATGACTTCCAGCATCAGGGTCGTGAACCCAGCTGCGAAAAGTATTATCCCCGTTCCGCTAACGATATGATTTCCTTTCATCTTTACACTGATGATCGCGTGGACTGCAGCAAGTACTCCACCTGCTAAAACCGCAGCAAGAAGTCCAATCCAGGGGTCGTAGAAAAAGTAGGTGGCCGCAACAGCAGCAAACGCTCCAATAAGCATCATCCCTTCCAAGCCTATGTTGACGACACCCGACTTTTCAGAAAACATTCCTCCCAGTGCAGCTAGGATGAGTGGGGTTGCGGACTGCAGAGTGGCCTCCAGAAGCCAACCTGTAAGTGCGTAGAACGTGTCAACATCATCGAGTGCATCATAGGTCAGTTTCAGGAGTATTGTGATTGACGCCAGAAGGACCACAGGCATAATTATTTCCCTTCGGAGGAAACGTTTCATGGAGGATTCCATCAGGCACCGCCTCCCTTAGATTGACCAACGCCTTTCATTAGCAATAGTGATAACACTGACAAGACAGCTTGCACTAAGCCAACCAGAATTATGAAACCAATATTGATGCCAGCTCCCATTCCGATCACAGCTAATGCAAACCAACACATTGACACAACGAGAGAAACGATGAGCCCTCGCGAGTTTCTTGCAAGTATCAAGAGGAATGCAGCAATGCTTAGAATGCTCACTACCGCAGAGATGCCAATGAACGTCAACCCAAGCTGAGTTTCACTCAGCATGCTGAAACTGAAGTAGGCTCCGTAGAGGGCCATAACCATATTAAGTGCGAATACGATTGGTTGGATTGGTCGCGCTTTCTCGGCGCTAAACCATTTTCCGTAATCTAATGATTGATCTGCCATCCACTGTATGAAACGTGGAGCCGCTACAAAAAGCACAACAAGGCCTTGCATCACACCTACCATCTCAATCGGCACATGAGCTTGTTGATGCATAGCATTTCCTCCAGCTCTTAAAAAGCCAAAGAAAATCGCAGCCAACAAACAACCAAACGGATTGTTGTTACCTAACACAGCAACTGTGATTCCGTCGAATCCCAGACCCGGAGACCACCCGTCGTAGAAGCGATGAAGGTTGCCCTGAACCTCAGATGCTCCTGCAAGCCCAGCGAGGCCGCCGCCAATAGCCAGCGACAAGGCCACGTTCTTTTTCGTATTAATTCCTGCGGTTTCAGCTGCCGCTTCATTTAATCCAACAGCCCTCATTTCGTAACCCATCACAGTGCGATTCAGAATGAATGCTACAACGAAAACACAGATGATTGCCACGAGGAAACCTGCATGAAGGTAGTTACCCCATATATTTTGCAGTTCAGCCGTTTCAAGAATTCGTGTTGTTTGGGCATTCCACTGGTACTCGCCGGGTTCTTTCAGCGGCCCAGCGGCCAACCACTGGCAGAACAGAATCGCAGTGTAGCTCAACATCATTGTCGTAACTACCTCGTGCGCGCCTCTGTAAGCCTTGAGCAGCCCTGGAAGGAATCCCCATAATGCTCCTGCAAGAGCGCCTGATGCAAGACACACTAAGGGGTGAACCCCGTACGGAAGTGGGATTATGTACCCCAATATCGCGGCGGCCATAGAGCCCATGTAGAGCTGACCTTCGGCGCCAATATTGAACAAACCACTTTTGAAGACGAAAGCCACAGATAATCCTGTGAGTATCAATGGCGTCGAAAAGAAGAGGACCCTGTCGAATTGCCTTGACGCTCCAATGATGAGCGCACTGAAAGCATCATACGAATTATAGCCAGAGAGCTCCATAATAGCAGCACTTGTGATGGCCGCCAGAATAACCGAGAAGAGCGCCCAGATCACTGGCTTCCAGAAGTTCCAAGTCAGTAGTTTCGCGACTGCGACTATGATTGCCTTGATTGGACGAGGTGCTTCCTCTGCAGTATTAACTAGTTTGATGCGTATCTGCTCTACGTCGGCCTGAATTCGTGATAGCAGGCCTATTTGAGTTTCATCAGATGGCTCTCGGGTATCTTGCTGACGATTTTCGCTCAATTGATTGCCTCCATTTGCTCTTCTCCATCTAAATGTCCTGCCATGAGCAGCCCAAGCTCTTGAGCATCCGTTTCATCTGGCATCTTCTCTCCCACTACTCGTCCGTCAAACATGATCAGGATGCGATCAGCAACAGACCTTATCTCGTCCAGTTCGGCAGAAACAAGTAGAATAGCAACTCCCTGATCCCGCATCGAAATCAAGGTCTTATGGATGAATTCTGTGGCACCAACATCCAGCCCTCTTGTGGGCTGAGCAGCAATCAATAGCTTCGGACTTGATTCCAGTTCCCTAGCTACAATAAGCTTCTGCTGATTGCCGCCGGAAAGAGTGCTGGCAAAACTATCAACTCCCGTTGTCTTTATTGAGTAATTCTCCACAAGTTCACTGGAAATACTTCCGAACGTATCCAATGCCAAAATACCTGGCATAGAAATGAAGGGTGGTCTGTAGTGCCGTCCCAGTATAAGGTTCTCCCCCACGGTAAATGGTAAAATCAGACCTCTACGGTGACGATCTTCAGGAATATGACTAACTCCAGCTTCTCGCACAAACCGGGGATTCTTGCCTGTTGTATGGATATCACCTACGAATACTGTTCCGCCCGAGGGCTTTCGAAGGCCAACCAACGCTTCAATAAGCTCAGTCTGGCCATTGCCCTCCACGCCAGCTATTCCAAGTATTTCACCAGCACGGACTTGGAAGGAAACACCTCTGACTTTCGACAGTCCTCGATGGTCTTCAACTTCCAATTCATCCACATTGAGAACAATCTCTCCCGGAGTTGCAGGAGGTTTCTCAACAGTGAAGACAACAGGGCGGCCAACCATCATCTGCGCAAGCTCGCTGGCTGAAGTTTCATCTTTGTTGACGGTTCCTACGAGGGCTCCATCTCGAAGGACGCTAATCCTGTCGCATAGCGCCATAGGTTCACGGAGCTTGTGAGTGATTAATATGATAGTCTTGCCGCTCTTCCTGAAGGTTTCCAAAGTCACGAATAACTCATCAACCTCTTGCGGTGTGAGTACGCTGGTTGGTTCATCAAGAATTAAGATATCTGCCTCACGGTATAGAGTCTTAATCACCTCAACACGCTGCTGAAGTCCCACTGAGAGGTCTTGAACCTTAGCGTACGGATCAACTGTAAGTCCATTCTCATCTGCAATCCGCTGAATTCTCTTAGCGGCATCATCAAAACCAAGAGGTAGAACATCGCCTCCTAATCTTCCAAGCATTCCTCCGAATCGTGCCAGAGTCGCAGAGTTTCCGATTCCTTGAATCGGTCTAATTAGCACCGTAAGAAAAATTAGGAGTACTGCAGCGCTGAATAGAAATTCAACAAGAGGGAGAAAGAAGTACATGAGAAAGAGCACCAATAGAAACGCCGAAATCATAGCAAGGGAGTTATCTCGGTCTGGTTTCTTTGAAGCTGGCTCAAGCCCTAGAATCACATTCTCAGTTACCGTTAGTGGAGGAATAAGCTTGAAGTGCTGGTGAACCATACCCACACCACGGTCGATGGTGTCCTGTGGCGACTTTGGCTCGACTTCTTCACCTCTAATGATTATGCGTCCTGAGTCCTTTGAAAGAAACCCATACAAGATATTCATGATGGTGCTTTTGCCCGCTCCATTTTCCCCTAGCAGACCATGGACTTCGCCCTCGCGGATTCTGAGAGTGATGTCCTTGTTTGCTTGGATTCCCCCGGGAAACGTCTTGTTTATCCCGATAAGCTCAACAGCGTACCTGCCTTCTTGTTCCATTCCACTGACCTCTGTCTTCCTGAGATGAGATACGGTTGCGTCAAGGCTGAAACGTCGCGGTATTTAACATGTAGGGATAGAGATAGAGCTATCGAACGGTAATGCAATAAAAAGGAAGAAGAGAGGCGTTATGCCTCTCTAGATATTCGTAAATTATGTCCAGTAGATCTCATCTGGGACGACGACGGTGCCGGCTATGATGGCAGCCTTGAGAGTATTGATCTCAGTTATGATGGCAGGGGCGATCACTAGGAGATCCTCATTGATCTCGTAGTCAATGCCACCGTTGGATAGACTGAAGAACATTAGACCTCCAGTGTATGTGTCATCAACGACCTGTTCAATTACGTTGTAGACTGCAACATCAACTCTCTTCAGCATCGATGTCATGACCAGTGTTGGAGCCACAGGATATTCCGGATCCACGCAACCAAGGTACATCTGTGGACTGTCGACACCAATCGCCCAAGTACGGTAAGCGTGAGAAATATTGTTCGCCTTCGCACTGGCAATGACTCCGAGACCAGACCGCCCTGCAGCTGCGAATATCACGTCCGTTCCTGCAGCATACATTCCGTTCGCCAGAGTCTGACCCAAGCCTGGGTCAGCCCAATGGCCCACGTAAGCGATTGTGTGGTTGATGCCTTCGTTTGTGTAGTTTGCACCAAATACGTATCCAGCTGCAAACTTGTTAATCAACGGGATGTCCATTCCACCAACGAAACCGACCATGTTTGTGTCAGTCATCAGTCCAGCCATCGCACCGACTAAGGCTGAGCCCTCATGCTCATTGAAGAGCAAGGACGTAACGTTTGGATAAGTCGCTGGGTCAATGTACATGTCAACAATAGCCATGTATTGGTTTGGATAATCCTCAGCAACTGCCATCACCGCATCTGCTTGATCAAAGCCAATGCTAATGATGAGGTCATAGGGTTCGTCATAATCGGTATGCTCCGCATATGAACGAAGGTATCCCTCGTATTCCGTTATTGATGTTGGCTCAACATACGTATAGTTGATGCTAAGCTCTGTTACGGCATCATCCGCTCCCTGCTTACAGCCGTCATTAAACGACTTGTCACCGAGACCACCTGTGGCGAATACAATGGCAACATCGTATGGATTTTCCACAAATTCGTCTGGCGGCGGAGCGAATGGATCGTATATTATTATATAGGCCCCAACTGCACCAATTCCGATTATTACAATCAGAATGCCAGCAATCAAGCCTTTATTTTGAAAACTCATTCTCTATGCTCCTAATGCATTAGGCCGAGAAACTGAAAACGCCAGTTGCACTGGGCATATCTAGCGTCTCGACTTGTCCTTAAGCCGCGCAAGGTCTTAAAAAACTCATTGACCCCTGATAATTGGTGTAAATGGATTCGTCAATTCCCGTACGGACATTCATTCAAGCCGCTATTTGAGGTCACGCCACAATACTCAAAGGACAGAGCAAGTCCATTGCTGTCCATGAGCGTGCACACTGAGAAACTAGGTGACGACACTCAAAGGACCATCATCATGATTCATGGAGCTGGAGGTTCCACTGCAACATGGTTTTTGCAACACAGAGGTCTTTCAGACGGGCTGCATGTGGTCGCGCTTGACCTTAATGGTCATGGCAGAACTCAAGACCGGTTGGATGAGAACCTTGTGGATTCATACCTTGAGGATATTGACTCGGTTGCAGCACAATACGAAAAACCAATTATTGCAGGGCACTCGATGGGTGGCGCACTCGCACAGCTCTACGCTCTTCAGAATTTGGACCGATTAAGCGGTCTGGTTCTCGTGGCAACCGGAGCAAAGCTTAGAGTATCCAACATGGTGTTTGAACTTCTTGACACCGATTTCGAGGGTTATTTAGGTGCTGTTGAGGAATTCATGTTTCACAAGAACACTTCAAAAGAACTCATAGAGGCTTCAATTGCTGAAGTCCGCAAGTGTCCTGTGCCGATAATCCGTCGTGATTTCGAGCTATGCAATGCGTTCAGTGTCATGGACCGGCTAAAGAAAATACAAATTCCCACGCTCATCATAGTGGGAGCGCAGGATATGATGACACCGGTGAAGTACTCTCAATACCTGCTTAGCCAAATAGAGAATTCAAAGCTACTTGTTATCGAGAATGCAGGGCACAGTGTAATGCTGGAACAATCCTCGAAGGTCAATCAAGAAATACTCTCGTGGGCTAACAATCTCTAGTTCACCAAGTAACTCAATATCTACACGTGTTTCTGTTTCTTAATTGCTGCAACAAGACGCGTTTGGTCGAAATACACCTCGTTCCTGCAAATCCTACGTCCCCTCAGCTCCACAATATCAAGACCCTTCTCATTGATGATTCTTTCACCTACGGGAATGGTGCACTCCCACTTGAGGATACAGCCCTTTTCAGTTGGAATAATTTCAAGTGGTTCCCAAGTCCAATCCGGGTTAGCGGCCAGTATCTTTTCAAAATAGGGCAGGATTTCTTTGTGTCCACGAAGTCCTTTGCGATTCGCCGGATCTATATAGAGAGCGTCTTCTGTGTAGAACTTAATCAACTTCTCAGGCATGTTTCCGGTCCAGTGTTCAAGCCATTCGCTGCAGAACTCAGCCAATTCAATATTGTCCATAATAGCTTTCCTCCAAGGGGGATCCATCGCTCAGATCCAATCAATCCCATCACCTTCAATGAGCATACCAAGTGCCATTGGCAGGATTGCTGAGCTCGAGAGTGCCACCTTCGCAGTCGGCTTAATGTGATATGGCAAATCCAATCCTTGCAATGCTGGACATGAGAAGAGTGGGCTAAGATCAAGAGATTCGAACCTGTTAGCGGATATGTCAAGGATTGTTAGATTCTCGCATTTTGAAAGCGGCACCAGGTCTATTCGCTTTAGGTTATTACCAGAGAGCGATAGAATCTCAAGGCTTGAGCAGTATGCAAGAGGACCTAGGTTAACCCTTTCAAAGCTGTTTCCATTTAGAAACAGCTTCTCTAAACCTGTCAGCTTCGCAAGAGGGCTGAGACCAATTTCAGTAAGATGATTGCCATCAAGACGCAATGTTTCTAGTTTTCGACATCTTTTCAACGGGTCCAAATCAATCTTGGTGATTCGATTGCTACTTATGTCAAGTTCATGCATTTCTCGACAATTCGTTATGGGTTCCAAATCTATAGCATTTAGCTCATTGCCATCAATGCTTAGTCGCTCAAGTTCAGGGCAAGCTGCTAAAGCCGCGAGATTGATAGTGGCCAGCTTGTTTTTGAACAGAGTTAGAGATTTCAGATGAGAGCATCCTCTTAATGCTGCTAAGTTAATGGATTGGAGTAGGTTATTACTCAGATGGAGATATAGCAGCTCCGTGCATTTGTTCATAGGACTAAGGTCGACTTCAACTAACCTGTTGTCGGCTAGGTTGAGTTCAACAAGTTTGGAGCACCCGCTTAGAGGAACGAGATCAATCTTTGCTAGCGCGTTTACATCCAGACGTACTATTGCCAGACGTTTGCTTGCACCCATCGGACTGAGATCGATTGATGCTAGCCTATTGCTATGAAGCAGAAGACTCTCCAGATACGTGCTTTTCTCCAACGGTCTGAGATTGACTCCCGTTAGTTGATTCATCGACAAATCAAGTACAGTCAAGTCTGACCAATTAGCAACAGGCCTCAAATCGATGAAGGCCAAATTATTGATATTCAGGAAAAACTTTGTTAGGTTAAGGCACCCGGCAAGTGGCCAAAGGGGCACGTCTGTGAGTTGATTTCCATCCAAGTCTATTCGCTTCAATTTTGAACAATGCGACAAAGGTTCGAGTTTTATTTCATTGATAATATTTGAAGAAAGGTCGATGATTTCAAGTCGGGGGCACTTCGAAAGGGAAGCCAGGTCTATTGTGCTTAGATTATTGGCTTCGAGGTCCACGCTTCGAAGATCTGGACAAGAAGACAAGGGTGCGAGGCTTATGGTTGCTAGGCTGTTATTGTCAAGGTCGAGCGCCTGTAGCTGAGTGCATTGAGCTAGAGGTGATAGGTCCAATGAAGTCAAGTGATTCGCTCTAATAACGAGGGTCTTTAGATTTTTCAGCTTGGCTATGGGTGTTAGGTCGATGCGCGATATTTTCCTAGAGGAGAGGTCGATTGTACCTGTTTCTTCAGGAACGCTCGCACCCTTCTGTTCTCCATGAATGTCAGTCCAGATAATCTCAACTGTCATAACGCAAATCCCCACGAATTGGCAACACAGGATATTGTATCGGTCGTTCTTAATTGTTGCTTAACCGCGATTACCCGAATCATGGCGGGGATTCTGCAGTCTATTCATGGGGCTGAGTCTTCAATTCCGCACTGATATATACAGGTGTGCGCTCTGGTAGAGGTATTCAAAGCTTCAATTGAGGAGAGTAAAGAATGGAACCTGATACAGCAGTACCAGCTACTCGTAAAGAACGCTGGTCATGGTACATGTACGATTTCGCGAATACAAGCTTCTCTGTGCTGATGGTAACCGCATTATTCCCATTGTATTTCATAAGCCTCTTTGTCGATGCCGGCTTACCTGAAGCGCTGGGAACAGCTTGGTGGGGATATGCTGGAAGCATCACGATGCTCATAATAGCCATATCATCACCCGTGCTTGGAGCAATCGCTGATCATTCAGGGTCAAAGAAGAAGTTCCTGTACGCGTACACAATCCTGTGTGTCGTCTTCAATGCGTTGCTCTTCTTTGCGACTGTAACATTTCTTGGTCCTTCAGTCTGGGTATGGGCGTGGGTTATTTTCATCATAGCCAATATTGGCTTTCAGGGAGCTCTTCCGTTCTATAACGCATGGCTTCCAGAGATAAGTACCGAAGAAAACATCGGACGGATTGGCGGCAATGGTTGGGCTGCGGGGTATGTGGGAGCATTGCTTACTATAATCATCGCTCTCGTCAGTACGCTGATGCTTGCGGACCAACCGACTTTACCATTTCTTTTCGGAGCTTTATTTTTTGGTATTTTTGGTTTTCCTGCCATTATGGGTCTGAAGAATCGGCCACCCAAGCAATATCCTGGAGAAGAAGACAAGAGTTCCATAGATATCGGGTTTTCAAGGGTCCGCAAAACTCTGAAGGAGATACGAACTTACGAAGGAGTGCCTCGCTTCCTAGTTGCATACTTCCTCTTTTCTGATGCAATTACAACTGTCATCTATTATGCAGCGATTTTCGGACAGGTTGTTTACGGATTCTCAATCACGGATATATTGATCTTCTTCGCAGTGACTCAGCTTGCTGCGATACCTGGAGCCTTTATCTTCGGGTGGATTGGCGACAAGATTGGTACGAAAAAGACGTTGATAATCAGCCTATTCATCTGGATTATAGCGCTCTTTATTGCATTCTTCGGAGTGCCATATGGACAAATAGTATGGTGGATTGTCGGCATGATTGCTGGCGTGGGAATGGGGTCCTCTCAAAGCACCGCACGCTCTATGTACGGTCAATTCATCCCTGAGGAGAAGAAGAGCGAGATGTATGGCTTTTATGCTCTGACTGGCAAGTTTGCCGCGATTCTCGGTCCATTCTTTTATGCGACTATTATATTGCTTGGCGCAGGCGCTGGCCTTAGTGCCGTTGACCAGCACCTCTACGCTATGGTAGCTCTTGCGAGCTTCTTTGTGGTCGGAGCACTGGTCATGATAGGTGTTAAGCAGCCTGTCAAGGGGAAAACGCAGGTCTACATAGAGAATGATTTAGCAGCAGGTGCCTAGATCAATGTGAGGGGGGACACCCCCTCCCTTCTTGTTTTCATTGATCCACTCTGTCTTTTCAAAAGAGAGGATGGAGCAATAATGTTCATTTCTTGGCACATTACTTTGGTTTTTACTATGCCATATCTTCTCACAAGTCCTGCAGATTAAATCCAACTCCTGAGAGCCTCTTTTATGTGGGTCAAGGCAGATTCCACATGAGGCTTTGTGCTCTCTAGTAGTTTGGCTCCCTTCTCCCGCTTCACTTTTGGAAAGTCCCCCTGGAAGCCAAATGGAAACAGCTCTGTAAATTCTTTCATGCTTGCTGCCGCCTTGCTGTATTCCTTACTAGCATTATGTAGAGTATCTCCCTGACTCTGTTCCTTGTATCGCTTTGACAGACCTCTTAGAAACTGGGCCGCCCACTCCAATCCCTCGTGCGTACAGGCACCAACATACGAGTTGCCATGATACAACAGAACATTCTCCTGTCCTTCCTTGAGCTGCTGTGCCCACGTATCAAATGCTTTCGGTCCTTGAATATAGCCATCCATAACGTATCTTCCTTCAATCACACGTACAGCACGTTGCAGCGCCTGCTTATCCCGACGCTCTAGCTTGAGTGGCTTGATTTCTTTCTCGAATACAATCTCAGAAAATCCTCCCGGAGCTTGCAGCGAATCATACTTCAAAGGCTCCTCAGGCTTGTTGTGGCATTCTCTCATTGTACTGACCAGATAGTGGTTTCCTTTGTATCCATTCATGATGAAATACTCTGGCACAACAAGACCCCAGAGACCGATTGGTCTGTTCGTACGTGTTAGTGTGCTTTTCATCAACTCGAAGTAAGCCTTTGCACGCTTCAGATCATCAGGCGTGGGGGAATCACCACTAGGATAACTTCCACTTTCATTATCCCAATTGAATCCAATCTTCCAGCCAAAGCTCGTTTCCACAGCTTTTGCGAACAGCTCGAATGCAGTATGACAAGTTGGAGCCGAGGCACATGTCGCACTCTTGGCCACATTCACCAAGAATGCGTAACCCGTGTAACCTCCAACATCTGGCATCTCAGTCTTAATGCCGAGCGACTTGAGTATCCCAGTTACAGTACCCACATACGATGTGTATGCGGGTTCCCATTTAGCTTTGTTCTTAACTTCAAATTTGTCCGTTTCTCTTCCCTCCTTTGGGGTGGGATCTCGCGAGTATAACCTTGCAGTTCTTGCCGCTTCCTGTTGACGCCTTCTTTGAGTCACGGAGTATGCAGATCCTATTGCACTCAAGATATTCAAACCATCTTCAGAGAGAACATAGGTACCCCGTTCGAGCTTTTGAACAACACCAGTCCTTAGCAAACGTTTCAGATGATTGGCTACTGCAGTCTTACTCAAACCTGACGCATTCTGAAGCTGGTCGAATTCCCTTGGACCATCCATCATCATCACAAGCAGTTGCAGACGTTTCTCATTGGCAAAGCTGCCAAGAACTTCTGCTATTCCCGCGCCAGATGAAGTCAGAGTATCTTTCGCTTTCCTTGATTTTTCCCGACTCACAAGCAAACCCACATAGACCGATTCATGGTAATTTATATTAAAGCTTCCGATGAACATTAGTACTAGATTTGGTGAATATAATTATGCGAGAGACCAAGCCAAGTTCAACTCCTAGAACCATGCATAACTGGAGCGGAGGAATGCAAGTTTGCATTATACCTCTTGAAAGAAGATTGTAAACCTAATCAATCTTGGTGATTTCCGGTTTTAACTGAGCGAAGTATGGGAACCAATAGCAGAACTGTACAAAGCATTCCAACGCCCGCGATAGTCCACACCGTTCTTAGACTGTTTGTAACTTCCCAGAGTAATGCTCCAAAGAGAGCGGAAACCATTGCTATTGAGCTCATCAGGAACTGATACGTACCTAATGCTCGCCCTTTGGCCTCTTCAGGAACGTTTGCGGTTATCAGGCTCCTCTCAGTGCCAAGCCAGACAATGAAAGGTACAGCCCAAAGGATATTCAGGAGGTACAGCCCCGGGGCGCCGCTCCCGAAACCAAACGCTATATAGACTAGGCCATTTCCAACCATTGATAATAGAAGAGCTGCTTTTAGATTCCTATCCGCAAGACCGCTGACTACGTATATGAGCACGAAACTGGTGAATGAAAACGCGCTCCATGTATATCCGTATGTCACCGTGCTAACCCCCCATTCTTCAACACTAAGGTTTCCCAAATACGAGATTGCAGAGGCGAAGAAGAAGAAGAAGCCGGCCATCCCCACAACAAGCTTCCAAAAGTCCCCTCCAAGCTGTCGAAATGAGATTATCGCTCCGGCTCTCGCCTTCTCCATGATATCCGCGTCTAGTGATTCCTCTACAGCAAGGAGCACCACGAAAAAGGCAACAATAGCTCCGACAGCACCGAAGCGATGAAGATCTGAAGAAGTGAATCCTGAACTGAGGAGAAACGCTCCTACTAGAGGACCCAACCCGTCCACAAACCACAATGGCATCAAAACCATCATGAATTTCCGCGCGGGATTCCTTCCCTCATCTTTAGCAATCTCGTCTGCCGGCATAGCTTGAGAGATGATTCTGATGGTGCTCAAACCGTACCAGACAAGACCGAACTGCAAGATGATGAATGGCCAGAAGGAGAAGTATGACATAGCCATTAGCCCAACAGCGACTGGAATGAGGCCAAATGCCATGGACCGTTTTCTGCCAATGAGGTCAGCAACTGTTCCCGACACAAAGCCAGCCACAAGACTGGCCAGTGTGCCAAAAGAGAAGATTAGACCCATCTGCCATGGATCGACCATTGTCCTGAGGAAGATACTGAATTCCCACTTCCAAAGAGCAACTGAGAATTGAACAACGCCCATGACCATCGCGAGCTTCCAAAGGTTGCGATTTAGCCCCATAAAACTAGATGATGACTTGTTACGTCCATGACTTCCATTTGATGATTCTGCACAACCATCTGGCATTAACTGGGTCTCCAGTGCCTTACCACGAGCCTGCCAGTCTTAAGATGGTGTCGATGACGGAGAGCGAAGGAGAATTCACTGAAGTAGTTGTTCCATAACATATTTACTCCGTACAGATTGAATACGCTTACATTCAAGCACATTCCAAGGGGGTCCTAGAATGACCGATGCAGGAAGAAACGCTCGCGAGTATCTCGCTTCAGAGTACAACTGTGCACAATCTGTGTTGAAAGCCATTCTTGAAGAGAAAGGCATCTTCTTTGATAAGGCAATGTCATTGAGCTCCGGATTTGGAGGCGGGATAGCGGGGGAAGGGAAGACCTGCGGTGCTGTCTCTGGTGCGATTATGGCAATCGGGGTCTTGAATGGATTGCACAGCAAAGATATCGTACAGAGCAAGGAGCGCACGTACGAGGTTTCAAGCTTATTGATTGAACGGTTTAAGGAGAAATTCGAAACAACCCAATGCTACGAACTCATTGGCGTTGATATAAAAGACCCAGAAGCCAGGAAAGCAGCGCATGAGAGAGGAGTGTTCAGTGACCTGTGTTCTAAGTTCGTGGCCACAGCTGTAGGGATTGTCTTGGACCTGTTTTCATGATGATGCATGATGGATGATTGCCGCCAATTGGTACACATTGAACCACCTTGGAATTGGCCCGACAAGTGGTCACGGCATCCTGAAGTAGCCTTGCTCCAACAGAATCATATGGTTGACGATCCATTATGTTTTATTAAAGTCAGGAATAACGAGCGTTTTCTTCATGCAGTA
>JABCTJ010000215.1 GCA_018238375.1 Candidatus Thorarchaeota archaeon
TCGGGTTAGCACATCCTCCATATCCTCTTCCGACTCTTCGAAGACCGCATCTACAATCTCTTCAGCCATGTCTTCGGGGTCATTCGAGTTTTGACCAGGATGATTGCTTTCAGTCATAGCGCTTCTCTTCAACCTGTTTCTGAGTCTTATTTAAGCATCAGCATCTACGAACTCTTGCATTATCATCCCATTCGTGGAGAAGATTCAATACGTTTGACCAGTGGGTCATTCATAATGCCATCCACCTTCTCTTTCAGTTTCGAGTTTCCAAGGGCTTGACATAGGTCCTCTGGTTCTGTACTATTATCATACCCTTGTAGAGCATCCTTGACTGCAAGAAATAGGGTCCTGGGTTTCCCAAGGTATAGTTCGTAAACCAACGCGTCAGCAATTGACTCCAGACAGGGTACGCTGCTCGCTTGATGATTTGGGGTCCCGTCAGTGTATAGATTTTGAAGGGTGTCAAAGATTAGTGCATAAAGTCCTGGATCGTCTGGAAATTTCATTGGCATGTCATCGATGATACCGGTGTTGAGACATGTAGTAAGTTGTGAGTAATTCGTCAGGTAGCGTGTGCAAACATACCTAGCAAGTCTTGAGTTCAAGATCATCCCGATGGCTCTGGCGTTAAGATCCACCTCGACGAATCCTATTCTTACTGCTCCTCCTCCGTGCAACACCCCTTCCGGTTTCATGACACACCTTGGGTACGGATAGTTCTTGGTCGCAATGAGAAACTCGTTCTTGAATGAGTCCATGAATGCTGGGTTATCATCGAACCAGTCATCAGCGTAGATGATATGGTCGAAGTCCAGTCGATAGCGTTTAACGCTACGCCCTTTTGTTGCATACGGCACTCGGAAGCTGTGGTCCTTCTTCGTGCTCACATATTGTGACGGAATGTCTCGGCCTCTTGATGCCGTCAAGATGCTTCGTTGGGCTCCGTCGAAGATTTTCAGGTAGATGTCGTCGAAGTAAAGCGGAAAGATTCTACAGGATGCCAATATCTCCCAAGGCACCTCGTAGATTCCCTCCACTCCTTTCCTCTTGGACACAATCTTAACATCATGTTTGCCCTTATCACGGTCGGCCTTGCAGAAGATGCTCACCATTTCTAAAGTAACGTCCGCGAATGGATTGCCCTCGTCGACAATCTCCCATAGCTGCATATCTTTCAGCATGAAGTCGCGAATCTTTGAGAACTGTCCTACTCTAAGGATACTGTTTGGCAAAAGGAACCCAAGCTGCCCCCCATTCTTCATTAGCATCCTTGATCTGACTACGAAAAGGGCTGCAACATTCCAACTCCCAGACCGTCCCCTACTCACATCTGTGTCGTAGCTTGATTGGATGATTCTCCTTTCCTTCTCTGAGAGGATATTTCCGTAAGGCGGATTGCCGATGACGATGTCGAACCCAGCGTCTTTGCCTTGGAATGTTCCAGGGAACTCCTTGGACCAATGGAATGGTTGAAGATGAGGGCTTGAGTCGTAGTCTTGATGAGATGACGTTTCTCGAATACAACCAACAAGACTGTTCCCTCTCTTGATCTGCTCAGTAAGGTCAATCACCGATTGTTTTCGAGAGTCATCCTTAGCGTTGTTAACCCATTTGGACAGAGAGAGTTGGCAGTGTGTAACTGGGTCCTTGAGGAGGTCAACGCCAAAGAGATTGTTAGTAACTATCTCTTCACGGAGCTTGACTGGCGAAGTGATGTCGTTTAGTATTTGTCGCGTGTTCTCCAACCAGTTTGCTGCTGCCAGTAGGAACACACCTTCACCAACAGCTGGATCTAATACATGAATCCGGCTTAGGGCACCGAGGACATGCTTCTTCTCTCTGTGGTTGAGTTCTACAGCATTGCTGGATTGGTTTGCATTGAATCCTGTTCTCTCGCTGAGCCAGCGAGTCAGTGAGTTGCTCGTTATGTATTCTGCCACGCGGTACGGAGTATAGAAAGAACCAGTTCGTTTATTCGATTCTCTCTGTTGTCCGGACTGCACTCTATCTGTCAGCTCCCGTCAGATGGAACTACAAGTAGGGCATTTGAATCTATAGAAAAAAGAATCAGTAGGGGGACCCAGAGGTCCACCCTATCTTGATAGATCTATCCAACCTTCTGGCCGCAATTGGGACAGAACTTGGCGCCTTCCAACTTTGTCCCGCAGCCCGAGCAGAACTTAGCTCCTGCAGGTGTGGATGCACCGCCACCTTGAGCGCCCGTTGCAGCACCTACTGCTCCCATGAAGCCCATGCCTGCTCCAAATCCAGCACCAGGACTTTTTCCTAGTGATTCAGCTGCGCTTTTCATGGTTTCTGAGCCCATGACTTGTGCTCCGCCAACACCACCAGTCTTCAACCAGAAGAGTCTCTCGCGGTACTTCTCAGTTGTGTCAAGACCTTCAAACTTCAGATCGACAAGCTCAAGGCCTAGCCTTTCGAAGGCCATCCTCACCTTTGTTTTGACCTTTAACGAGGTCTCGTCAAGCTGTGTGAACACCGTCTGCAAATCGAAGTGTGCAAACTCATCAATGATTCTTTCGTTCATGAATGAGCGGAGGTAGTCATTGATCTTCTTAGTGCTGTAAGCGTTCTGATTACCCACGACTTCATTGGTAAAGATCTTGTGTTCCTTCACACGGAACCAGAAGTTCCCGTGGAACATAAGGGGTGCAAGGTCAGATGTCTGCCCTCTCCCTCCGTATTTCCCCTGGAACTGTGATCGTGAGATGAAGATACAGGTTGCTTGAAAAACATCACCCTTAATCTTCTTCTGAAGCCATCCCACAAGACTTGGCATGCTACTTGTCGTAAGCTTGTGACGGCCTGCAAGGAAAGTGTCTAATGCCTTTCCATCTCTATAGAAAATCGCGGCTTGGTTCTCCTGCACGATTAGCTGGGAGCCCCATCTTATTCTGTTGTCAGGATAACGCCAAACTAGT
>JABCTJ010000222.1 GCA_018238375.1 Candidatus Thorarchaeota archaeon
ACTTCATCATGTTCCAAGAAGCACTCCGGGCAGATGGACTGCGTAGTGTACGGAAGCTCCTTTTCGGGATGTAACTCAACATGGTATCTAGAAACGTCCCCATGAGTGAGCGGCTCCTCCGGAATCGGTTTTACGTCATCAGTTGCCACAGTTGTTTTACCCCTCGTAATATTTTCCCTCACTGGATAGTATGGTACTACACGCAATAGCATAAGCCTTTAGATATAAGATATGCTAAATGCTTTAAACTGTCTAAGAAAAGGAAAAAGGTAACTTTTAGACAAACATTCCTATGCACATCGAACGTTTCTAAGAGTCCTCTACATATTCGTCCTATCCAATAGTAGTCGCAACTGTTGCAAGCAAACGTTATTATGTGCGATTGTGCGCTTCACCTTCACAACCGCTAGAGGATTGTATCATGGAGTCCGAGAAACTTCTGATTGTTGGAGTGATAGGTACCATAATTGTAGTTGGCCTGATTGTCGTTGCCAGCCCGTATCTGTTCTTGACGCCCACTGACGGAAACAATGACAACAACAATGGCTCTACTGGAAATATACCTCGTGATGCTGATCTTCTTGACCGCTCTCTTGAAGTACCAGATTGGAATCTCTTAATGTCTGACGATTCCATAATCACAATGCATGAACTCCGGGGCAAGTTTGTGATTATAGATTTGATGGCGACTTGGTGTAGTCCTTGTACTTCTCAGAGCATTGAATTGCTTGAGATCTACAATAGCATTGATTCTGACTCGTTAGTCATTCTCTCGCTCACTATAGATGACGCAGAAACGATTGAAATGATGGCTGATTATAAGACGAATAATGACTTGCCATGGCCACACGGTCTGGATACCAGTGATGTATTTGGTGATTACTTTTCAGTATCATCCATCCCAACATTGGCGATAATTGACGACAACGGGTACTTCAGGTGGCTCCACCCTGGCTTTTGGACTGAAAGCAGTATCACCGAAACCCTTTCTCAAATGATGCCCTGATTGTTGAGTTGTTGCGATGATGATGCAAGGAGTAGTCGAACTGGCCATTTTCTTGGCAGGTGCTTTCACGACTGGACTTTATGTGGCTCTTTCGCCTTGCTTATTCCCGTTGCTTCCGCTATTCTTAATCCGAAGCCTTAATGCCACTGATAGCCGAAAGCAGAGTCTTCTTGTGACTGGAGTTCTTGTCCTGGGTTTGATTACATCTCTGGCTGTACTATCTCTTGTCACTACTATAGTACAAGCATTCCTGCTGAATCACTTCACCAACCTTCAAGCGGTGATAGGAGGTATAATTGTATTCTTTGGGATACTCACCATGTCGCAAACCTTACGAAACGCCTTACACCTTTCAAGCCTAGCTCCAAAGGTTCAGCCGAGTAATCCAAAAAGTCTTGCAGGTGTTTTTCTAGTAGGGCTTGGCTACTCATTTATGGCAGCTCCTTGTGCATTCTCTGCAATAGTTGCCATCCCAATCATCTTTGGCGTTCAATCGAATCCTTTTAACATGATGCTGATGTTTATCTTCCTTTCCATCGGGATTTCAATTCCCTATCTGGCAATCGCATTAGTTACCGGTGAAAGCAGAATGAGGATGACTACGTCTTTGCAACACCACACACGTAAGATTGAGATTCTGGCTGGAATCCTACTGATTGCAATTGGAATCATCCTGATACTCCCTGTCTTTGGGATCACGCTACTGTACTAATGGCTGCGTTTCACAAAAAGAGATTCTCATCCCTAGACCTGAGAATATCAACTGCAGAACCATCCCTCTGTTTGTACTCAATACCTCTGATCAAAGCAACTGGTATTCTTTCATCCGCTTGACCCATCACGAGTTCAGCCGCAGAGGCGAGTTCGTCAGCTAGACAGACAAGAGAAGATCGCAGCTCTCTGCCAAATAGGTCCTTTCTGTTGCTGTTATCCGTAAAGGGAAACATTCCAGCTACGCCTATCGCAAGATTGGTTGTCCCCTTTCTCCAAGGTCGACCTTGAGTATCGCAGATGATTACAGGTAAGTGAAATCCAAATACCTTGGAAAGCTTGACATGAAGTTTGCTGGCTGAATCGTCTGAATCTTCTGACAAAGCGACAAATCGTCCTGTAGGAGCGTTACTACTGTCGACGCCTGAATAATCAGTGATAAGCCCTTGTCGAGTTTGAGTGATTAGTACAGGGGATTCTCGAACTATCTCGACTGCCTCGCGAAGAGCAAGTTCTACCTTCTCCGGTCCTTGACCCGTTTTCTCAGCAATCGTTCGTGCCTTGTCTGAGATATCACTTTCATCTATCTTGAAGACTCTTCCTTCCGCAATTGATACAATCGTATGTGATACAACTAGGATATCTCCCGGCTTCGGTTCTTGACTGTCTGTTTGAAAGGTCGCTAATATCAACTCAGAGAGGTCATCTATCTCATTTACTAAAGGCATGCCCCTAATTGGGATTATCTCAAGGCGCTGAGCTCGCACGGGATTTATCATCTCTCTTTGGACGGTTCCGTACCGCCAATATCTTTTGCTTCAGGTATCTCATCTTGCGGTAGCTTTTCAATTGCAGATACATCTTGATTGATGTCTTCGCCTAATCCTGCTTGTAACCTCAATTCTATTGGTATCGCCTTGTAAAGTAGAACTCCCCCGATGACATTGATGCATGCTTGCACGATATTCCAAGGAAAATATAGGATTGCATCAGCAAGAGCAAATTCGAAGGTTGCTGCGTGGAAATAGGGTGCCAAAATGAGAGTTGCGAAGAACATACCTACCGACCTGAATAAAGAAGCTGTCACCACCCAAACGAAAACTTCTGTCCATTCACTCATCCCACGTCTGCGTGTGATTCTCTTGGCAAGTATTATTCCCAGAATCGTAAGCAACTCAGCTACGCCCTTGAATGTAGCACCTGCTATTTTTCCTCTGTATGCAATGGAAACCCACATGATGAAAATGGTGATAATCGAATGGAAACCACCCAATCCAAGAAGAATGATCACTAAAGGGATTCCTGTTGGATCGAGGGTGAAGAATCCAACAGTTCTGATGTCAGTGACTCCGAGAATGGGGTAAGCTTCAAGTATGATGACCATTGCACTGAATAGAGCTAAAAGGGCTATACTCTTGGAATCTTTACGAACCGGGCTGATTCTTGGCCATTGCATTAGTGCAGTGTGTCTCCTTGTACATTAATTTGTGGGATTGACCAATTTCAATAAGCAGCCTAGAGATTAGGGAGTATTAAACGATTACTAAGAGAAAGAGAGAGATAGTCCCCGACCCGAAGACCGGGGACAAAGGAGGAGAAAAGAGAATAGCTCTATTTGCCTTTCATTGCTTCTGGGTGATTCTCCATGACATGGCTCTTCATTTCCGCTTGGGAGTTGAAGGAATGACCACAGAGCTTGCACTCAATCTTTGTTAATTCATTTTCGGGCATAACTATCAATTAACTATAGTATACTTAACAATATAAAAGCATTACGCTTGGGCGTTGAGAAGGTTTCTATATTCGGAGGTATAGTATTTGGTCCAACATCATACTAGCATATACATTAGGAAACCCTTTTCATACTCAAAGTCAAAAGGTACAGAGTGACCTGCAATGTTTGGTGTCGAAGAAGAAGCATACCCGCTCGAGCAAATGATTGACGTTGCATCAGGTAGAGCACGCGCAGACCTCGTTTTGAAGAACGCATCGGTGGTGAATGTCTTTACCAATGACATCATTGAGGGTGATGTTGCTATTCATCGGGGGTACATTGCGGGTATTGGGAAATACGAGGGTAACTCTGCTATCGATATGAAGGGCAAATATGTCGCCCCCTCTTTCATTGATGGTCATGTGCATATTGAGTCATCAATGGTCACGCCCATTCAGTATGCTCGCGCTGTTGTACCACATGGCACAGGTGCAGTGATTGCAGATCCTCATGAGATCGCAAACGTTCTCGGCATGGAAGGGATTATGTTCATGCGCAAGAGCATGCGAAGCGGTCTATTGGATTTCTATGTCATGCTACCATCTTGTGTTCCATCAACTGACTTGGAAACTAACGGTGTGGCTCTTGATTCCCTAGACATAAAGCCATTAATGACCGAGCCGTATGTCCTTGGATTAGCCGAGGTGATGAACTATCCAGGAGTAATCTATAGAGACCCCGCGGTCCTTGGGAAGATACGAGTTGCAATGCAGCATAATAAGCGAATTGACGGTCATGCTCCGGGTCTATCTGGGATGAGTCTAAACGCTTACGCCGTTGCGCGCATAACCTCTGAACACGAATGCACAACATTGGAAGAGGCTAAGGAGAAACTAGCTGTTGGAATGCAAATTCATATCAGAGAAGGCTCAACAGCCAAGAATCTCAAAGCCCTTGTTGGAATTCTCAATCCAGGAAGTGCCATGTTCTGCAGCTTCGTAACAGATGATCGTAACACACTGGATTTAGTTACTAAAGGACACATTGATAGTATGGTGCGGGATGCCATCGCTTTTGGTGTAGATCCAATCACAGCCATAATGGCAGCAACGATTTCCACTGCTCGACACTATGGTCTCAGACACAAAGGGTCCATAGCACCAGGTCACCATGCAGATCTTGTTGTTCTTGATAATCTTAAGAAAATCAATGTGAAGATGGTATTCAAGAGAGGCGAGCTTGTTGCAAAGGACGGTGTGCTAGTTAAAGAAATGGGCGAGATTGAAACCCCGCGCCTACGAAGATCCGTGAACATCAGCTGGCTGGAGCCTCACGATTTCCAAGTGAAGGCTGAAGGGGAACTCATGAATGTGATTGGAATGATCCCGAATCAGCTCATAACTGAGCATTTGGTTGAAGAAGCACGCATAGTGGATGGTCTGGTTGTTCCTGATATCGACCGAGACCTTGCAAAAGTTTCCATCATAGAACGCCATAGTGCAACAGAACCTCATGCTGTTGGATTCGTAAAAGGAACTGGTATCAAAGAAGGTGCCATGGTATCATCAGTTGCACATGACAGTCACAACATTGTTGCAGTTGCCACAAATGATCATGACCTCATCGATGCGGCGATTCAGATAGTACGGATGCACGGCGGAATAGCGATTGTGCGCGATGGTGAAGTTTTGGAGTCACTTCCTTTGCCTATTGCTGGTCTAATGTCGGATCGTTCAATTGAAGAAGTAAGTGAAAAGTTAAAATCTCTGAATGAAGCGGCACACGTTATCGGTACGACGCTGGACGAACCATTCATGGCAATGGCCTTTCTCTCATTACCAGTGATTCCCAAGCTCAAGATTTCTGACCTTGGACTGATAGACGTTGAAAAGCAACGAATCATAGGTCTCTTTGAAATTCCTGAAGAAGCTTAATGCACTTATTCATTCTAGTGGGCAGACTACTTGCTGAGCCCCAGCTTTTCCCTGGCATTCTTCAGTTGCTTCCGTTTCTTCGCTCCATTGGATATAGCCATCCAAGCTCCAATAAAGATGAGAATTGTAGCGAACAAGAATGCAGTAAGTAAAACCTGTACTATTAGCTGATCAGGAAAGGTACTGAGATTGAAAAAGATACCCCGATACATTAGATATATAGCTTCTACGATAACAAGAATCATCAAAGCAATTCCTGAACCTAGCTGCCTCTCGTGTAAATGCACTTGAAGTGATGTCTGAAGTAGTATCGCCCCGAGAAGGTTGCCAAGGATATTCATTCCTACGACAACTAGGCCCATCACAATGATCGCATCTCCGGGGAATAAGAAGAACGATACGCTGCTCACAATGCCATAGGGCGTGAAATATTGAATATACAACATGGTGAGAATGAAAATGAGTTCGAAGACCATCATTATCACAGCTCCAAGACCAGATGCTCTCAGGATGAAATTATCGGATCTATCTGCCCAATCCATGTTGATGAGTTTCTCGTATTTTTCATTGATGGGTCGTGCCCATTTGCTTTCTTCAATACATGCTTTTTTGGTGCAGTTGACGATTGTAAACAGCTTACCGCCATAATCACCTGCTCTTCGTTCCATGCAATCCTCGCAGATCAAGTCGCCACAAACGTGACAGGTTGCCTTTGCCAATACACCAGAATGATTTACACAGTCCCGGCTTTGACTAGGACCTAAGACTGGATTTGCACAATACTCACATCGATTAACTTTGTCATCATGCTGGATGCTAATTGGACCGCCGCAGACCGGACAGATGATTGTTGACTTCAACATCTTCATCTCCTCCCAAAGAAGCCCTCTGCTGGCCTTTGATTTCTTTCGTAATGTCCTGTCCAAGTTCCCTCACGAAGTTTGGACTCCTTCTTCTTAACCGGGCGACCTATCTCAATGCCTTTCTTTCTTGCCTTATCTATGGAGAGGAAATCTGTGCGTCTAATTATTTTCACTGCTTCGATTGTGATACCTATGAGACCGATATAGAATATCAACGGGATAATGACGATTGACCCAACAAGTAGCAGTATACCTATCGCAACTGGAATCGCAACAATTGCTACAATGATGACGATAATGATCGATGCGGCATTGTCACCTCCACTTCCCTTCCCGCTACCCTTAGCCACACTTCCCGCCAATCTAATGGAGAACTCAAGTACGTAACGCATGATGCCTAAATACTTGCGAAGGAATTTCTTGTAGATTCCTCCCACTCTTGAAAAGCGGCTACCAGATTTAGAAAACAGTTTGTCTATCGGGATAACAAGCGAAGTAGTTGTGACAGCAGGCCGGAATCGCCCTTCGAAGCAGTTCTGGCATAGGTAGACTGTTGAACCTTCCCACCGTGTATCCACAGGCGGCTCTTGGGCGGTCAGACACCTTCTGCAGAAGCGATCTCCACAAACTGCGCAACTTGTAGCCGCAAGGAACTCTGGATGGTTGTTGCATGGTACAAAAACGCTGCTGACAGCTAGAGTAACTCCACAGTAACTGCATGGCACTGTGTTGTTATTATCCATTTTCGTTAAGGGAGTGGCTCCGCCACAGTTTGAACAAAGTATCGCCATCCCTTCATCGGTTTCTATCTTCCGTATTTCCATGACATGTTGAGTTTCTTCGGGAGTCAGAATCGATTGGCCATCCGGGCCTAGTAGACTTGGTGATAGAGGAGTTGGTATGAGACCTTCTTCAACCATCCTAGCTTTTCGTCGGTTTCTTTCAATCACAGCACCCGGTGGAGGAGCAACATAATTCCAACGGATAACAAGATACAGAGCGAAGATTGCCTCTACAACAACAATGAGAAGTGCTACATTTCCAATAGCTAGGAATATTTCCGTTTCGAAAAGTGGAATTGTCCAGAAGTATCCGACGCCTTTGATAACTAGGAATGAGCCGGCGGTAATCACAGCAAATGTGCTATAGAAGATCTGGGCGAATACTGCATTTCGTCTGAGATCATCAACATAGTTTCCGATGATAAGGCTAGGAATGGCTGCTCCGAAGATGATAAGCAACACATAGACTAAACCCAACTCGGCAATCTCAGGAACTCCGAGTTGCCATGCAACAAAGATGCCCACAGCCCCAACAGCAGCCAGAACACCGAAGGTCATTTGCGTAATGCCGATGAGTCTGAGACCCCGCGGTCGGTCAAAAATGGTATCTATTTCTGATTCTTCTGTCAAAACTCCTCACCTTAGTACGGACAATCAAAATCACTTGACTGCAATTTTTTATCGCAAGAAATGGCTTTTACCCTTTGTGGCTACCATTGGAAAATACGACTAAATCGAGCAATGCTATAACAAAGCTATTTTGCATTTTCAGATTAGTTTATATCCACGAGCACAAACCCGTAGTTAAGCGACGCTTTTCACGGAGTATAGATATTCTGTGGCAGAACCTGAGAATGGAAAAAAACGAGCACCTCAACCAAGAATTAGCCCCCTTGAAGAGGGTGGATTGGTTGAGAGAGTAATGAGGTCTCTTGAGCTGACCAAGGGTGTTGAGATAGCCCGACGATATCTCGCCATGAATGGTTTTGACAGTGCCCTTACTATGCTGGGTTTGCTTCTGGGCGGACTGATTACAATTGACCCACTTAACCCCACTCCTGGCTTCAATGCCATTCTACTGGCCGCCGTGGGTTCAATCATAGCCATGGCAGTGTCCGGTTTCAGCGGCTCGTATCTTGCAGAGAGTGCACAGCGAGAACGTGAAGTCGAGGAGATCGGCCGAGCCATGTTAACGGACATGACTAATTCCATGTATGCAAAGGCCTCTAGGACAACGGCAGTCGTAGTTGCGATAGTCGATGGAGGGTCTTCTGCTGTAGCTGCTCTGATTATCATGTTTCCTTTATGGTTCGTTCCGTTTGGTCTTCTCACCTACAACATTGCATTCTATATGGCGATGGGTATCTGCATGTTTATGTTGTTCTTGCTGGGCCTATTCCTTGGCCATATTTCAAGGAAAAGCATGTGGAAGTATGCTGCAAGGACACTATTTGCAGGCATAGTTACAGCAGCTCTGTTGTACACAATCGCTCTCCTGTCTGGCGGAGGATAGCTCTCTCTTTCGGTGAACTGCTGATTATCTTCGATGAATTCAGACTAATTCGCCGTGTATAGAGATGACCTAATTCCTTGAAGATTTAGAGAACAAAACCTTCAGTGTCAGCGAGGGATTTGTCCTTAACTTCCGAAACCCATAGTTTGTAAGCGCAAGGATACTCAGCTTTACCGGTGTCGAGGTATCGCACTCCAAATAGCGCAAGGAGGATTCTCATGTATTTGTAAAAGGGGTCTCCCGGAGGCACGATTTCAGCAATGCAGTTAATTTGTAATCCCCTTTGTGTTATTTTATTAGGTAAGGGCCATGAAACGCATAGTGAAACTCGGGGGTCTTTTTTGACATTTGCGTAGCTGGCACTTCCGTACATTTCTACTGCACCAAAACGAAAAAGGTCTAGCTTGGAATCGTCAAGATGAAGATCCCTGTAGAGCTCGACGCGCTCGTCAGCGGTGTCCTCAAAAGATCTACCTTGGAATGCGAGAAATTGGCCTTCCAAATCGTCGATTTTATCTTCAATCGCTTCATCAGTCAAAGTGAGTCTTATCCTCTTTATGGACGTATTAATTGGAAATGGATTATCGAGGTTGAGTGAACTCATTGATGCCTTGTCAACTCGTGCTCTTAGCATTCCAAGATTATCATCCCTAATGGGAGCCGTATCAGCGAGATCTGCAATAGCTTGGTGCAAAGGTGGATTGTTTTGCTAGAATTGCTCAATCAGAGATACGCTTATTGGCTATATCCTAGAAACAATTAGATGA
>JABCTJ010000075.1 GCA_018238375.1 Candidatus Thorarchaeota archaeon
GTGTCCCAATGGGCACAAGGAGATGAGATATCTTCCTCGTAACTCGGACGTGAGCATCCTCAAAGGTGTCATGCAGAGAGTGCTTCTGTGCGATGAATGCGGGCTCCGCTGTTCATTGGAAAAAGTGGAAGTGAGAGGCAGGTATGCACGTGTGGAGATGACCTGTCCTGTTCACGGAAAGGACAAGAAGAAGATACCTGCTGAGAATGCTAAGCTCCTGAGAGAGATCTCTAGCGAGGCTGAAACGGATGCCATCGTGAAGGATGCTCTCACATGCAGAGATTGCGGACGCCCCCTGTCCATACGCAGCATTGACACAGACAAGAAGGGGTACAAGATAAAGTGCAGATGTTCAAAGGGGCACTCTTGTGAAATCGTGCAACCAATCGAGCGAACAACCCAGTCCATAGATGCAATAGTCAATGCAGTGCTCAAATGCGACAAATGCGACCTTCTGACACACATTCTGCAGAAAAACATCAGCGGAGAAAACGTCACGCTAGATCTTGTCTGTCCCATCCATGGAACAATGCGAAAGGGGCTCAAAGTTGGTGTATACAAGCAAATCGAGGAACGAGAGCCGGCTGTCGATAGAAGAAAGTCTCTAGAGGAGAGCTTCCGATGTGGTAAATGCAATGCTCCTTTCACAATCCGTAACATCAAGATTGAGAATGGGTTATTTGAACTCCAAGTGAAGTGCCAGAACGGGCATGGAAGTAACCGCGTCTATGTGCAATGCATGAACCATGAATTCTTGGTGAAACTATACGGGCGCCTTTACGAGTGTCCAAAGTGCCACGATAAGCTTAGCCTCGTTGAAATCAAGCCTCATGAACGAGAAGGCGAATCTGTTGCAGTATTGACATGCAGTGAACATGGTGCTATTGAGATGCCGATTCCAACAGCCAATGAGGCTGCAGTTCGTGATGCGTACTTAGCGACTGCTGACTTGGCCCATCTTGATCACCTCGTAGATGAAAAGCTTCAGGCGAAGCGCGAGTTCAGCGTGACATTGGATGCAGAAGCTGATGCCGAAAAGGTCTTTGACATAGTCAAGAAAGTGATCGAACAACACGACGTTTGGTTTGTGGGCGAGCGCGGTTTTCCTGAGGTGCTGAAGGAGGCTCTATATTATGGCAAGGCCACCGTCGAGGGAGCAGAGGTAGTCATTATCGGATCAGTATCAAGAGACAACCAACAGACTAGAATCTCTGTTGCCTCAGAAGATGAAGCCAAGTTCTCAAGTTTACTGGGTGACATGCGTGAGGACCTGAGAGACCTGCTATTGAGGAGCAAGGCTGTAACCGAGCCGGTGCAGCCCAGAAGGATTGAATGCTCTCATTGCGGCGGGGCACTGGCAAAGCGAGGCTTGCCCGGTGAAACCACAACCTGTCCCCATTGTGCAAGTCCCCTTCACTGGGATTAATTTTGGATGATACAGTTAGAGGTTAATGTGAGGAACTCGAAGACCATTCAATTTCGGTCTTCTCTATTGCGTGAAGGTGTGTGAGAATCCGGTCTATCAAAGAATCCACAAGATCTTCAATTGTCTTTGGCTTGTGCCAAAACGCTGGGCTTGCAGGTATCACTGTAGCTCCAGCTTCCACAACTTGAGTCATATTTCTGATGTGAATTAGATTAAGGGGGGTTTCTCGGGGCAACAAGACGAGCGGCCTCTTCTCTTTGAGGCTGCAATCTGCTGCTCTGACGACAAGGGTTTCTGCGTATCCATGCGCAACACCTGCCAGTGTCTTCATTGAACAGGGCACTATCGCCATGGCATCAAGATGATAGCTTCCACTTGCTGGTCCCGCAGAGAGGTCATCGTTATCAAAGACACAGTCCACTTCTTTTGCCAATTCCTTGGGAGTCAATTCCATCTCATGTTCGAGAGTTTTGGCCCCCCATTTACTCACAATCAAGCATACCTCATGTCCCAAATCCTTCAAGGCTCTAATCAGTCGGACTCCGTAGATAGTCCCGCTGGCTCCAGTTATACAGATCAAGATGCGTTTCCTTGCCATCGCTGTAACCTACCTGTGGGAACTATTACTATGAACGAGCTCTCATATGTCCTTTCTGGAAGGCCATCATTCACAGCAGGAATGCAAGCAGTAGCGATCCCAAGAACCCTACTAGTGCTACACTTGTCCCAGTCCTCTTGGCGATATTGTATGCTTCTGCTATGTTCTGCGTCAATGTATCGAATCCCTTCTCGCCGTAGGTTCGAAGCGCCTTAACCTCTCCGAAACCAAGTCCAACACTGACAGGGAGCATATTCTCCATAGCTTTTGTTATGGCAATACCTACGCCGCTCAGAACCTCTTCACGTTTCTGTGCGCCAACGGGAGAATACCCCCTGTTGGACATCGCAATTGCATTGACCACGTGTGTATCTGTTGTGACCGCTTCGACATCGTCAATGCCCAAACCCTTGATCATGCTGATAATATCCTCTCGCACGCCGGGTTCCATGTTATTTCCATCGATTGACAGCAGGGCCATCTCTCGATCATCGAATTTCATCACAAGAGCAGTTATTCCACCAGGTCCCATACCTTCCTCTTTTGATACATTTGGAGGCACTAATTGATGAATCCCAATCGATACTTTCGAGCTGGGGTTGTTGAAAGTTGTGAACGCCGCACTCGATACAGCGGCTACATACTCTGCAGCTTCTATCGACCCGGGCATTACTGAATCGGTGTTATCATCAATACAATTGTGTGCATCGACAATCGCAACGCCTCCGATTTTCGGGAGCCTCTTGCGAACCATCCTGGCTGTGTCCATACCTACCGCCAGAGCGATATCATCCGTGTAATCAGGAGCACTTGTCGTGATTGTCAGAAGATCGTTTCCCGCGAAGAGCGTCCAAACCTTGAATCTGCCTTCATCTGTCCAATGAGGTCCGGAAATGGTTTCGTGGACCTCGGTTGTTTCAATGAGTCTATCAATCTCTTCCATTATTCTTCCATAGGCTTCCTTCGTTGTCAGATTCTGATGATGAGTACAACTTCCATGAAGCACAAATCCCTGCACTCCATGAGTTTCTCTAACGTGCTTGATTACTGCGGATGGCAGACCGCTACTACCGATGTCTCTGAAAGGTCCTGGATGCACATAGAGTATAACCCCCACTGCAAGAAGATTGCCGGCGTTTCTGAAGACAATCACTTCAAGGGGCATATCTTGTTCAAATGCAATCTCGTCCATAATTTTCTCGAATGGAGTTGGGTTGTCCATGAGGAGGTCGTGGCCAAATGCCCTAAGGAGATCCGGGCCGTTGATTCCTAGGTCCCTCTCAAAGGGTCTGCTCACCGACCTGTATATGTAGTGAACCACGGCAGAGCAAAGAACAAAGATGCTTCCTATGAATATCGGCCAAGTGGTCGGGTACGTTGGAAGTCCCGTGACTATAGGTGCAATAGCTATGACTGTAATCATCCAAACAATTAGCGGCATCAGTGCCCCGAAAAAGTTACGCAGAGGATGGTGGTCACTCATCGCTGTTAGCAAGAATGCGAATAGCATGTATGCCATGGCCAGTCCCAATAACCACATACGCCCTTCATAGAAGTCTGCTGCAAGGACGAAATCTGCAACACCTCCAAGGAATGCAATGATGAGCCATAGTAACACGCCGTATTGTGCTATGCCTATGGTTCTTCGGCTATCAAGTGGCGATTCAGGTCCTCCAACCATAGCATAAAGCAGCCTAGTGCCCAACAAAGCGGGCAGACCAATGAGGAGCAGATATCCAATTAGGATTTGCATCGAGTTTGGATCTAAAAAGAATGCAGTCCTCATGGTCGCGAGCAGAGTTGAGAAAAGCAACGCATATGCTACGAGCCTACCGACAACCCCTCTGTAGGTCGGCAGCTTCCAGACCTTTGTGTAGAGATGTACCGTTTCCTTGACTTTAGCTTGCTCGCCCAACTCGCAGTTCACCACCGCGCCGGCCATTCCCCTACTGCCTTTCTTATCAACGTTCCCAAATCAGGTGGTTACTTCCTTGCGGCGTGGAAACCATTACATTTATATCGCATACGATAATAACTCGGTATATCGTCTACGATATCGCATACGATATTGACCATTGAAGGTGATGTAAACGAACAAGCACTCTGGGTGTGTCGACCCTGCAGAATTCCGTCCTCCTCAATCGATTCCTAGAGGAATGATGCGGCATTTCATGCTGCTGATGCTCAAGACTAATGAGATGACAGGAACGGAGATCAAGCAAGAGTTTGAACGCCGAACAAGAGGTGTTTGGAGTCCCGGTCCGGGATCTGTTTATCCCAATTTGGCGGAGCTGGAAACGTACGGTCTAGTCGAGAAGATTGAGGTTCAAGGACGAAGAACCCCTTACCGTCTGACTGAGGCTGGCAGAAACCATGTTAAGATGCTCATGAAACGCATGCCCCCTGAGCCCAAGATGCGAATGATTTCGATGTTATGGTTCTCGTTCATGAGTCCAACCAATCGGGCGCTGCACCTAGTCCATAACATGGCGTTTGGTGTGGATTCATTGATGGAACTAGAGCCCTTACTTTCAAAGAAGGAGAAAAAGCCACTCCTGACTGAGATCAAAGAGGTCCGTAACAAACTAACAAAGATAACGAAGATGTTGGAGAAGAGTGATTAAACCAATGGCCAGCAAATCAACAACTAAACACAAGAGTGCTACGCGTTACATGATGGGGGGTCTACTCAAGCATCCTGGGTCCATAGCAGTGGCAACTCTCTTCACTGTGATATCAACATTACTTCTAGTTCTCCCAGCTATAATTATTGGGCTTGCGATTGATGAGCTTACAGTTGCAGGGTACACTACTCAATTCACATCTTATGTGTGGCTCATTGTAGGGCTAACTGCAGTCTATATGGTCCTCTACTTCGGCGTGGGCTATGTATGGGCTATCGTTGCTCTCAGATGGGAACGAGATGCAAGACAGGAGTTCTTTGAATCTCTTCAGGAGTTCAGCATGACTTTCCATGATGAGGTTGATAGCAAGCGACTGCTCTCAGTAGCAATGCAAGATATCACATGGGTCCGCATGTCACTGAATCCGGCTATGCGCAACATCATTGGCGGACTCACTTCCTTCGTAATCACGGCTATCTTCCTTTCCATTATAGATTTGACCCCGGGATTACTTGGTCTTGTGACCATCTCTGGAATTTCCGTTCCCATGTTCACGATAATCATGTTGATTGGAACCCCACTCTATCTCGTCTATGCTTACAAATACGCTAATGCGGTTGAGCCTGTACGCAGAAAACGATCTGAGGGCATGGAACGACTCACCTCAATTTCACAAGGTGTGTTTCAAGGGATCGAGGTTGTAAGAGCATTTGGTGCAGAAATCCGAGAAGAGCAGAAATTCCAGCACGCAAGCAAGGAATATGAGAAACTCCAAGCCCAAGAGGGACGTCTAGCGGCCTTTTACATACCAGCTCTGATACTTGTTGGCGTGACCGCTGTCGCATTCTTCTACGGCGGGTTTGCAGTCCTATCAGGTGTTTTGACTATTGGCACCTTTATGCAGGTGCTCACACTTCTAGTATCCCTAGAGTTTCTCAACTTTCATTTTCCGCGAATGTTGCTGATGCTTCGCGGTGGTCACGTAAATTCACAAAGAATTGTCGACATCTTGAACTGGGAAGATCCGATGATTGAACCAGAGGATGAAACCCAGGATGTCGATTGGGCCGGGGAAATCGTCCTCGACAATGTTAGTTTCAAGTACAGTTCAAACAACAGTCACAATGAACACTATGCTCTCAGGGATTTCAGCATACGAATTCCCGGTGGGTCAAGAGTTGCTCTTGTTGGTGGGCCCGGTGGAGGTAAAAGCACAATCCTCAAACTATTGCTGAGATTGTACGATCCCACTGAAGGCGAGGTTAGCGTGGGCGGAGTGAATCTTCGAGACGTAAGAACCACCACAGTTCGGGATATGGTTGGCTCCGTTGAGCAAGACATCTTTCTGTTTAGGATGAGCGTTCGAAACAACATTTCATTCGGAAGGAAAAATGCAACCAAAGATGAGGTCGTTGAGGCAGCCACGAGGGCGCAAGCTGATGAGTTCATAATTGAGCTTCCTGAAGGATATGATTCTATGGTGGGAGAGCGCGGCATGACTCTGAGTGGCGGCCAGCGACAACGTCTGGCAATAGCTCGTGCGATAATCCAAGATCCAAAGATTCTGTTGCTCGACGATTCGGTGAGTGCAGTCGATGCTCAGACTGAGTTCTTGATGAGGAAAGCGTTGGATGAGGTTATGGTAGGACGAACTAGCATTACTGTAACACAGAGGCTTCGTACGTTAA
>JABCTJ010000102.1 GCA_018238375.1 Candidatus Thorarchaeota archaeon
ATTGACACGAAGAGCGACGGTTTCAGTGTCGTGCAAGACCATGACCTGCTTGGCATGAAGTCGGCGAGAGTATCGTGGTTGAAGATGGAGGATGTGCGTGTGCCTCCCGGGATGGTCCTCGGTGAGCTAGGGCAAGGATTCAAAATCATGATGGATGAACTTGATAGTGAACGGACTGCCATCGCAGGCGAGGCTATCGGGTACGGTCGAACTCCATATGAGATTGCTGTCAAGTATTCAACTGAGCGAGAGCAGTTTGGGCGACAAATCAGGATGTTCGAGGGCGTCAGTTTCAAGATAGCAAACATGGCTATGAAGCTTGAGGCAGGGCGTGCACTTACGTTGATAGCAGCCCGGATGTACGACAAAGGAATGAAGATTACAAAAGAGGCAGCGATTGCCAAGCTGTACACAACTGAGGCCGCGATAGAGATTACCAACGATGCGCTGCAGATATTGGGTGGCGTGGGTTACACTACCGACTATCCAGTTGAGCGATTCCTTAGAGATGCAAGGTTGATGACAATTGGCGGCGGCACCGCGGAGATACTCAGGTTCATCATTCAGCGTGAGGTCTTCAAGGAACTGAAGGCTGGACTCATCTAGGAGGCAAGTTCAGGTCAGCTGCGTTTCATCAAGGCCAGTATAACATATTTCTTAAGAAACGCGCGGTTAACTTTGTTGGTACATTCTACGAAAGAGGTTCCAATAATGCCTGCACTCGAGTATCTGATGGTTTACACTAAATCTGGATTGCCGATTTACTCCAAATGCTACGGAGGTTTCTGCACAGCCGCGTTTAAGAATCCAGAGCTTTTGACCGGTTTCCTTTCTGCTCTGGAAACGCTGCCAAGCACGATGGGCACCGGCTTGAGCCTTGAGTCAGTCAAGATGGGTTCCACTGAGATGCGATTCTCCAAAACCACACCGACTGGTCATTCAGTTGTGATTGGCCTGGGGAAGGATTCACCGGATATTGCAGAGGATATCTATCGCGAAGTATCAAAGATACTTGCCGGCGACCGTTTTGTGAATGTTGATTGGACCTACATGACCTCCGAACTAATGGACGCGTTTGAGAAAGAACTGTTGGAAACCGCTCTTGTCGATGCCATGCATGATCACGGCGGTTTCTCAGACCAATGCCCCTTGGGCGACAGATGTCCAATGCACACAACTGCAATCCAATCGAGAAAAGGGCGAATCTGGTCTTCAATTAAGGACAAGTACCGCGCAATGCGTGAGAAGATGGCTGGTCGCAGCTAGACTACTGATTTCTATCCATACTGATGGCAGCAAAGACCCTAGAGAGGGGAGACAATCCCCCCTCCCTGACTAGTTCTTGACAAATGCCACGATTCGATATTGTTCTCCTGCAATCTGGATTGTGGCTGTGAAGTTGTCGCCAGGCTCGATTGTGAGAAGAGCATACCAGTCAGTCTGGTTCATCCATTCTCTTGCACCCTCAATGTACGGATAGGTTGAGTTAGTAGTGCCGAGGAGTATGTGTGTGTACCCGTCGCTGACAAAGGTTGTCGTACTGGTGACATTCGCAGTCAATTCAAGTATGTCTGAGGGAGTGGCTCCGAATAGAGAGACATAGCCCTCTCGTGTTGCGCGAACGAGGTCTTCTCCCCAGATTGCACCGCCGGTTTCTTGGATGTAGTATCTATTGATATTTGATGCATCGACGAGGGCAAGGGCATGCAGGTTCATATCTGTGAAAACGTACCAGTCATCATCATCCCAGTAGCCTTTCACCCAGAAAATCGGAGCATACCATGTCCATGCGGTCTGAAATGGACTAATCTCAACGGGGTAGAGAAGCGGCATCGAGGCAAAGTAGAACCCTGATGCAGGGGGAGTCAGTTGACCGACCACATTCTCAGCTGCAGCATCTCCGCTCACGTAACTATAGGAACTAAGATCATGGTAGTACACAGTCGTACGTGTAGCTCTGAAGATACCAGCAAGCGTTCTTGAGCTTGTAACTGGGTGAACCGCAACTAATGCCTCAACTCTATTGCTGTCAGGGTTGATTATGTATCGAGTGTCTTCTGTCATCTCAAGTCGATCGCTTGAGGGAGGAATGGACCAAAGGAAACCTCCTGCGAATAAATCAAAGCCCTCTTCTCTGCGATATCCGCCCCACCTGGACACTTGTCTCTCCAGCCACTCCTCAGAGTAGGCTTGAGTGATCCAATCCGGCGTTTCCTCAATAGTCGCATACGCAATGGTAGTGCCATTCTCGAAATAGACGATTGGACCACTTGCTCTCTCGACAAAGCCAAAGTCTATTGGAGTGCGGGTTTGGACATAAGCGAGGACGCCCAGCGGATCCCAAGTTGGGTACGCATACTGAAACGCTGAGGTCATATCGTTGAGGTAATTGCTAAACTGGATATTCTTGTCCCAGAACAGACCCTCTCCCAATGGAAGGTTAATGTCCTCTATTATCTCAGGTTCTATCCCCTGTGGATCGTTAGCATCCACCACAACAAGAGCTCTGATGTAATTCGCAGCCAACGTGTTAGTAGAAACCACGACGACAACCCAAACCAGCCGCCCGTTTCGAGTCGTTATATGAGCTGCCGCGGGTACCCATTCAGAACCGAGTGGTGCAATGTGCTGTTGTGCCACATAGAGAGCGTACTCCTGGGTTACAAGCCGCACTTGGTTATCAGGTATAGTTGAATTGAAGAGTGGTTGATCAGTTTCTACAATCATTTCATCGAATAGTTGTGCGTTCGCCACATCCGAGGTCCACGCGACAACTCCCGAATACACGGGCATTGTGATTAGAACGATAACGCCAATGCATATCAAACCCATACTGGCCTCTTGGGTGGGGCGAATCCGATGGAATCCCATCGTGCTAAGGCCCACTCCTGAAAGAATAAGCACCAAACCAAAGCTTGTTGCCAGTGTGAGATACGCCCAGGGAAGTGTCATGCCCATGATTAGGCAGATGAATACCCACGCGACGGTACCCCAGACAAGCCTGAATGGTAACCATCTAAGCAATCGACGGGGCCGGAACAATTCGGTAGAGAAGGGCAGAGGTATTGAGTGCACAATTAGCGAGATAACTAAGAACAGCATAACGTTCAACAAGAATCCTCCAATATGGTAACGCAAGAAGTAGCGGGCAGTGTAACCTTTTATCGTTTTCCAGTGGTCAACCGCTTACTTTTGCTGTCGAAACCAAGGCACTGCGCCTCCTGCTCTGAGCAAGTCAAGCATCATCTGAGGGAGTGCATCACCATTAAGGATCTCTCCTGTTTCATCGACTCTCAATGTGCCTTCGTTGAGGTCTACGGTAATCTTCATGCCGTCTCGCACAACTGACGTAACTTTTAGCACAGTCATGAGAGGTAGGCCCACATTGAATCCATTTCTATAGAATAGCCGTGCAAATGATTCTGCTACAACCACTCCAACACCACTCTTAACCAGAATTTGAGGTGCTTCCTCTCTGGTTGATCCTCCACCAAAGTTCTTTCCTGCTATGATAATATCATTCTTTCTCACTGCAGAAGCGAACTCAGGTCTAGGTATCTCGAATGCGTGTTTCGCCATCTCTGTGTAATCAAGTAAGGTTAGATAGCGCCCTTGGATGATTTGGTCGGTATCAACATTATTGCCAAACACCCACGCACGTCCTTTGATTCGCTTCGGTTTCTTCGCCAATCACTGCACACTCCTTGGATCAGCAATGACACCTTTCAGAGCGCTTGCTGCCACTGTTGCAGGTGATGCCAGATAGACAAGGGATTCTGGATC
>JABCTJ010000189.1 GCA_018238375.1 Candidatus Thorarchaeota archaeon
CATTCGATATGAGTGACCATGTTCTTCAAATTGGCAACCTAGCGATTGCTCTGCCCAGCTTTGTCTACATCGTTGCTGGATTTGTCGTGCGAGAGGAACACATCACAGCAATTGACGCGCTGGATTACGTAAGGAATGAGATGCTGACAGTAAATGGACTCTTGCTTGGATTATGGGACGAGGGGCCTAGGCGGGCTGGGAAGAGGTTTCCAGAAAAGGTACTCTACTATTACAACCGAACCAAGGTTGCAGAGGTTTCAGATGTGTGGCTCGCACTCGGGTACCTTCTGGATTGGTACGAAGATTGGCTTATTCCTAGGTTCGAGCAACTGGAAACCCCTCATGCCAAACATGAGATACCGACGCTCAAGCTGATGCTTCGTCAACTTGAGAAGAAGACACAAAGCACCTAGGATTGTTTGCCAAGGAAAGGGAGATTCCCAAGGTTGAAGAAAGGTATGGACCCTGACGAGATGAAGGAACTCGTGAGAAAGGGGTACGAAGAGGGAGAATACTTTGAGCACTACAGAAAAGACCTTGTAATTGATGACCTTGAGAAATGGTTGCTGAAGGAGTTCCTGCAGAGAATTCCGAGTGGTGGAGCAATTCTTGACCTTGGCTCAGGACCGGGCGTGCCTTTCGATAGGCATCTCGTTGATGAGGGGTTCTCAGTCACAGGGATTGACATTTCTGAGAAACACATCAAGATAGCGATGAATCTCGTCCCCGAAGCTCGTTTCATTCACAGCGACTTCATGCAATGCACATTCGACGAGAAGTTCGATGCAATCATGTCCCTCTACACAATCTTTCACATTCCAAGAAACATGCATAGTGCCATCTTCCGGAAGATGCACAAATGGCTAAAGAAAGATGGCGTCATCCTTGTTTCGATGGGGACATCAGATACCCCTGTTGATGTGCAGGAATTCGTGGGAGCGGAGATGGCGTGGAGCTCATTCTTCATCAATGAAAACCTGCGGATAATAACAGAGTCTGGATTCGAAACCATCCTCACGGTTGATGACAATAGAGACCCTGGAGAACACCATCTCTGGATACTGGCAACCAGGAAAGAGTAACGATGCGAAGCGTTCATTGCATTTTCAAAATGCTTAAGACATTGGCCTTCGATGGATAAGCGGGAATTGAGTGGGAGGAAAATGAAGCTGATGGCTGACGATTCCGCGTCCGGTGACACTGAGGAGGACTCCACTGGGATGATAGTGGCGAAGTACTTCATGCATGGAGCATCCCTTATTTTTCTAGGAGTGGTACTTTGTGTAGCATGGCTATTCGTGACGCTAATGATAGTAATCACGATTCCCCGTGTCCAAATGGGTGCTCTTACTATCATTGGGGTGGTTACTGCATATATCGCGATTCTGTTCATAGAGGTTGGTTGGTTCAACGCACAGGTTTCGCAACACATCTGGAGGATTCAGGTGAAACAGAAGTGGACTAGTCTGTTGGGGCACGGGTTTCTACTCTTCATTTTCATAGCCATTGCTGGAATACCATTCATGATAATCAGTCCGATGATGATGCGCGCAGCTCTCTGGACTTACATCAAGTTTCTCATTGTCAACGTCCTCATCTATTCGTTAGTTATTGGATACATCTGCAAGCATGTTGCTGATGTATTTACGGACGACGAGTTGACAACACGTACAGGCTCCACAATTGTCCTGGATCAAACAACTTTCCGCGGCCAATGATCCCACTGTTGAGCAGTCTACATATACAACCATCCTCACGGTTGATGACAACAGAAACCCTGAAGAATACCATCTCTGGATTCTCGCAATCAAGAAAGAGTAGCGAATCTTTCCTTGCATCCTCAAAATGCTTAAAGCACTAATCTTCAATTGATAATCAGGTATTGAGTGGGAGGAAACAGAAGTTGATGGCGGATGATTATGCGTACAGCAATGTGGAGGAGGATTCCACTGGGAAGATGGTGGCGAAGTACTTTGTTCACGGGACCGCTTATTCGCTGCTGATGTTAGTGCCTGTGGTAGTGTGGGCATTTCTGATGATAATCATGGTGGTCTTAGGCTCTATCATTGGCCTTGTTGCATCTTTCGCAATTCTATTCCTAGCGGTTGGTTGGCTCAACGCACAGATTTCGCAATACATCTGGAAGATTCAGGTGAAACAGAATTGGCTTAGCCTATTGGGGCACGGGTTTCTTCTCTTCATTGCTATAGCCATTGCTGGAATACCCTCTATGATAATCAGTGGGATGATGTGGTCCGCAGATCTCTTCACTTACGTTATGTATACCATTGCCAGCTTTCTCATCTATTCGTTAATTGATGGATACATCTGCAAGCGTGTTGCGGAAGTATTTCCGGACGATGAGCTCACAACACGTGCCGCCCCCACAAGATTCCCAGAGCGAACAACTTTCCGCGGTCAATGTACCCACTGCGAAGCGGTCTACATGTACAAATACTCCGTGATTGGGCCAAGTGGCACCGTTAAATGTTTCAATTGTGCGCAGCTATTTGCCCCAAAGATTCCAACTCAACCCCCCAGTCGGAAATCTTCTTCTCTGCCTACAGTTCAATACACCATCATCGAATCCACCAAGCCGCAGCTCGTGTGTCCATCTTGTGGCCAACAGGGGAACTATAGTGACGAGGACATGTCCGCTGGATCCATAAGATGTCATAATTGTGGCGCGATATTTGGCCCAAGTGGCGAAGGTAATCAGTAGACGCTCTGTGCGATATCTCTCAACACTCGATTGTTGGATACCACACCCCATCCGCAGAAGGGGAGCAAATTCCATCTATCAAAGGCTTCATGCATTGCATCCTGAAGGTCTGCGAAATAGAGTGTCAGCACAAGGCCGTGTGAAACCACAAGAACCCGCTCTGAACTATGTTGTGACATTGCCTGCTGCACGCCCTTCTTCGTGCGGGCGAGGGCGTCTGCGGCACACTCCCAACCGTTAGGCCGCGCGGATGAACTTCTCAAGACCTCTTGCACGCAGGAGAAGTACTCCTCGCGGGTCAGGAAAGGACCGGCGTTTCGGTTGAGTTCTCTGAAATCGTGGTTGCTCTCTATTTCCAGTCCAAACATTCTAGCAAAAGGCTCAGCAGTTTCGATTGCCTTCATTTCATCTGATGACACTATCGCATCAATCTCGCCAAGTATGCCTGAGGCTGCCAGCTCGTAGGATTCACTTTGACCGGAGGGGGCGAGAAGCCATTCGCTTGCTGGCGAATTCGGGCTAACTACTGTTTCTGCATGCCTCAGGAAGACAATCTCAGTGGGCATATCAGTCCATTTCCTTAGCTGCCGATTCATACCACGCAAGAGATTTATAGTTTCAGAATACAAATGCCCAAGACAGGCAGTCAGGCGGAGGAAGAGAATTTGTCGTTGCAGGCGGCTGAATCCGAGGAACAGAGTGGAATTCACATGCCCACTCTTATTGCGAAGTATTTCCTTCATGGGGTTGCCTACTCTCTCCTGATTGCCGGCCTCGTCATCATCTGGGCATTCCTGCTGGTGATTTTGGTAGTCATTGGCTCGATTCTAGGACTTCTGCTGGGATTTCTAATCCTTGTCCTGGGAGTAGGCTATGCGAATAGCTTCCTCTCAGGATACTTTTGGGATATTCAGACACCGACCAAATGGTCCAATCTTCTTGTTCATGGACTAGTGCTCATGATTGCTTTGGGACTCGCAAACATTCCATTCCTAATTCTTGAATACATGGTCGGATCTTTAACGCCCATTTTCTCCATTGTCGCGATTCCATTGCTATTCGTAATTCATTCACTCGTCAATGGGTACCTAGGGAAAGCAGTGGCATCGATGCAAGGAGAGAGCGATTCCTCATGGACACGTGGGCAGTCGATGGCGACGTACCGTGAGAAGTGCCCATACTGTGAATCAGTTTATGTGTACAAGGCATCTGCTGTGAAACGCGATGGGACGATAAAATGCTTCTACTGCAATCATGGCTTTAAAGTGGATATTCCTATTGAAACGCAGAAAAAGCCAGACCTCATGTCGTCCTGGCGGCTCACCTGTCCGCGCTGTGGGCGTGACAGCCGCTATGAACGCGCGGAGATTTTCTACGGCAAGGCGAAGTGTCACCATTGCAATGAAACCTTTGACACAGAAAGCTCAGGCTAATTACTGTCAATCTTTTCATTGGTTGGGCATGTGTCTTGGAACCAAGTAACGACTGAATTCACGGTGTCCTCGTAAGCCCGCGGGTCTGATAGCACGTGGTCTGCACCTTCGACTATAACTAATTCCTTTGGTTCTCCTGCCAACTCGTACAGCCCGCGAACACCATCGACATCAATTCTTACGTCAGCAGCTCCAGTTACAACGAGCAAAGGACGTGGCGATATCTTGGAAACTTCGTTCATGGGATTGAATCTACGCCCGTCATCCACCATGCGATCCAGGATGCGTTTCCGCAACAGAGGGTCAACAAGTCCATGCATCTCATCTGGCGTTTCCTTGAGAATTCTGTTGACTTCAGGGCGGATAAGCGGTGAGAGGGCGAAGGCGTGAGTGTCATAGACCGGGGCTCTTAGGCACACAGCGCTGATACGACTATCGTGAGCTGCTGCACATACAGCCACAGCACCGCCATAGCTTGCCCCGTAGACGCCCACCCAGCCAGGGGCTACCAATTTGGAATTGATGAGGTGTGTTGTAGCGCTCTTGGCGTCAGTCACCTCTCCCGCCAGACTGAAGATTCCTTCACTCCTCCGGAAGCCTCGGAAGTCAAAGGTGAGTACCAAGAATCCTGCTTCGGCAAGCCTTGTCGAAATTCCGCTCACTTGGTTCGGGGACCCAGGCAAGCCATGGAACTTGCATATAGCTGGAAACGGTCCATCTCCCTGAGGAATAACATAGTTCCCCCTGAGAATCTCTCCCTCCGATGAGAACTCAGTTGGGATTACCCTGATGTCAGGCATGGAATCCGGTATGGACCCGTTTCTTATATCTTTGATTCGATGAAATGAGAGAAGATTGGGTGAATATGGGACCAGTTGAAGTTCGCAATGGACAGATTAGGTAAGCTTGCGCTAAGAATGATGCTTTTCTACTAATGAGATGTTACTATGGAACACCATGCTGTCTGCAGAGAGAAGTTCCGTACTATTCGTCTTCATCCTTATTCTTACTGCACCCGCTCTCGGAACCATTCAAGTCCGTTCTCTTGGCCTTATGCCCAGTCAAGATGCTACGCGAGATTATTGGCCCACTGAGGGCTGGAATCACTCACTGCCTGAAGAACAGGGCATGGATTCCTCGAATCTTGAGGAGATGATGGGCTACATCGAAGACAATGGTGTCAATATCCGTTCTGTTGTGATAGTTCGCAATGGGTACATCGTTCTTGAGGAGTATCCAAGTCCTATCTACGATGAGAATAGAACTCACCTTCTCTATTCCGTCACGAAGAGCTTCACTTCAGCGCTCATTGGAATCGCGCTTGACAAGGCTTACATCGACAATGTTTCACAGACTATGCTGTCCTTCTTCCCCCAATATACAGTCGACAATTTGGATGATCAGAAAGAACGTATCACTCTCGAACATCTCCTGATGATGCGAGCCGGCATGTTCTGGGATGAGTCGTCAGCTCCATTCTCATCACCCGACAACGGGATATACCACATCAATTTCGGGGACGGCGTTGAGTACGCGCTTGGTCTACCAATGGTCGCAGAACCGGGAGATGTCTGGCACTACAACACTGGAGCCTCTCACCTGTTATCTGGCATCATACACATGACGACAAACATGACAACATTGCAATTCGCCCAGGAGAACCTGTTTGATCCATTGGGAATCTCACAGGTCATATGGTCTCGCGACCAGGCGGGTTACTATAAGGGAGGTTTTGATCTAATGTTGACCACACGCGACATGGCGAAGTGTGGGTATCTGTTCCTGAACAACGGCACCTGGGACGGACAACAAGTGGTTTCCGCCAACTGGGTCAATGTGTCAACCAGCTCTCTGACAAGGTTGAACGAGGACACGGGTTATGGCTATCAATGGTGGGTAATGCCATCCATTGGCGCATATTATGCTGCAGGACTCTATGGCCAGTTCATATTCGTTGTACCCGAATACGATCTTGTTGTTGCATTCACGTCTGCGATTCCGATGGATGAAGCTCACCCGCACTTTGACTTGCTCACCACCTACATCATTCCAGCGATAGCTGGGGATGAGAATCCAGTCACTCCAACAAACCTGTTCCTAATCCTTGTCCCAATTGCAGTTGGTATCCCGGTGTTAGCAGTGGCTATCTATAGGGGGAAGAAGAAGAACTCAGGAAGTTGGTGATAAGAAGGCAAGACATGAAACTTACTCATGTCCGGAAATGGTCCATCTCATTGAGGCCCGACGAAATCCCCTCTTGGAAGATACCCCTCTGATGAGAACTCGGTAGGGATTACCCTGACACCGGGCATGGAACCCAGTAAGGACCCGTTTCTTGTATCTTTGATTCACTGAAGGGAGAGAGAAATGGGGAAGTAGAAGAGAGGCTGGATACACAAAAACCGTGACAACGCCTCTCAAAGACTGTGGTGTATTCAACATGCAGGTTAGAATGGTAGGTAGTCTATTCACAACAGCAAGACTATTTTATGTAGCAGACATTGGATTGATAGTATAAGGCATAAGGGATTCCGCTTGAGGAATTTCACCCCTTTCTATCCCCAAGAGGGAATTCAGTACATGCCGGCTATGACGAACCACTGAGCATTGATGGACGCTTTAACGTTGGCGGAGAAATGGCAAATAAAACGGATGCACGATTTGCTGAAACGCCAGTTGAAACGGCATTTCGGCGGATTGGACTCCATCCCCAAAGAGTGGCAAGCTTTTGTCAAGACAGTCAACGACGTCTACTGGGAATCCGATCGCAATCGAATCGCACTCGAACATATGCTGAAATCAACCACTGAGGACCTTACTTATGCAGGCTCAGAGCTTGATGCGCAACATAAACGGGCTGAGCTGGAGATACAAAACCTTCAACGATACAATCGAGGACTGATTGAGACTAGCCTTGATCCTTTGGTGACTTTCAATCAGAAGGGAATAATCCTGGACGTGAACAATGCAACGGTCCAAGCCACTGGCAGAAGCCGAGAGGAACTGATAGGAACTCCATTTGCTGACTACTTCACAGACCCGGAGAAGGCACGCAAGGGCGCCATGATGGTCTTCAAGAAGGGAGAGGTCCGCGACTACGAGCTGGTCATGAAGGCCAAGGACGGGACTGAAACTACTGTTGCCTACAACGCTTCCCTCTACAGGGACCAGACAGGAGGAGTGATAGCCGCCTTTGCCGCAGCTCGGGACATCACCGATTTGAAGCGTTCTGAAGCTGAAGTGCGATTAGAAAGGGATAGAGTCAAGGTGAGCATACAGAATCTTGTTGACATGCAAGACAAGCTTATCCGGTCAGAGCGTTTTGCGGCTATAGGAGAAGCTGCAGCTTATCTCTCACATGAAATCAGAAATCCCTTAATGGTCATTGGTGGACTGGCTGGCCTGATAGAAGAGTCCCTTTCCGATGATGATTCCAACCGTGTGAATTTGGAGGTCATACAGAGGGAAATTAAACGCTTGGAATCGATGCTGATGAATGTTACTGACTTCACACGCCCATCTAGGCTCAAAAGAGAGCTATTGGACATAAATTCGACAATCAAGAATGCAATGACACTCATGGAGAACGACTTGCGGAATAGGGAAATCAACCATGAACAGTCATTGGATGGTGATCTGCCTATCATATCCTTCGATCCAGAGAAGGTCAAACAGGTGCTAATCAATCTCTTGAAGAACGCCGCCGAAGCCATGCCCAATGGCGGCAAGCTTGTCATTTCATCTTGGCGTGAGAATGGATATGTTAAGGTTTCATTCACTGATAGTGGTGTAGGCATATCGGCAGAAATCGCTGAAAAAATATTCAATCCGTTCTTCACGACCAAGAAGAAGGGGACTGGATTGGGGCTTGCAGTTTCTCGAAGAATCATGGAAGATCATGGCGGCGATATATCTCTTCAAAGCAAGAAAGGAAAGGGAACCCGGGCAATCATCTCGCTGCCAATTGATGTGGTAGAAAATGAATGCAGCTGAAGCTTGAGTACAAGATGCTGTTGGCAGCCTTAAGACAGGGAAGAACGTGTAGTGTATAATCGACGGAGTGACGATGAATAGATAGTGGCAGAGGGTCTTCCTACCCCTCTTGCCATTCGCCATTTGCTGTGGTTCCATGATACTGTAATAGTGCCTTCCTGACATCAGGCCTGTAATTGCCAAGTGCTTCTTGTGTCCATAACTTGATGATTCAGGCCGCCTTACTACCAGGAGGTACGCCTTCGATTGTCACAGGAATCCACCTACCTGGTTCGTCAGCTTTCTCTACCGCAAGGATCATTCCCTTGCTCTCGATGCCGCCAATTTTCTTCGGCTCGAGATTCGTTAGGAACAACGCAGTTAGACCCTTGAGATCTTCAGGCTTGTATTGATCCGCTAGCCCTGTGATAATGACCCTGACCTCAGACCCAAAATCAACTTCGAGCTTTAGCAGCTTCTTTGTCTTGGGAACCTTGGTTGCTTCCAGTATTTTCCCCGCGCGTATGTCCATTCGTTTGAAATCATCAAATGATACTAGTTCCTCTTCCACTTCCGTTTCACCTCTTTCAGCCGCTTCAGCAGCCTTTACTCTTTTTGAAATTGATTCTTTGAGGTCAGCCAACACTTTGTCATCTATCTTTGAGATAACTGGAATCGGCTTGCCCAGCTTGGCACCAACCTTCGGAAGCTTTAGTGCCTCCTCAAGCGGTACTTCATGGACCTTTGAGCCTTCAAGCCCCAACTGGCTCCATATCCTCTCAGCCACAGTCGGCATGATTGGTTCAATGAAAACTGCGAGGGCTTTTGTTAGGGCGATAGCATTGTAGAGAACCACGCCGGCCTTGTCTTTGTCTGCCTTCACTAGCTTCCAAGGCGCATTCGCTTGGAAGTACTCATTACCAACTGATGCGAGACGCAAAATCGCATCACTCACCTTCTTGAGCTCGTACTCATTTGTGGCAGAGATGATAGTTTCAATTGTCTTTTCTATCTCCTTCCTTAGGTTCGGGTCGAGCTCTCCTTTCGGGACCTCACCAAAGTGCTTCTTGGTGAAGTGAAGACCCCTGTAGATGAAATTGCCAAAGGTCGCCACTAGCTCGTTATTCACCTTGTCTGCCAAGCTTTGCCAAGAGAAGTCCAAATCCTTTGTTTGTGAAGTGCCTGACACCATAAAGTATCGGAGATAGTCCGGATCAAGTCCTTTGTCTAGATAGTCCTCTTTTATCCAGACGACATAGCCCCTACCCCTGCTGAAGTTGTGACCTTCTATCTTGAGCATTCCAGACGCCACTACTGCATCAGGCAAGTTGTAACCGCTGCCCTTTAACATTGCAGGCCAGAATATGCAGTGATGGTATACGATATCCTGACCGATGTAGTGGACAAGGCGACCGTTTCCTGGCTTCCAGTATTTCTCCCATTCCTTGGGTTTACCAATCTTCTTAGACCAAATCTCAGTGCCGGACATGTAACCGATTGGCGCATCCACCCAAACGTAGAGAGTTAAATTCTCATCACCAGGAAATTTGAAACCCCAGTTCAAGTCACGTGTTATGCACCAGTCCCTGAGACCTTCTTTTACCCAGCCCAGAGCGTAGTTCCGAGCGTTCTTGGTTCCATCCATGTTAGTGAGGAAGTCTTTCAGGAAGTCCTCAAACGCACTCAACTTGAAGTAGTAGTGTTCACGTGTCACGGGTCGAGTGGGAGAATCACAGATAGCACAACGCGGATTGAGTATTTCTCCAGGCTCCAAGTAACGACCACAGCCTTGATCGCACTCATCGCCTCTGGCATCAGCACCACAGTGTGGGCACTTACCCCTTACGAATCGGTCCGGCAGAGACCTGCCGCACTGGTCGCAGAAGGGGGACTCCAAGTCCTTGGCGTAGATATGGCCATTCTCCTGGAGAGTTGACACCAGTTGGCGGGTCCTATGGCGGTTCTCCGGGTCGTTGGTCGTGGAGTTGGTGTCGAACCCTATTCCCAAGCGGGGGAAGGTTTCTAGGTAGTGCTTGTGATACTTCTCGTAGACCTCCTTTGGCGTAACTCCCAGTTTCTCAGCTGTTGTGACCACCGGAGTTCCGTGCGTGTCAGATCCGCAGATGAAAACAACCTCGGTCTGCATTTTCTTCAGAAGTCTAACAAACACGTCAGCAGGAACATAGGTGCGAAGATGCCCTATGTGCATCTCCCCGCTGGCATACGGAAGGCCACATGTTACCAGAACGGGATCTTTGCTTGGATACTTATTCATCGTTTGTCACACTCCTGGTCCACAGCAGGCAATCAACTCACCTAAATAACGCTTGAGAATTGTACTAAATGAATCACGGGCGTACGCCCAGTCGGCGGCACATCTTGCCACCTCTCTTGGAACACGTGTTCTAGTGAATTTTATTGTGAGTTTTTTTCCCGCCTGAAACTGTAAACTACCGGCAATGCGCGGGGGAGGGATATAACTCTAACGGCAGAATGCGTCAATGACAGGAAAATTGTTGGAAAGGTGTGAGGGCGGGAATTGAGCATTCCGCCCCCACGGTTTCTCTATCTCTTTTGCCGGGAGTGCACAGGAGACAGCGAATGTAGACCTCATGTAAAATGAGGATCGTAATGCATCTACGAACTCGCGTAAAGGTAGCGTAGGCTCATGGCGTCCGAGTCGGTAGGCTCGCGATCGCTATCAAGCAGTCCGTAAAGCGTGTGAAGAACTTCCGCATTCTTCTGGAGGGTTGAGGTCGGTCGAGTTTGAGTGGTCATCATTCGTGTCTCCTTTATTCGCCTTTCATGGTACAACTCACCTCCACTTCCACTGAATTCTAATTTAAGCCTACGTGTAACTGAAGCACTATTT
>JABCTJ010000259.1 GCA_018238375.1 Candidatus Thorarchaeota archaeon
TAGCAACTATAGCTCTTCCAGACCCCATGTACTCGAATATCTTCAATGGGGATGCTGCGTGGGATGCAAGAGTGTTAGGAAAAAGGCATAGCGCAACATCTGAAGCAGCAATGAACTTGGGCATCTCCTTGAACGGATGGAATCCAGCATGTGTCACCATGTGGCTTAAGCCACTGGTAACGAGCTTCTGAAGGAGCAGTCCCACCGTTCTCCCAGATCCAACGAGAAGAATGTGCGCCTGAGGAGCATCACTGTCAAGCCGTTTCGCCAAGTCGTAGATGAGTGACAATCCCGCCCACTCCTCCAGATGACCTGAGAACAGGACGACACAACGATTCTTGAGCCGATACTTCTGAACGATATCCGAACAGTCGATTGAAGGAGAGAACTGCTCGGGGTCTACACCGTTTGGAATCACGGTGATAATTTCCGGTCGAACCCCATAATCAGTCAAGAGCTTCTTCAAGAATTCTGTTGCAGTGAAGATTCGATTAGCCAACTTGTAGAGCCTAAGCTCGACCATCTGCAGCAGAGAGGGACCAAGACTGGCCATGCTCTCCTGCATGAGACCAGCTGCATAGGCAGACATCCAGTCAGGAACAGCCATCAGTATTGGCTTGAAGGAGAGCTTTGCAGAGAGATACGCAACTACACCAAGGATAGGAGATGCGTGCGCACAAACGACCATATCAGGTCTGAAGCGGAGTATTTCCTTTAGAGATGATGCAGTAAAGAGTATTAGTGTGATTAGAAAGGCCAAGGGTGGATAACGACGCCATATCGCTTCCATCCACTTCTCAAGAAGTAAATATCTCGCGCTAATATTGCTGTGCACATTTGGAGGTGGACCCTTCCAGTTTTCCTTGTACTTCCAAGTTTTCGGACGCTGACCATAGAGATACCGAAGTGGTTGTGTAACCACGAAATGTATCTTCACACCTCTTGCGGCTGCTCTCTTGGACAACTCAAAGATGGACCTGTCTGAGCCAAGATATGGAGGAAAATGCTCAACAAAAACGGCAATGCGCTTCGGGGAATTCGGCGGTTTCAAAGTAGCAACCATCTGATAACTGGGAAATCGAATCGCCACAGTTATGATATAAGTGGATTGGAGAGAAATTTGAACACCAGAACAGTCTGTAGGAGCTGCCTTTTCGATGAAATTCCTTTTCGACAGCGCTGCTACTTCACAGAGCCGAACTTCTTGATTAGCCAACGCAGGTAGAGTTTGACTCCTTTTTCGAGCGGGACACGAGGCGCCCATCCAAATGATGCTAGCTTGGTAATGCTAATATCGGTCCTGACGACGTCTCCAATCCATCCACGCTTGCCACCGGCATAGACTATTTGTGCGTCGGGTACGCCAAGTTCTTGGCAGACAAGCTCAGCGATACGAGTAACGGTCAGTCGCTCCCCGGAACTCACATTCACTGGGAAGTGACCCTTTCCAATATTCTCAGCAAGAACCAACGCAGCCTCGACTGTGTCTGAAATGTATATGTATGCCTTATCCTGTGTTCCGTCCCCAAGAACCTCGAGATGTTTTGGATTCCTCTTTAGCTTCAAGTAGAAGTCATGCATTACTCCATGAGTAGATCGCGGCCCGATTACGTTTGCGAACCTCATACTAACTGAGTCAATCCCGTATAGCTCGGCGTATGAGTTCAGGTACATCTCAAATGCACCCTTCGCAGCGCCATAGTTGCTTATTGGACGGAAGGCCGTGACCTCGGGGGTTGGAAAGACATCTGTTTCTCCATAGACAGTCCCACCGGATGAGGCAAATACCATCCGCTGCACATCGTTCTTTCGCATTGCTTCAAGGAGCTCCAAGCTTCCTCTAACGTTAATCTCGAAGTCCCATATTGGGCGTTCCGCGCTAAGGCGAACATCTGGCTGGGCAGCGAAATGGAACACTGTAGTGATGCCATCCAAAGCTACGCGGAGGTCCTTTTCCCTAGTTATTGACCCTTTGATGAATCTAAATCGCTCATTTCCTTGGTGTTGTTGCATATTCTCCTCAAGACCAGCTGACAAATCATCAAGGACAACAACCTCGTTGTCCTGAATCAATCGGTCGACTAAGTGGCTTCCAATGAAACCAGCGCCGCCTGTCACAAGAACTCGATCCATCCTTCTCACACCTGCTACGCAGCAGTTTGAGTGCTGCTTTAAATGTTGCTGGAGGACATCAGACGACTAGAGGTTCTTAGTAACTGGGCAACTAGGGAATGCGAACACTTCACCCGAGTGTTAGTTCGTGGACTCTGGATCTAACTCCTTCTTCCTTGTGACGTATTGGTCCATTTTCTTAAGCTCAATGCATAGGACAGTGTATGCAGTAAGTGCCAAGGCCATATGGATGGGCATGAACAGGAAAAATGAGGGGTTCAAAAGCCCATAGTAGGTTGTGTAGAAGAAGTCGACCCCATAAAACGCGTACCCCGCTTGCACAGGATATACGATAAGTGTGAGGTTGTCAATAGTTCCCGCGTCCACAGGGACTTTCGCAATCGAGAAGGAATACCGCCACAGGACGAAAGTTAGATTGGTCATCAGACTAATCACAGGTATGATTGTGCCGTTGATGTAATGGCCATATTCATCGTGACCCTCGTACATCAGGGAAACATCTGCGTATCGTCCAAAGGTGGGATCCCAGCTGGAAGTCATCCTTGTCACGAATTCAATATCAAGACTGAAATCGATTTGGACCGATTTCGTATAGGAGATAGTTACATTCTCTAGTTGCGACGCGTTTGATACATCACTAGTGTTGAACCAGAACTCTCCTAGGCCCCCATTGGAGCTGACTCCAGCTTCCACCAAGTTGGGCTGTAGTCCGGTTCCAGATACGTTGACATATGGTACCCATCCGTCCATGGATGTGAACTCATCTTGCCACAGCCTGTTTTCCTCGAAGCCCAGCGAGGCAAAATTATCATGCGTATAGCTGGGATAAATCAGTAGAAGACAAAGCAGCGTCAAGATGGCGAGCTTCTTGTTCCTCAATAAGAAGAACATCGGCAAGGACCAGAGAAGATACCATCCATAGAAGACACCGCGTGACAGTGTCATGATAAGAAGCACTGCTCCCGAACCAAGGAGGACCAGCGAGTTCGTGGAAACAGTGATTGTTGTTTCATTCCGAAGGCCTCGATATCCCATCATCACGATTAGGGAGCCAATGAAGACCGCCGAGGCGCCTCTCACAATTCCTATGTCGGGAGGATAGCGCCAATAGACAAGCCTCGACAGAGGAGATAGGGGGTACAGAGCGGCAGCCAAGCCCATCACTACGAGGACAGCACCTGCAAACAACACCGCCCATTGATACACACGATGGTTCGATTGGGGATTATCTTGAACCAGCTGTCGAACTATCATGATGATTCCTAGACCGACGAATGCGAAGACAATGATTGATACGACCAAAGTGGGA
>JABCTJ010000261.1 GCA_018238375.1 Candidatus Thorarchaeota archaeon
GAGAAGCGCTATGACTGAAAGCAATCATCCTGGTCAAAACTCGAATGACCCCGAAGACATGGCTGAAGAGATTGTAGATGCGGTCTTCGAAGAGTCGGAAGAGGATATGGAGGATGTGCTAACCCGAAAAGAAAAAGAGGTTGAGAAGAAGAAAGAGGAAGAGAGGATTAAGAAAGCTCGAAAGCTGAAGAAGCAGCTTCGGAAGCGGGAGCTTGGTGTGCTACATTACAGGTGGCCAGCGGCAATCCTCGTAATTTCGGGATTGCTCGCGATATGGACTGAGTTCGTGGCTGTTATGGTGCACCCTCCTGAAGTAGGCTTTGACACTTACCTTGAAGCCTATGTGATTTTAGGAAATCCGTTCTTTCTGTTCCCGGTCGTAGCAGGCATCATACTGATCATATCAGGATTGCTGGCTTACAATTACCCACGAGCACCCTACATATCGATTATCCCAGCAATGATGATGGTTATGGCTGGAGCAATGGTATACTTCTTGGTGAGCTTCGCAATAGCAGCTGACCCGAATATGGAGGGGCAAGTCTTGGCGACTGGTGTGCCTGTCACCATGTTCATAATTGCCGTTATTTCTTTGTTCTCCATCGCGATGCGCGAGAAAGAGTAACTCACGGCGTCTAATTTCTTAGGAAATCATCTAGTCGCCCTTCCTGCTCCAGTTGATGCATCCAGTCTATTCTGTTCCCTTGAACGGGATTCTTCATCAGTTCGAGGATTGTGTCAACGGAATCTGAGGGGCGTTTATGACTAGTATCTATCTCGATGACCTTTGCTTCACCAAATGAATCTAGAGCATCTAGTTGGCAAACACCGATTACCTCGGCCTCGACATTCTCATTGACCTTCGATTCGGTGTATCTGCGTTTTATTAGACGTTCGCGAAGAACAGCAGGGTGTGCTCGAAGGATGAAGACAATCTCAACGGAGCCGCTGGGAACAAGGTCGATGTAGTGGCCCTCGACTACAACCCTCTTCCGCTTCTCTTCCACTTCCTTGATTATTGCATCAACAAGGCAATCCTCGTTAATGATGCCAGTGTCCCGGACTTTATCTTTCATTGACACGCACCCTGCCTTGTCGGCTAGGGTGGTCAGTGAGATGACCTCAACGCTAAGCTTTGCTCCGAGAATGGAGGCAACTTTTGTCTTCCCTGTACCAGGCGAGCCTCCAATGAGAATGACACTCATGATATCAAACTGTATGCAGATGCTAAATAAGGCATTTGCATCTAGTGCCATGAATCGTCTGCTGCATAAGTGATAAAAGAAGACTGAATGTCAGTGACCAATACCATAACTGACAAACGTGATTGTAATCATGACCGAGGGAGGATTTCAACCGGCGTGCATTCGGCAGTTTGAGCCCTCAGATATGAAGGCAGTTATTGCCATCAATCGCACGAGTCTTCCTGAGAATTACCCTGACCAATTCTTTCTGGGCCTTCATTACCACGCACCAAAGGGATTCCTCGTTGCCATCGTGGACGATTGTATTGTCGGATACATAATGTGCAGAATCGAGAGAGGAATCTCGAGCTTCGGACGATTTCCAGTCAAGAAAGGACATATCGTTTCAATAGCTGTTGCAGATGAATGTAGACATCATGGCGTGGGAACCAAGCTGATTGAAGCCGGCATGGAAGGCATGGCATCATATGGTGCCGCTGAATTCTTCCTTGAAGTTAGAAAGGCCAATGAGGCAGCCACCGGAATCTACGAGAAGCTTGGATATGAGATAAAGCGGGTCTTGAAAGGATATTACAGAGATGGAGAAGATGCCTATCTCATGATTAAGAAGCATGCCAGCAATACAGAGGAAGTAGCAGTTCATGACACACAGAATTGAGGTTCCGCTTGTCCCAGAATGTTCAGCATGCATAATTCACAGCTTGGGCACGCTGATTCCACTACTGACAGACAATGAAGAAGAGCGTTTCAGGCTATTCGCATTGGCGTATTCTCGGTTGGCAACTGGCTTCCAGATGAAGATAGATCCTGCAACTCTATCTATCGAACTCTATCGAGAGATCTACGAAATCAGTGGTGTGAAAGATCCTTACCGCGAGTTGAAAGCTCAAAGCATTGAAGCAGCCAAGAAGGCTATGCCTGCAGTAGAGGAAATTGTACTTGGATTTACTGGCTACGAAAGACTGAGAGCGGCACTCGCTGCATCCATCGCAGGAAACGTGATTGACTTCAATACTGCAGGTCATGAAGCAAATCTCTCCGAGTTAGAGGAAACATTCACTCAAGTAATGGATGAGGGTTTCGATTTGGATGACTCTCGTCATTTGTGGCAGACTCTTGTCGCCAGAAAGGGAAAACTTCTCTTTATTGCAGACAACGCTGGTGAGAACCTGTTTGACATTCCATTGCTGCGTCTTCTTGTGAAGCTCGGGTGGAGAGTAACGTACGTGGTGAAAGGCGAACCGATGATCAACGACGCTACAGAAGAGGATGTCAGAGGAACTGAAACTGAGAAGTTGGCTGACATTGCGAATACCGGAGCATGGGCACACGGAGTGCCAAGGCAGTGGGTCAGCAAGGAGTTTCTCAAGATGGTTGATTCAAGCGATTTGGTGTTCTCCAAGGGACAAGCCAACATTGAAACATTTCCCGAGATTCAGCGAGAAACCAATGTGGAAACCTACTACATTCTCAAAGGCAAGTGCCCGCATATTTCTCAAGCAATAGGGGCCAAGAAGGGAGATAACATCGTGCTTCGAAGACCCATCCTTGATGAGTGAAAGAAGGCCCTGCACCTGTGTTTCTGACAACCTTTTTATCCCTCCATAGTTGCGGCACGGCGTGTCAACTGATGGACGGAAGACAACGCTTAAATGCAATTCAGAAGACGAAGTGCATGTACAGTTTTATCTGGCTAGTCCAATTAGGATGTGGGCTAGGTGGAGGATGTAGATAATGAGTCAGCAACCGATAATTGTCCTCAGAGAAGATACTGAGAGAACACGTGGGCGTGATGCTCAGAGAAACAACATAATGGCTGCTATTGTAATTGGTGAGGCAGTCAAATCCGCGCTAGGGCCCAAAGGCATGGATAAGATGCTAGTTGATTCCTTCGGGGACATCACCGTAACCAATGACGGAGCGACCATTCTGAAGGAGATGGACGTGGCACACCCAGCCGCCAAGATGGTTATCGAAGTCAGCAAGACCGTAGATCAGGAGGTTGGCGACGGCACAACTACAGCTGCCGTTTTAACTGGTGAATTGCTCAAGAAAGCTGAGGGGCTCTTGGACCAAAACATCCATCCAACAACCATAATCAGTGGTTACAGGAAAGCCGCTAAGATGGCAATCGATGTTATTGATGAAGAATCTATAACAGTAGATCCATCCAGCTCAGACTACAGGAAAACGCTCATTGATGCGGCGAAGGTGGCATTGTCAAGCAAATTCGTATCCGCATCACGCGACGGACTCGCCAAGATCGTGGTTGATGCCATCCTTCTTTTGAGCAAGGATCTAGCCGAGGGTGAAGATGTCGACATGGATGACTTGCCCCGTCAGAAGCAACAGGGAATGCCAGCTGATGAAACGGAACTGGTCAAGGGTCTAGTCTTGGACAAGGAAATAGTTCATCCAGGCATGCCGAGGAAGATCGAGCAAGCCAAGATAGCGCTCATAGAATCAGCGCTTGAAGTCACCAAAACAGAGTTCGATGCAAAGATTCAGATAACTGATCCCACTGCAATGCAGAACTTCCTCGACGAAGAGCAACGCATGCTCAAGAGCATGGTCAACAAGATAGTGGAGTCAGGAGCGAACGTTGTAATTGCCCAGAAGGGCATTGATGATGTGGCACAGCATTATCTTGCAAAGAATGGTATTCTTGCGGTGCGCAGAATCAAAAAGTCGGATGTCGAGCGGCTTCACAAAGCTACTGGAGCAGTAATCGTATCAAAAGTCCAGAACCTCACAAAGGCCGATCTTGGCAAAGCAAAGATTGTGGAACAGAGGTTTGTAGGCGAAGATAAGATGCTCTTTATTGAGGGAACCGCCAAGAGCTCTGTCGCCACACTGATGGTACGCGGAGGCACCAGTCACGTAGTTGATGAGGTTGATCGTGCGCTAAACGATGCATTGTATGTCGTGCGCGATATAGTCATCCACCCCAAGATTACATATGGTGGTGGTGCGCTTGCGAGTGCAATAGCAACGCGATTGCGCAAATACGCATCGTCACTTGAAGGACGAGAGCAGTATGCAGTCAACGCATTCGCTGATGCTGCAGAGGTGATCCCGGTTACCCTTGCAGAGAACGCAGGACTTGATCCAATCGATATTCTCGTCAGTCTCAGGTCTGCTCATACCGAAGGCAAGTCAACCTATGGTGTAGATATCACCAAAGGAAAAGTGCGGGACATGAAAC
>JABCTJ010000268.1 GCA_018238375.1 Candidatus Thorarchaeota archaeon
TGCCTCACAGACATCGCATTGCTCCTCGTCAATGATTGGGACCCAGCCTTTGCGTCGAGTGGAACCTCGTATATCCTTGAATGCTTCTAGAACCGCATTCCCGGCGGATGCTATCGCATCACCAATACTCATTGGCATCTTGCCATTGCCAGCAATGTAGATTCCTCTCTTGGAGGTCTGGACGGGCTTGTTCTTCGAGTACCGTGTCGTGATGAAGCCATCTTCATCCAGACTCAACCCAGCTATTCTAGCGAGCTCAGCCGTGTCGCCTCTCGGTCGAGTCATTGTTTGAAGCACTAGTAGATCAACAACAAACTCTCTAATTTGCGACTCCAGCGTATTCTCTAACCGGCAGACCATTCCTTCCTTGGTATCTTTGACCTTCTCCAAGGTACCTCTGACAAAAATGACACCAGATTCTCGAGCGGCTCGGTAAATGTTCTCATCTTCTGTTCTTATGTTTGAATGCGCCACAATGACTGTGTTGCCCTTCTTCACAGCTTCAGTGACAACTCGAAGAAGGTAACCGCCCTCAACAGCACAGAGATGATGAGTTGGGTCAACTGCGACTAATACTGTTCTCACATCCTTTGGTTCTTGCTTTTCAACGAGGGTTGCAAGATCCCCGAGGAGTATCGTTCGATCGGATTTACCATAGAGCAACTTCTTTGCCATGGGCGGCGGCTTTTGCTCGACATTGGTCGCAATAACAATCGAGCCGCAGTCAATGGTCGATATTTTTCCATCAAGACACGCGAGGGACACGCCATACTTCCCAGCCCGACCCTCAAGTCCGGTTATGGTACAGCATATCGTCGTCGCAGATGCAGTGGCAGATACCAACTCCTTGACCATTTTCGTGAGTGTGTTTTTATCGGCCATGAATCGACCGGCCTCAACATAAGCCGTATCATCCCACGGACAAGGTTCAAGAATTGTCACGTCAATGCCCAAGTGTAGAAGGTCCGCAGCTACCTTCAGGCCACACATGCCCCCACCGACAATTAGAACCTCCTTCTCCATATGATTCTCCACAACCGTTGGAGGATCCATGTGGTCGACTCTGATTGCTGCATCACGCAATAGCACTACAGCCTTGTTTGAAGCGCCCTTCAAGTCGTCCGAGTGAACCCATGCCACATGCTCCCTCAAAGGCACAAAGGAAACAGACTCAGTCTTCAATTTTTCAGACATGGGCATGCCGATAATTTGTGATGTGCAGGCTCCAATGACTACGCTGTCCTCATTGGAAACTTCTGATTCCAAAAAGACAAGTCCTTCCTTCAGGCACAGCGCGTCGTGAATCTGAACACTGTCGAAGACATCCTTCAGATCCTTCTCAATGCGCAGAAAGTCTAGCTTCTTATCGAGTGTCTTGTTGCAGGTACACAGAAACAGCTTCTTCATCTAACGACCACCCTCCAAGTCTGCATACACCCTCAGTGCAATGGCATTCGCCTCAGCGATACTAGTCGGTATGTCCTCAGGACCTGTAGCCGTACCACATGCATAGATACGCCCTTCTTTGATCACTCTTGGCGCAAACCCGTATTCATCCAGGAAATCGACTAAAACCTCACTCTGACTGGCAAGTGGAGATAATGGAGATGCTAGGACCACTAGGTCAGATTCAATCTCCATCCGTCGCTGGGTCTGTGTATCTTCAACGATTGTAGTGGGCTTACCGTCCCGGATAACAACCCTGTCAGGCTTCCCTCTAAGGAACTTTACACCCTTCTTCCTTGCCAGGTCCAGATAGTGGTCGCTTGCTTTCTGAACGCGCAGATCCATGTAGCATATTGTCACATCGATATCCTTGTCCCTCAGCATGTTTGCGTGCTTCAGACTGTACGTACAACAAGCTTGAGAGCAGTACTCAGTGGCTTCCAAGTCCCTGCTGCCGGTGCACAATACCATCGTCACATTCGCCGCAGCACCTCCGGATGATGTAATTACTTGACCATCCGTATCACCAGCTGGATCAATCAGCCTTGCTAATTCTCTCTGAGTGATTATGTCGTCAGATTCGCTGTAAGCATAGCCAGGCAAATTGAGAGGTATCTTCTCCTCAACCCCCGTCGCTAGAATCAGAGCATCAGCTTTAATGGTACGGGTCTTAGTCTTCTCTTCAAAATCAATTGCATCGACTCCACAGACTTCAACGCACTTGCCACACTGGGTGCAGTGATCCATGTCAATAAGTGGAGCAAGTGGGATACCCTGAGATATCGGTCGATAGATTGCTTTTCTGGTGCCGCCCCGGATTGCGTATTCATCTGGAATTTCAACATCGCATACATTAATGCACTCAAGGCATACAACACATCGGTCAAGAAGAACGTAGCGTGGATTTGATTTGATGGATATAGAGAACTTTCCATCTGCTTCAGATATTGACTTTATCTGCGTCTGAGTGTATAACTTCAGATTCTTCTTCGACGTCAGTAGACTCCTGTATTGACACCGTCGATGATGTCCGTCGAACAGCTCTTCACACGCATCTAGACAAAGAGCACAATCGCCTGTGGGGTAAACACGCCCCATATGTGTTGCAAGGCCGCCGATAATAGGCTCCTTTTCAATCAAATGAACAGTGACACCCAAGTCCGTGAGCTGCTGCGTAACTTGAATACCTGCCAAACCAGCTCCGATAACAACAACAGTCTTTGCCATCTATGCGGCACCTCCGATTTTCTCAAGCAGCGGCCCCACTTTGACCCGATGATACCGCCTTGCATTGGATATGACCATGTCCTTCATGCCCATCGCTATGGCCAATAACTCTCCCAGATACAATACAGGGATGCTATACTCGGGGTCGAACTTCGCGGTTGCTTTTTTCTGCTGCATCTCCATTTGAGTGTAACATGTCGGACAAACTACTATGATAGCGTCTGCGCCTGATGCTCGGATTTTTTCGATTCTTTGCGCAGTAAGTGTGAATGCTTTGTCCTCATCTGAAGGCGTAATCGGAGCCCCACAGCAGGACATCTTGTCTTCGAAATCCGCCACCTCTGCACCTGTGACTTCTATCAAATCATCCATCCACGTTGGTTGCTCAGCATCATCCATGTGAGTCGCTGCCAGCGGCCTTACAAGATGGCATCCATAGTGAGGTGCAATCTTCAATCCTGTGAGTGGGTGAGTAATTTCCTTTTTGATTCGTTCCAGCCCAACGTCCCCGTGAAGAACATGAAGTATGTTCTTGACAGTTAGGTCTCCAGTCACCTTCAGCCCGACCGTCTTGAGCCGTTCATTAATCCTGTCCTTTAGCTTTTCGTCTTCCTGAATCATGTGGTTCGCAACAGCCAAAGTATGGAAACAACCACTGCAAAGAGCGACAGTTTCCAATCCGGTGGTTTCGCTAACAGCGACATTCCTAGCGGCGAGAGTTATCCAAGCCTCGAAGTCAACTCCTGTGAATGTCGTGGGTTCTGGACAGCAAGCGTGTCCCGGGTTCGCCTCCAACTCTATGTCGAGTTTCTTCAGTACTGCTCGTGCGGCCAACTCGAAATGGGGCAGCCTAAATGGAATCATACATCCGGGGAAGTAAGTGTAAGTCTTTGCCTTACTCATTGCTTCCACCTCCATATACTGACTCCACCTTCTCCAACTTCTTTGCAAGTCCGATTTTCTCAAGCACACTTGCGATTTGGTCAACTGGAGGTTGACCAAGGTCGGGGAGTCCCATCTTGTCCCGGGTCTTGAGCATGGATTCATTCACCATAATGGTGCGTCCACCTGCGAGTATTGCTCTTGCCCTATCGAGAGCTCCCTGTGGAGTATTGCCTCCTACAAGGCCCCTGACCTTCGCTAGAATGAGCAGATGTGGTATCTTGACATGCTCGGGGCATCTCACCTCGCATTGCTCGCAGGTCAAGCAAGTCCAGACTAGCTGTTCCTCCGCCAATGACTCATCAGCAAGCAGTATCTTCTGAAGGAACAGTCGAGGATTGAATGAGTTGTCAATCGCTGCAACTGGGCAAGCGCTGGTGCATCGTCCACACTGATAGCACCTAAGCAGCGTTTCTCCTTCGGGCTGCTCTAAAACCCAGTTACGGAAAGCTAGATCAGAAGTGGACCTACGTACTGCCATTGTGATTTTCCACCACTTGCTACTCTCGCAGCATTCGGAAGCAAAAATCAAAGGTGTATTTTAGCCCACCGCTTGGTACGAAATTCGACTGAGAGTTTTCAGAAACCTGCACACTGTAGCCAACGACGTTGAAAGACGGCAGTGCAGAGAACGAAGGTGCTCTTTAGGGTTGGAGCGGACAGAGTGATGAAGGTGTACTGGACATGTCAGAGGCTGAAGTTGTGGAAGCCACCCACAGAAGGACTCTCATTGCAGACCTCACCCCTAGGTCGCGAGTAGAGCTGGTACGATTCAGAGTGCTCGAGCTGAAGAGCCAGAGAGAAGTCAATGTGAAGAGCACCGGCAGGATGCACCGAGTTGCAGAACTACAGGTCGCAGATGAATCCGCAAGGGTCTTGTTGACTGTCTGGGACAATGACATTGAATCGATTGAAACAGGCAAGAGCTATGTCATCAGGAATGGGTATGTCAACGAATTTAGTCATAGAATGCGGTTGACAAGGGGTCGATCCGGTGAGATACTGCCTTCTGAAAATCCAATTGAAACTGTGAACGACAGTTGCGATATGAGTAGGCCATTTGCAGGAAAGAAACCCAAAAGGAAACGAGAGAGGTCGGATACGGGGAGGACATTCCAAGGCACCCAGAAACGGGAATCTCGGGGTTACTGCTCATGGAAGAGCTTTTGAGGTGGTTCTTGGTTCAATAGGACCAAGAGGAGCTACCTGCTTTGAACATCGATGTCGAGGGACATAAAATTCCATACCCGTGGGTTGTGATTCGAGGCCAACTCAGATTGAGTGGTGTGAATCCGTGGGATGTTGAGAGAATCGTTGCTAATGCGGTACATGGCCTTAGAAAGCGCGACACCGTTACAGAGGATGATTTGGTTCAAGCCTGCAGAAGCAAGATACCCGCCAAAGACCTTGCTATACTGCATAGCTTCGATGTCCTCACAGAGTACGAACGGTTGAGGCGAGAAAGAATAGGCCCACCACCTGTGGTCCTTGCCTTGGAAGGAGCCTCAGGAACTGGAAAATCCTTGCTAGCCCTTACTATGATTTTCAATATGGCGGCCACACGCATCATCAGCACAGACACTATAAGGCAAGTTCTCAGGGACTTCAGACCAAAAGAAACTAACCCTGAACTCCATTGTCACACTTACCAAGCGTACGCTCATAGGCAAAGTGGTCCCGAGAATCTGAACGCAGTCTTAAGGGGCTATTTAGCCCAATGTGAGCTAATCTGTCCTCAAGTGCAGAAGATGGTGCAACGTGTAGTCGCTGAAGGTGCTGACACTGTTGTTGAGGGAGTACATATTCTTCCAGGGGATCTTCACAACATTTGCCCAAGTGTTCTAGAGGTGCTAGTCAATCCTGCGCCTAAAGTTCACAAAGAGATGTTCATCACAAAACATCTGACAGGCAAACTAAGAACTGTATCTGAGAATGAGAGTGACAGGCTCAAAGAGTTTCGCGCAGCACGATTAATTCAAGATTACATGGTGGAATGTGTCTTCAAGTCTGAAACAGAAATTGTAGGGTTCACCGACTACAGGCAAGCTGAGGATGCTATCTGTCAGCTTGTTGTCGCCAAGATAGAGAGCCTAGTTGAAGACTTCAAGGCATAGAGGGGAGTGTTTACCTTTGGCATGGAAAATGGATTCCCTGCAGAAGCTGTTCAACCCAAAGTCCGTGGCCGTGATTGGAGCTTCGGATAAACCAAATAAGCTTGGCGCACTAACGCTACGCGCATTACGTTCCTTTGAAGGAAACCTCTGCCCCGTCAATCCAAGGTTGTCACAACTCGACGACTTGAAGTGTTATTCCAGCGTCGTAGACATTGAATCCAATGTTGACTTGGCGATAATTGCAGTCGGAGCTCCAACGGTCCCCATGGCTCTAAGTGAGTGTGCAGAAGCAGGGGTTGGTTCTGCAATAATTTTCTCTGCAGGTTTCAAGGAGCTGGGAACGCTTGGTGAGCAATTGCAGAAGCATATCAAGGAGGTTGCTGACAACGCTCAGATTGCGGTGATCGGGCCAAATTGCCTAGGAGCAGGTAACCTGAATGCAAAACTCAATGCGACATTCTTCCCACAAGACTTCATTCCGCTCCGAGGAGGAAAGGTTTCGTTTGTAAGCCAGAGCGGCGGGGTGGCTGGTCTCATGATTTATGCTGCGTCCGATTCCAACCTCGGTGTTGCCAAGTTCGCCAGCATAGGTAACCGCGTTAATGTTGACTTCCATGACATGTTGAAATTCTTGAATCAAGACTCCGACACTGAAGTGATTTGTCTGTTCGTGGAAGGCACAGAACATGGTCGGATGATGTACGAAGAGATGTCCAAGATCACGACAAGGAAACCAGTTATTGTATACAAAGTCGGGAAGACTCCCGTATCTAGAAGTGCAGCCTTAAGCCACACAGGCAGCTTAGCAGGTCAACCTGAGCTCTACAGTGCCGCTGTTAAACAGGCGGGTGGAATCGAGGTGAAAAATGTCACCGAGATGATTGACACTGCCAAGGTGATCTCACTACACGGCTCCCGTCCCAAAGGGAACAGGGTTGCCATTGTCACTCATACCTTAGGTCCCGCTTTAATCGCAACACAAGTTCTTGA
>JABCTJ010000002.1 GCA_018238375.1 Candidatus Thorarchaeota archaeon
AGAATACTGCAGATGTCCTGCGCAGTCATTGGATGCTCAGATTTCTCCAGCAGCTCAGCAATAGACATTCTTCTCGTTGTCATCTCTTCACCTGTAGCAAGCACTTCAGTCATATAGTTTCGGTGTGCTCTCTGGGATGTAGAAGTGCAGTAGAACCAACAAAACGCAGCAAGAAGTCACTATTTGAACTGAGTTCAAGGAGCCTATGTGTTGACACAGATACCCCTTGTGGGCAGCAAGAAAAGAGTCGCATCATATGATGAGCGAGTCTGCTCCAGGTGTATGGGTCACCGTTCGCTGTGTGGAGTGAAACCTTGTCCCCTGCTAATGAGAGCAAAGGCACTGGTCCGTATCGACGACGCAGTTACGAATTTGACTCTTACAGGTTCTTCGCCCCCATCAGTCTTTGTGGGCGAACAAGGCTATCCGAAAGTATTGATTGGACCATTGATTCCGCCGATTAAAGGTGAAGAAACCGCCCTGATGGAGCGCCCCGATCTTTGGCTTGACAGAACTATCGATGAGATTATCGGGATGCGCTTCAGCTTGGTTCGCACAAAACAACCTCTATCTGTGGATTCTGCTGTTGATCCTCCGCGGGTTCTAGCGGAAACGCAAACCATGGCGTTGTCTGAGTCTCCAACGGATTCCGAAGCATTGCTCCTGAAGAGACCGAGATTCACCAGCGTGTTCTCTGATACCACACTTCCATATGGGCCATCTGCTCCTCTGGATACTTTCAAGCTTGATGACAATCCTAAGGTACCTCGTCCTGTGGATAAGATCACTTCGGACACAGACCTCAAGGCAACTGATGGTATCTTGGGTCTCTATGATGACGGGATAAGACAACAGCATGCAACGCGACTCTTCTCTGTCGGTCTTCTCGGTGAGGGGAAGTCAAGAAAGCTAGTTCCAACGAAATGGAGTATCACTGCAGTAGATGACATCATTGGAAAGTCGCTTCATAAGCAGGTTCTCAGGTTTCCATGGATCAGTAATTTCATGGTTTACGCAGGCAATGCTTTGGGTAACACCGTTGTCATCCTGTTTCTCCCAAGTGTATGGCAATTTGAAGGCCTCGAGTCATGGTTGAGCGGCCCTAGTCCTTCGGTCATGTCTGACTATGAGTGGTTCCGCGGTCGGAAGAACTACGCGTCAGCTATCGCGGGAGCATATTATGCAACTAGATTGCCTGCACTAGAGTTCTTAGTTGACATGCGAAGGCAAGCTGGAGTCATCGTCTTCATGGAGATTGACCCGACGAAGTGGGTTCCTCTTGGTGTCTGGCGATTCAGAGAGATAGCGCGTCGAGCGCTCTCGGGTGCAGGAAGGCACTATTCCACTCTAGAGGAGGCTGTGGCTGAAGTGGACTCACATCTGAGCGGTTCCGTTGAGAGATGGTTAAAGGTCAGTCGATTGTATTCCGAATTCGGGACGCAGCGAACGCTCGAAGAGTTCTACTAAATATGCGCGTTCTAATGCTGACTATATGATTCGTACACCGAATTTTAATAGAAACAAGAATGAGAATGTTTAGGGATTTTTATGCGCGCTGCTAAAAGCCAAATCATGACCCTATGGGTCATTGCAATGATGCTTCTGCCCATTGCCCTTATGCCCACGGCTTCTGCCTGGGAACCGGGCGATGAGGAGGAGATATTCGGTCATACTTTCGAAGAAGAATATTGGACAAACGATTCCATCCACGTTGAAACAGCTACTGGTAACGCCAGTCTCACGACATCTTACGTTCACGTCGATGAGTTTTCTGCTTTCCTGATAGCTTTCAACAGAATCTTCAGTAATGACAGCGGAACCGACAAGGAGATTATTATGCCGTACCAGCTCTTCGGGATGCACTTCAAGACCCCCGAGAATCAGGAGGTCTTCATTGGTGCAATCTTCGCTTTCTTGATGGTTCACAATGAAACATTTGGGAACAATGATCTTCCTGATGTGGGTAACGAGGACGCATGGTACATCGTTCCATTTTCAACCGATGTTCCGTGGGATGACGTGACTCCAGACGTTGAAGCAATTCCAGCAGAGAAGCTTGGTGAGAACCACTACCGTTTTGGAATGCGCTACACCAACCTGAGTGCTCGTGTGGTGAGTGCCAACTCCCCGCTAGCATTCTGGATCACACTGGCTGTCCCCATTCTAACAATACTATTCAGCGAACTAATCATCGAGTACGACATCTGGATTGAGGACTCGGGAGAAGTTCATGCAGAAACGTTGTACACAATCGGCCAAGTTACAAGAGCTCGCTGGTGGGAACAAGAGGATACCGATCCATCGAGTATCATTGTTGATAGCATGAAGATATCTGCGGTCCACTACCTGTCAATATTCACGTCGAACTACAACGTCACTCGAACGTCCACAGGTAACACGATTGCATCTCCAACCGATACTATGCCGTTAGATGACAACATCACTATCAGAGTTGGTGACGATAACGAGAGAGCATTCGATATAGGATTAGGGCGACAATACGCTCTCATCAACGAATCCACGGATCCATGGACAACGGTTTCACCGGAGGAAACTGCGCTTAACGCTCTCCTTGGAGCAAGAGCCAGTGACTTTGTGCTCATCGCTTGGCAAGCGCCTCTGTCGATATGGCTCTTCGCCCACATGGCGTACGGTCTCTCGGCACAGGTACGCGCAACATACAACAGTGTCCAGTCAATGACGAACAACGCAGGAACTGCATTCCACAATAGTCAGTGGTGGTACGCTGTTTCGTTCCCTGAGTGGCACGGGCTTCGAGTTCAGCAAGACCCCGTGTACGTTGCATATACAAGTCTGAGATCGACTACTGCACCTCCCGGAGACCTGGGCGCCGGTGGCTTGCTTCTACTCGGTGGAGTAGTGGCTGTCATAGTCGTTCTGGTGATAATCAGACGCAGACGATAGTATGAAACCTGCGAGGTCGGGAGTCGATTTCATATCTTAGCTCCTGAGCCTCCTCTTTTATTTTAATTCAATAGTTCTTTTTGGCGGGCAATTTAAGAGAGGCCCTGGGAACCCAACTATCAGAGGACTTCAATGTCAATCTACTCGAGAGTCTGCAATGTAAGCGCCAGAGTTCCGCCATTCTCTTACTTGGGAAATCGTTCCAAGAACAGAGAGCTTGAGAAGGCGGTGAACTTCCTCGCTCCTCTGATGATGCTAAGCGTCCAGGGTGTGATGGCAGCTGCCTACCTCATGTCCACAGCTATCTTCGTACTGCTTCTACTCATCGCGTTCTTTCTTGAGATCAGTCTATTCCTTTCGATTCCTCTAGCTATCATATCTGCGATTCTGATGCACTATGCCATTGGAACATACCCCATTTCCAAAATGAATAGCTTTAGACTCAGCCTTTCAGAAGAAGCAGACATCGTTTTTGAGCAATTTGTGCTGGTCTTCCAGAGTGGTGGAACAATCTTTAACGCTATCGAGATGGTGGCTCAATCACACCATCCATTCCTTTCAAAGGCATTCAAAGAAATCATTGCTAGAATCGAGACAGGCGTTCCTCCGGAGACCTGCCTCATGGAGTTTGCCAATGGTCAGCCTTCTGATGATCTCCGGAGGTACATAATCGCGATATTGTCATCTTTGGAGCGCAAAACCGACCTGCTTGAGGCTCTGTCTGGTGAATCCTTTGAAGCTGACATGACTCTCAGGCAGAGAAACATGGAGTTGGAGAGTCGTCTGCTCATTGTCGCAGCGCTTGTTACATACGTCCCCATTTTGCTCACGTTAACTATTTCATTAGGCGGAATGGCAACAAATCCTCTCATCATTCTATTTGCGCCTGTATTCATAATGCTCAATATGCTGATGAAGTCCCGATTCACCAGCCAGTTTTCAACATACTTCGACAGACCACGGGAGGGAGGAATCATTGCTCCTTCGCAGAAGGAGATTATCGCGGAATACGATGAATTCCTTAACTTTCTCATGCTTCTGTCAGAACGGCTTAGACTGGGCGACACATTGGAGGTTGCGCTTCCTGCCATAAGGAATGAAGTAGGTCCCGAAGTTCAAAGGTTGGTCGACCCTGCCATCAACTCTGTTTACTGGCAAGGGAATAGCATCAAAGAAGCGATTGCCCTATCGGTCAATGAAGCACTCGGGCAGCGAGTTGCGGGCATGTTGGATCTGATTGTACTAATGTGTGAGGCTTCCGCCAGAGATGCGGGGGAACGACTGGCTCGTATCACTGCCCGTCTGGTCAAGAGATCTGCAGTTGCAAAGGAACGCGACTCGATTATCGCAGCCCAAAGACTCAAGATCCACATTCTGAGCCTGACGAGTGCGTTTGTGTTGGGTCTGCTCGCCTCTCTTTCGCCTTTTCTGTTCATTGGGTCTCTGCTCTCTCAGGATTCACTAGGGGCTCCAATGGTCCTAAGTCTCTTTGATGTCTTGCCGCTTATTTTCACTCTTCTGCTTACTACAATATCAATGGGCTATCAGAACACAATCATGGTGAGCGACTCCCGCGGGAAGATGATGGGGCTCATCTGTGGTCTAATATTCTGGATGTCTTTTTCGCTATCGGCCTCGATGTTGCATCTGGAACTCGTGTAACATAGCTTTTTTAGCATCGATGCTGACTCCCTGACTAAGAATTGCGTGGTGTGTTTCATGCTTCAATTAGGAATATTAGATTATGATCTCGGTCAAATAATGGGCTACTTTGCCAACGAATGGGTCGTTGGTTGGTTGCTGATTATTACTGGGATTATTGCAGCGGCTTGGCTTTTCGAGAATATCACTGATCCAATTCCAATACTGGGCAGTATATTCGACATAATCAAAATCTTGAGTACGTACCTAGGTTTCTTCGTAGGGGCCCTGAACATACTCGTTGGCTATGTCGTGTGGGTCACTCAACCCAATGCGGTGATTGTCGCAGGTGTACTGATTTTGGCGGGCTTTTCTCTGACAATGAGAATACTCTCAAAGTTCCCACTCGGATTCGTCTTCGCCTTGGCTGTTGCGGTATTTGTAACCTTTACGATTTATGGGGTGCTGGCTCCTTATGTAGCCGACCCATTCGTTGGTGGCTACGTTACACAGATCATCTCCCTCAAGTGGATGGCCGTGATTGGTGTCGTCGTTTTCGCGATAGCTTATAGCTTGGGCGGTTTCCTGTTATCGCTCGTGAGTCTTCTCGGGAAGGTATTCTCATCGACTCCTATCAGTATCCTGATTGGACTCGCTTGCATTGGTGTCGGTATCGTTGTCTTGGTCATGCCCGACCTTGTAGGCATCGTTCTACCGTGGATACCTCCACCGCTACCATAATCAATTGAGGGGTATACTACCCCTCCTTCACCTTTTTTCCAGTTTCTTCTATGACTCAGTTTCACCGTCAGTGGATTAGTCGCCAGATTTCTTTTGGCCCGGGCGTATCTCCCTGAAGTACAGAAAGTGAATCGAACGTTCGTTGTAGAACTGTGAAGCGGCATCCATTGATTCCTTGGCCCCGGCAATGCTGGGAAACCACTCCGAATAGTATAGCTTTTTCTGGGGCAAGAAATTCTGAATGTTCCCCACAGCGAAACCATCCGGCATCTCAAAATCCACAGGAGTTAGGAGAACCACACGAAATGAATTATCGCGACCTCGCATCTCCAACCAGAGTTCACTGTAAGACATAGCATTACCCAGTTAGCGCAGTGACGAATGCATGATTAAGGTTTCTGGCTGTGTGCTCGTACTTCGGAATAGTATTCGCTAGGCTATCCCAAGAGTTCAAATAGTAGCTCTACATGCAAAGTACTCAGACCCCGTATATACGAATACTCAATATTCACGGCTGGCAAGTTCAATTCAGCCACTTGCGGGAGTGTAGTAGGGAGACGATCTGGCGTGCCAAAAGGATCTGAGAAACCTGATAAAAAGAAAATCATCAGTGTTACAATGAGCAACTCGATTGTAAAATTGATGGATAAATTGGTTCAGGATAGAGTCGGTCGATCGAGAGCACAACTCATCGAAGATGCTGTTCGTTGGTATCTAGACTTTACTGTACACAAGTGGGCTGAGCGTGGGATTTACGTCAACGCTGTTCGGAGTGTGCTTGAGTCAGAAACGCTGTCATCGCTGTTCTTCTCAAAGCTCACACCTGTGGAACAGTACGAACTGGGTGAAACCGCAGGAAGCCAAGCGCCTGTTGCTGACGTAGTTCGCTTATTCCACGGAAAGAACATCCGAGATATGGCAACTCGTGAGCTAGCTTTCCAATTGCTACAAGATTCCGGATGGGGTGAATTCAGTTTGCACGATGACCTCATTGTGATTGGAGGTCCGTTCTATCCTGCTCCGTTCATTAGGGGATATCTGGAGTCTCTATTCAAAACTAAACTTGAACTTGTAGAAACAAACGTGAAAGAGAATGTGGCATTAAGGGAAAAGCGCTAGACTCACTTGCCTTTGTTGCGGCCTACCAGTCAACACCTAGTTCGAGTATCTCAAACTCGCTCTCGTACAAGCCCGGAATGCTCCCAATTGTCTTGCGAATGTCCGCTTCTTTTTCTTTGATTGCGTCAGCTGCGAAGTATACTTCGTAAATGCATCTATTCTGCTCGAAGCAAAAGCCAGTTGTGAACAGAACCTTTAGGTCATGCTCCTTGAAGAGGTGAGTCATTGTCTGCATCAGCGCTGGATTGACTTTCTCGACTTCCAACCTGACTCGAGCACCACCATCTTTCATCATTGGGATGAGACGAATTTCACCGGATCTCTCAAAGTAAATGACCATCGCGGCCTTCATGCCCTTAAGGTCTGCATTTTTGAAGAAGTCATCCGGAAGTCGAATCTCTTTCTTATTCTGAACGTCAGCAATCATTCCTTTCGTAAGTCCGGGCACGTCTATCGCCTCTTTCCTGAACTATGCATGTAACGTTTCGTGTATATTTATCTATGTGCCACTTCTTCTGGAACCTTATAAGCACTAGATTCCCTGATCCAAAGTGCGAAGAACCATATTAGGGATTGATTTCAATGGCAAAGGAAGGAGCAACTTACGTGTGCGATATATGTCAGCAAATCATTATCGTGAAAAAAGCCGGCGCTGGAACGTTGGTATGCTGTAATCAGCCTATGCGCCTGTATGAAGGGGACTAAATCCTAGCCTACCCTCGCGATACCCCCTTCCGACTAGAATGCTTGACAATGTTTATATGCCTTTCAAATGGGCGTGCGAGCTTGCCTAGGGGTGCTTCTCAGATGGAGGAATT
>JABCTJ010000049.1 GCA_018238375.1 Candidatus Thorarchaeota archaeon
AGCCTACTTACTTCCTCGATTGAGAGCAAGAATGCCCCCTTGATGTCACGGTCCTCACCTAAAGAGAGACGGACCTTACCATCGTTGACCCAACCTTCTGCGCTTCTCTCGGGAGGCGCAAGTTGGATCTCTAGCCAAGTCCTACGTGTCTGACCCGTCTGTCGGTCATCAAAGAAATGCTTGATCTGCAGCCGACGTTCGTAGTGCGACGGTTTGATTCCCATTTTTGTCGTTGACTCCTATTCGTGGCAAGACATCTAGGCCCGGCCCTCATGATCAGTTCAGTACCAATGGATATCTTTTCATCTCTCGGAATTGCCGAGTGATAGAGTCGAACTGGGTGTTACGTGCCTAAGATAACCGTTCATTGTGAATTGGATCTGATTGGACATTGTTGTCGCGTTCGTCAAGGAACGGCACTGAACTCTGCTATCAGATTGATTATGCTTCATTTGAGGGGCATAGAAAGTGCCAAAACAGCCAACAACAGCATCATCCAATCTTGTCAGAAGACCTTCATTTGTCTGTCCAACTCGTGTAAGTTCGCTGCAGCCGCAAGACAATCCTTATTTTGAGAAAGAAAATCCATTGCACGGACGGAACCACCACAATGTCGCCTATTCACAATAACCTCATCAGGAAAGTCGCAGTTCTTGCATTCCTAGCGCTTCTTTTGATACCCGTATCAATGGTGACCGTAGAAGCTGACACCACTGGAAGTACAGAGCAGACAAGCAAGATTAGCGCGAGCCTTAGCGAGAAGATGGCTAGCATTCAGTCTAACGTATTGATTCCCATTGTAGTGCAATTCCCTGATGGGTCTGAGTCTGATTGGATGCGATACGTAATCGAGGCAAGCGGCATAGATGATGTCGTTGTTAGGTACGTATTCCACATGATACCAATGGTATCGCTCTATGCAGCCTCAGATGAAATCACTGCATTGGCTACACTTCGTGATGTCAAGTCGCTCTCACTGGATGCGAAAATGTCCATTGATATAGAATTTACAGACCAAGGAGAAGCTGCTGCTGCAAACGGTTCTGGCTATCAGCATCCAAACGAGGTTTTAGGTGTGGAGGGCTTGTGGGCCCAAGGTTACAATGGCAGTGGCATCACCGTAGCGATTCTAGACAGCGGTGCAGATGCTTTGCACCCGGATCTCCAAGATAGCCTAGTTGGGTTTCGAGATTTCATCAACGACCATGAGGACCTAGATCCGTCAGACGGAATCGATGCCTATGACGACAATGGTCACGGAACTGCTTGTGCTTGGCTCGTAGCAGGTTCTGGAGCTGAAAATGGGGGTAATTACACTGGAATGGCACCGGGGGCGAATCTTCTCATCATCAAGATTCTAGACGCCGCGGGAAATGGAGAAGAATCAGTGATAGCCGCGGGCATTGAGTACGCTGTTGATCAAGATGTCGATGTAATTAGCATAAGCGTGGGAGGTCAGTGGGTGGACATCGCAGAACCCTCGAGAGCCATGGCGCAAGAGGCTGTATCCCAAGGAGTGACAGTTGTGATTGCATCAGGAAATGAAGGACCTTCTGCGTATACTATGAACTCGCCAGGAGTGACACAAGAAGTCATAACTGTTGGCGCTACAGTGGGAGCTGATGGAGTTGCTGGGTTTAGCAGCAGAGGACCTGTTGTGAATCAACAAACAGAGCCGTACGGCCAGTTTGCTAAGCCCGATCTTGTCGCACCGGGCTACAATGTTTTTTCAGGAAGGGCAACCGACGCCTCGTTTGAGTACTCCATCTACAATCAATCGCAGTATGGTAGCTCCTACACTATGTGGTCTGGAACCTCTGCATCAACCCCACAGATTGCGGGTCTTGCAGCGCTCCTTCTCGACAAACACGTCGCATTAACGCCTATCGAAACTAAAACGGCTCTGATGTCTGGAGCAACCGATCTCGGGGCAGACCCAATGGAACAGGGATGGGGCCTGGCTAATGCAACAAGGGCATCCGAGATTCTTGAGGAGTCATCGAGGCTACTGACAATCGTGACTCCAAAGAGGTTTCCCACACTTCCCGGCGGTTCCAATGTGTTCATTGTAGGTGACGAGCGGGCAGCACAGAACGTCACTGTAATGTCCACGGTGAACAGAGGTTCTCTTGACATTGAGATAACCGGAAATGTGAGTCAATTCATCGTTGTTGACGAGATCGTGACTGTAACAGTAGGATACTCGTACTTCATTATAGATTTGGAAGTTCCAACCAACCTATCACTCGATACAGTCGGAACCTACGAAGGGCAAGTGGCATTGATTTCAGGCGCAGATACATTCGCTACAATGGATCTTCACCTCACAATCATCGTATTTGGCGGACGATTGCTTGTAGATATGGCTCATCATTCGTATGAAGACCCTGATGATCCATCACTCTATCAATACTTCAGGGAATACTTGGAAGAGCGCGGCGTGATAATGGAGGAATTCTCAAGTCCTGAGAATCCCCAACCCATTGACTCGGATGCACTAGCAATCGCTGATACATTCTTAATTATGGATACGGAAACCACCTACGACGCAGACGAGATTGATGCACTTCATCAATTTGTTCAGGAAGGCGGAACTCTGCTTGTCATGTCTGAGTTCTACAATGACACCGACAATACTGCTGCATTCGCGATAGATTCATACAATGAGATTTTAGCTCCATACGGAATCGAGTGTGAGGAGTATGAGATCGGTGTGGGTCCGCTCCCCATGACAGGGGAGGTATATGGAGTAGATCACGGAGGAGCTGTGGAAAATCACTCGCTAGTGGAGGGTGTGGATAATTTATACATCACATGGGGAAGCACATTGCACGTTGATAGTGTAGTCGCAGGAGCGCAAGGGCTGCTCTGGGTGGATGCTGCAAAAACACATGCAATCGTAGCAACGGTTGATTATGGTCTTGGCAGAGTAATAGTTGTTTCAGATGGGTCCATCCTATACGATACGTGGCTGTACGATGCCATCCGCGAAGACGCTGATAACTTGAGGCTCTTGAGGAATATCGCATCTTCGCTTCTTTCAGTAAAGCCAAGAATCTACGCTATCGAAATGAAGGCTGGACAGATAGGTGAACCAGCGAACGTGACTGCATTCGTCTTCAGCGACAACATTGAGGAAGTCACAATCGAAGTGTATGCACCTAATGGTTTGAACATCACTGGAGCAGCTACGGAAACTCTAGGCTACAGATTTACTCAGTCGTTCACCTTGGAGAGTGCTGGGTTCTATGAGGTGAGGATAGTTGCCACCGATGCAGATGGAAACACAAGGATTGTGGAACGGATTTTCTTAGTGCCAATCAACTTTGTACCTGACGATGTTGTGATTGGGGTCATCATTGCTCTGTTGGCAGTAGTCGTGACAGGGGTGGCATACGTTGGAATCAAACACTTTGGAATAGGCAAGCGAAGGAAGCGCCGAGCAGAACCCGAGTGGGAGATAAGCGTCGGAAACGGTGATCCTCCAACTATCCAATAGGACCAAGCATGTTCTCCAAGAGATCCTTGATTCGCTCATGTCTAGGCTTGAGAAGGGGCTTCTCGCTGAGCTTTGCTCCTGACTCAATCCGCTCAAGAATCTGATAGGCGATGGGAGATCCCATTCTCGCGGAAAGAACCTGTCCTCCAATCAAACGATCATCCTTAGTCGTTACAAGTGCAATCTTGGCGAATTCAGCAGGATCATCCAGATAGTGTATTTTCGTCCCTATTCCTGCTCCAGAAGCAGTGGTCGATGAGTGCCCAATGCACACAATGTCTGTGTTGAAAATACGGTCGTATTGTAGCTTCAATGCCGTATCGCTGTAAACCTTCTTGCCGCCCACTGCAGTCACACCCGCCTGACGACCCGCACGAGCAGCAGCGCTACCAACCGGCAGCAGCATGGGTTTGCCAGATAGGCGATCCATCAGTTCAACGCAATCACCCACTGCGTAGACACCATCTGCAGAGGTTTCCATGGTCGGTCCAACTACTATGCCACCCAGGAAACCAATCTTCAAGCCAAGAGTCTTAGCGAGCTCTGTGTTCGGGCTCACTCCGGTCATGAAGAGAACAGCGTCTGTAGGCATTTCTTCACTTCCAACAATCAGCCCCTTGACTCGGTCCGTCCCAGTAACTCGTTCGGGTGATGAGCCCTTGTGTACAATCACCCCGGGGGGGATGCGCGACTCCAACTCGTCGCTCATTGGCTCTTCAAGAAGACGGCGCATGAAACGTGAACGAACGATGAGATGAACATCCTTACCCATCTCGCGAAGTCGATCAGCAGTTTCCAACCCGCTGAATCCAGCTCCCACTATGATCACGGTTTCCGCATCCCGGAGAGTTTCTCCAATTCTGCTTGCATCCACCATGGTCTGGATTGTGTGTACACCAGGCAGGTCTACGCCCGGCATCTCAGGAATTGCAGGCACTCCCCCTGTGGCAAGAATCAGCTTGTCGTAACTGATTGTGGAGGGCGTACCCTTCGAGTCAACTGTCTGGAGCATACGTTTCCCGGTATCAGCAGAAATGACTCGCACACCAGGATTAACCTCGATCCGTTTCTTGCGCAAGGCGTCATATGACCAATCAGCTATGAAGAGT
>JABCTJ010000090.1 GCA_018238375.1 Candidatus Thorarchaeota archaeon
TCAGAGCACCTTTGGGCTCGCTACAGGAAACTTTCTCGTCAAATTTGGATGATATTGTATTTGCATCAGAGCCTTGGAAGCCAATTTTCACTAGGCTCGGTCTATGGATGGACGGGATTACTGGAGCAGCAAGAATCGCCCAGATGGTCAGCGAACAGGGAAATGGCAGTTGTATCGAGCTGATGAAAACAGTGCCCGAGTATCCAATCCTGCGGGATAACTTCCCATGTCCTGACAATGCGAAACCGCGGTTTCTTCCAAAGGTGAAAGAGTTGCTTGTTCCAAGGATTAGTGGAGTGGAAAGAGTCCTAGAAGAGGATGGAATCAGGATCGAGTGCAAAGATGATTCCTATGTCTTGGTTAGGGTTTCGGGAACTGAACCAAAGGCCAGGTTGTATGTTGGCGCCAAGACTAAGAAGGCTCTGAAGAAACTGGAGGACATCGCAAGAGATGTGATGCAGCAGGCGCTTGAAGAAGCTAAGAGAGCTTAGTTAACATTAAATCCAAAGAGCCCAGCACCAACATTGTCGCAATCTAGCCGGGGTATCCAAGTGGCTACGGAGACGGTCTCGAAAACCGCTGCCCTTTGAGGCGCATGAGTTCGAATCTCATCCCCGGCGCCATCCCTAGTTGTTGTCTAGAGAAAACTAGAATCTAATGATTGAGTAGCCCTCCTCAACGAAACGAAGAAGATTGGAGTGGCCCTGAAGCTCTCCCATGATGGGGACCCCCAGTTTCTGTGCGGCTTCAGTTGCTGAAAACTGGGCGGTGCACGCCTTGCATGCATGATCGATTATTCCATTCTCCATTGCCTTGTTGAAGAGCGGGAGCTTAATCGAGCCGTCTTCAATTCCTATGAGTAGACTTGGCGATGCGCATTCGAGTACTACTGCGACTTTGTGACCTGAGTTGTGGAAATGATTCGCGTTGAGAAGGATGTGCATGAGCTGCATCTTGTTGTCTTCAGTGGCTAGGAACATGTATTTCATGAAAATGAAGACGAAATAGGCGATAAGATGAATGTTTTGTATTCAAGGTAGAATGAATGGTGCGGAGGGCGAGATTTGAACTCGCGAACTCCTACGAAACAGGATCCTAAGTCCTGCGCCTTTAACCTGGCTTGGCTACCTCCGCATCAGTGAAAGAAGGTGAAAAGTGGATAAGATATAATGGTTTTGTCACCGTTGGCAGACAGATGAGCGTGGACCACCCCTCAAGGAAGGCCTCAGGCTTCACTTTAGATCAGTCTTTTTTCTCCCAAACGTGACTGCATCGCGGGCAACGAAACTGACGCCTGTAGCCCCCACTTTCAATCATTTCCTTTCGCACTTGGGCGGCTTCATTGTATCCACAGCGGGGACAGCTTTCTTTCATTTTAGTTATCTCCAGCAGCCCTACCGCATATCATCATAATAGCTTTATTGTGAAGTGCTGAAGAACCATTGAACCAGTTATTGATTTAGGATTGTGAGTTCACGTCACAATCTTTTTATTCGCCTCATTTGACGTTCGCGCGGTTCCCGGGATAACCGGGGTCCGAATCGTGATTCTCTGGGCTTACCAGAATAGTTCCAGTGAGTGTGATATTGATATGTCCTCAAAAAGCCGACAAGCAGCAGCAAGGACCCGAGATAAGTGGCGAGAGAAGACTTGGTTTCAGATTCTAGCACCACATTATTTCGATAATAAGGACATAGGCAGCACACCCGCTAGCGGCCCCAAACTCTTGATTGGTCGTACAGTTCAGCCCACACTATATGACTTAACGGGTAACTTCGAGCAGATACACGTGAAACTGAAATTCAAGATTCTCGAGGTTACAGGTCAGCAAGCCAACACTGTTTTCCACGGACATGAATGGAGTTCTGATCACCTTCGAGGGCTGGTCAAGAGAGGAACTTCAAGGATTGACTGGATTGGCCCCATACTCACGCGAGACGACTATTTGATGCGCATATCCGTGATAGTATTCACGATGAGCCGCGCAAAGACAAGTCAAAAACACGCAGTCAGAAAAGCTATTGAGAAAGTCATTAGAGCTCACGCCAAGAAACACGTCTTTGATGAATTAGTCCAGAAGGTCGTGTTAGGAGACCTTGCTTCTGAGGTCTACAAGGAAGTCAAGGTGATTATCCCTATTCGCAATTGTGAGATTCGAAAGAGTAAGGTGCTCAAGGGCCCAGAGGAAGTCAAGGCTAGACGTGCCCGACTCCGAAGAGGTGCCGGCACGACAAAGAGCTCTAAGAAGGAAAAGAAAGAGTAGACTTTGAATCATCTCCCGCTTTCAGAGCTGGGCTCAACTAGGCATGCTCTCAAGTCGTTCTATTGATTGCAGCAAAAGCACCATGAGATTGGCAAGTTTCGTCAACGCCTCAGTGTCATTCTCAGCTTCGATGACATCACTTAGGGTCTTCAGTTTCTTGAGTAGAGTTTCATGCAGTTTAGGAATCAATGCCTTCAATGTCTGTGACTCAACCTGCTCCTGAGAGTCCACGACAACTATGCGACGATCACATGTTGCGCAGTACACATCATCACCCATCTTCATCAGAGGAGAATCGCACTGAGGACATCCCTGTGCGAGCATGGTGGCGCCTTGCCGGAGCAGGTCTGCCATCTTTTTGATTGAGGCGTCGTTTCGTTTTGTCATCCCCGACACTCGGAAAGCAAATGCGGGTCTTTTGATATAAATACGCCGCAACGACTAGACTCTCACGTTGGGAAAATTGCGGAAGAAACAATATCGTCAGATGCTCCTACTATGAGGCGTATCTATGAAAACGTTGATATGTTCAGCCCTGTGAGAGTCTTCTGTTGTTCGCACTACATCTGTGCGTCAAGACAATTTAGAGGTGAGTCCTTTGGACCCCGAAACGCAGAAAAGTATAGATCAGAGTAAACACCTACTCAAACGGATATCTGAGGATTCTTCAGTTCCTCGTAACATAAGGCGAGCGGCCAATGAAGCTATTGCAGTTCTGGAAAATGAGGTTGATTCTCCGGCAGTAAGGGCGCAGAATGCGATTTCGATTATTGACGAGCCAAGTCAAGACCCAAACTGTCCGAATCATGCACGGACAAAGATATGGCACGTGTCCAGCCTCTTGGAGCCAATTCGCGACTAGGTACCTCAAGGGCTTAGTAGTAAAGCCTGCTGCTGGCCATGGTTACTCAGTGACTGTGGTTGGTGGTTAGTGGTTCGGGCCAGTGTTTGTCTATGATAAAAGCAAGGATAAGAGGAATCTATTCGCAGTCTCTGACTCAGATTCTGTTACAGAATCATTTCGAGATTGTACAACCCATCCCTGAGGTGGCCAGAAGATTTGGGCTGCCATTCCGAAAGGAAATTCCAGATGTTGACATATGGGACAGGAGTGACCTTCAGGGTATTGTGGCTATTGCCTATGAGGCGATCTTGACAAAAATCACCGATGTACTGCGAAGGCGTCTCGGATGGGTCATCACGCGAACACCCAGAGTGGCGAAAAGCTCCATCTACAAGGGTTGTGTTTTAGGGAGGGATGAGAGAACTGGTCAGACCAGAGTTGACCTTGGAGAGTTATCTGGCCTGCTTCCTAGCAGGGATTTCAAACCGGGGTCTCACGTCATGGTGCAAATTCGGGCACACGATTATGGACGTAGAGCACCCGTTCTCTCCTCAAGTATCACTATTCCTGGGCGTTCAGCCGTTCTTCTTCCAGAGCCTGTGGTCCGACTTAGCACCAAGATTAAAGATCCAGAAACACGAGATGACCTGATAGCTTTGGGAAGGAGAATCCGAGAACACACTGATACCTGGGGGATACTGTGGAGGACTGCAGCTGAGGGACTGATCGAGGAGGAACTTCGCGATGAAGTGGATTATCTGTTGGACTCTGCTCAACAAGTTCACTCTAGGTACACTGAGAGATCTTCTCCGGGGCTCGTCTTTGAGGGTACAAGCAATGCTGACATCGAGTTCCCAGCGGAGGTCAAAAAGGTTCTCGACAAGATTCGAGGAGAAATTAGACCCACCCTTGACCGACATCACTTCTACATGAGTGCTGGATACATACCGCTCGTAGAATTCGCAGAGATGGTGATAGAAGACCGCCCGAGTGAGAGAGCTTACTTCGCCTCCAAGCTGGAGAAGGTAGTCAGTCGAGATATGCCTAGGGTTGATGACGCCATAAACATCGAACACGTTAAGTTAGATGGCCGGAATATAATCTTAGCAAGAGGCCGAGTCGTTGAGGTTAGTCCAAGCAGTCTTTTAATTAAAAGACAGTTCCGGCATACCAATCGCAAGTTGAAGATTGCTCCGAATCATACCAATAATGTCGATACTGTTCGTGATGAAGGCGATTATGCGATAACTCACGTTATTCCGGGAGCTCTAACTCTGGTGACCAAGTACTACTCTCGCGATGACCAGCTGAAAGGCACCTACGTGAATATCAATACTGGTGTCGAGTTATATCCTAGCAATGGAAATAGCCCAAGTAGAATCCGTTACGTCGACTTAGAGATAGACATAGTGAATCCTGTAGGGGGTAAAGCGCGTGTCATTGATCAGCACCTGCTCAAGCGAGCAGTTCAAAGAGGTTTCATCTCACAAGATATGGCAAATCAGGCTAAGGAAAAGGCTGAAGCCATATGCATGGAGCTCAGTGGCAGGCTTGTGCAATGAATAGATTGCTGAAATTGAGCTGCGTCAGTCGATTGCTTCATGTGTTCTCAATGTAAGATCAATCGCTGATGTCAAGTCCTCCAAGGTAGCCCTCAAGCTGTCCAGTCCGCGGGTGGATTCTATCACACATGAAAGTGTTTTGCCGCTTCTAATCATCTCAATCTCCAACCCGGGCGGCAAAGGCATGTTGTCAGGTGACACCGACTCCAGTACTCTGACTGCATGTGTTTCATCTGTGAAGTTAATGGTCAAGTTAATTCTCATCATGAGCGGCCACTCCCAAGGGAATACAGGGCATCTGCAACTGTTCTCTGTTCACTTGGCAATGTTGTTTCCAGCTTGAGAGAGCTAGCTGAGGTTGGTACTGAAACCAATCCAAGATTATTCATAGCTTTGGTAACTCGGTGAAGATTCGCTTTTTTGGCATCCCAAGCAACTTCGGTGCAGGCCTCTGTAGTTAGCATCACAAACCCATCTCTGGTAGCAGGATATGATTGCAGAGCGATTCGTGCAATATCAGGAAGCACAGATTCGTGCGTTCCAACAAGTGGAATTATCACAACCGCATCCAGATCGCTGCCTTCAGAAGTTGTTTTGTCAAGAGATGATGCTAGGTTCTGCATGCCTGCAATCACATCGCGGGTATGAGTCATGTGCGAGTCGATAAACGACCTCAATGTCCTAGCACGGTCACCCATCCATACTGCGACGGAGGCCCCCAGTTCCCATCTACTCCATGCCGATTGTGAGAGTGCTTTGATTCCCGACAGGAAGCGCAGGGGGCTCTCTTCGCTTTCTGTTGGAAAGATGAAATCTTGCCCAAGGACACCCGGAATTGCGGTTGAATCGAGGTTGGGAATAAGTTGTGAGGTCAGACGTTGTGCCTCTTTCGTATCCAATGCGGTTATGGGACCTCGACGCTTGGATATCGGAATATTCGCTTCTTCAAGGATATGCTCGCATCTCTCTTGGACTCCACTGATGCCCTTCAAGTATGGGAAAGTGCTATACAAGAGAACATTGATCACTGGAAGAAAATTGCTTCCAAACAACTTGAATCCCTTCCTTTCTTTCAATAGGCCTCCCTTTTCAGCTAGTGAAACAACTCTTCGTGATGCACCCTTGATAGGCATATTTGAGGCGTTGGAAATCAATGTGCCTGCGGCAGCGAGCTGGAGCGCTCTGTCATTTGTTTTGAACTTCTCTTTGGCTAGAATAAAAGCTGATGCTGCAACGTCATTTGCAGTTCCAATGCTCGGCGACTCTTTATGCTCAGAATGGAGCACCCCGCCTATGAGCACAGGATAGCTCGGCCCCTTCTTTAAGCGCCCCTTCCCAAAGACCTCAATCCCCACAGCAATAACAGCAGAATTGGGGTGTGTCTTCCGTATGTTGTTAATTTCTTCAATGTCCAGATGAGGATATACGAAAGTGATGTGGACGGGCCTATTGGACCTCAGAATCGCCGTAGAGAGCAGCGCAGTAGATAGGGTTGCTTCGGGATGGGGGGAGCTGAGAATGAGGATGCGCTCGTCCTTCCTGAAGATAACCTGTTCTGACTGTTTTTCAAGTGACTTGAAACTAGAGGATCCCCGAGCTTTCTTACTCATTTCAGTTCAGAGGAACTTGCTCAGAGTGATAAGATTATCTCAAGAGTAAAGCAGCTTCGGCTGGAGTGTACTTGAAATCGGGGGGCAGAACATGGGTCTTCTTGTAGTACTTAGACAGCCGGTGAATTTTGCTTTCAATAAGCTGAATGCTGCGCTTGGCGGAATAGTCCTTCTTGTTCTCTTCAAAATGTCTACGAATTGTAACGGCTTTTGCAATCATATTGCGAAGGTCCTCAGGAACTCTTCTCTCGAGCTCGTTCTCGCGCAAAATATCAAGAATCCGTTTGCCTGCTATTACTTTTACTAATGGTATGCCATATTGATCGCGAAGGATTAGCCCTATCATTGAAGGGGTGTTCCCAGCCTTGGCAAGCTCAACAACCTTGGCCTCAACCCACTTTGCATCCTTTTCCTTGTCAATCCACTCTGGCGCGCGTAGTGTTGAGGGGCGCTTGCTTCCAGACTGACCTTTGCGTCTAGTGTGCATTCTTGCCATTAGGATAGCCTCTTACAATTCTCATAGGGGTTTGAGAAACCGTGTATTCCCCTCCGCATTTTGCTGCTGATATAAACTTATTCTTGTGGCTCGCATCAACTGGCTTCAATCTAATAGAGGATTCACTGTATTCCGTTTCATGTCAACGTCTTAAGTTGATGTCAATGGTAACGTCCACGTTCTCGGATCTCATCTGCTCTTGAGAGGACTGCCTCTGCATCAGCACCAGATATTTCGACGTAACCCTCCATTGTGGATTCCAGCATAGTTTCTTGGAGGGCCCAATGTGTGGTTTCGTATGCACGCCGGAGAAGGTGCATATCAACACCCTTCATCTCAATAGTGGCATTTTTCTCTGCTAATCCAAAGTCTACAAGCCACATTTTGGATTGCATATCAACGACTGCATTGCTTGTTGTCGGATCCCCATGAACTATGTCGCTCATATGCATAATACCAAGCAGTTTACCGAATTCGTGGCAGAGCGTGGTGATTCTTTTCTTGCTCGAGGTATTAACAAGCTGTTTGAACTGTTGACCCTCGATGAAGTCCATTAGAATTGAATGATTGCTGATGTCAACAGAGTGCACAGCTGGCGTAGGGACCCCCAGTGCACGTACAAAAGTCAGCATCTTGCACTCCCTACTGGTTCGGGATGTTCTAAGCAGCTTGTCTATCTTATTGTGTACGTAGGGCTTACTGGGTCGCCACTTAAGTGCAAGAGTCATGCCCCAGTATTCAACTATGTAAATTGCAGATTCAGCCCCAAGTGTCAGCAACTGTTTCTTCAGCATCTGCTCCTCCAGAGTATGTCCTGTTCATCCGTGCGCCACTTAGGCATCACATGCGAGTCAGATATTGGAAGTTCATCTCCAGCTTGATGCTGGAGAATGCCCGTCCAAGCAATCATTGCTCCTTGATCACCGGCTAGCGGTGGTGAAACTCTGTGAAAGCTGGCGCCGTGACGTTCTGCTACACCTTCGAGGATTTCAGTGAGCCTATTGTTGCGGGCCACTCCACCAGTAAGAAGAACTTCGTTCTTCTTCGTGTGAGCAACTGCACGTTCTGCAACCTCAGCAAGCATCCCGAATGCTGTTTCTTGAATGCTGAAACATATATCGACAATAGGGACTCCTTCTAAATGGAGTTTCTTGGCGGCCGTCAACATCCCTGAATAGCTTAAGTCCATACCCTTGACCGAATAGGGAAGTTGGTGATACTCAACCCCGTTAGCGGCTGCTTGTTCAATGAACGGGCCTGCGGGGAAACTCATGCCAATTGTACGACCGAAGACATCGAGCATATTGCCTAACGCCATGTCGAGCGTTTCGCCAAATGTTCTAAAACGTCCACCGGCAAAAGCTATGACTTGTGTATTTCCCCCTGACACGTATATTGTTACGGGGTCTTCAAATCCCGACTCAAGACAACCTATCTCAATGTGTGCCACACAGTGATTCACGCCGACAAGTGGAACTGATAGTTTCTGTGCCAGCGTGCGTGCCATTGTTGCGGTGGTTCGCAGACAAGGTCCAAGTCCAGGGCCTCTTGAGAAGGCAACAAGCTGAATATCGCTGTGACTGACTCCCGCTTCCTCCAATGAACGCCTAATTATTCCGGGACCCATGTCAGAATGATGGCGACTAGCCTCGCGTGGATGAATTCCTCCCTCAACAGGTGACAACATATGCCAGATGTTGGAAAAAACCTCACCCTCGCTGGAAACAACACCGGCTCCAAACGAATGTGCAGTTCCTTCCAATCCCAAGCATAGTAATGACATCGCTGTTTATTCCCGCAAATGATTGTTATTCAAGTGACTCCTAGTGTGAAATAGTCAGGGAAATACTCTTTCGTTGCAACAGTTCCACCTTCTAGGAGCAAAGGGTTTATAATCGCCGCTCAGGGCACCCCCGATGAGGAAGTGCTAGTGTCCACAGAGAATAGCCCAATTAAGGCTCTGGAGCAACGCCTTAGCGATATAGTTTCAATCAAACTCAAAGACGAGCGCATCTTCCGTGGACGCCTAACAAGGTGTGATCAGTACATGAATCTGACACTTGGAGATGCGGAGGAGCTTGAGAATGATGAAACAAAAGCGAAATACGGGTCAATTCTGATTAGAGGAAACAACATCCTTTGGATTCAAATTCCCGAGTGAGTAGATTACGTGCTCGGTAGCTAGCGCTCAGTTTCGTGCCTGTATTTTTCAACTATAGCCACAAGGCGATCTTCACCTTTTATCCTCGCTTGTTCTTGAACGCGTTTCATGAATTCTTGAAGCTGATGCTCGAATTTCTTTCTGTTAACGAAAGCAAACTCATCTACTCTCTTCAGCTCGACTTCCTTCGCATCAATGACTGGGATTAGAGCGTCAACAAGCTCCGCCCTTGCAAGATGAGAGAGGGGCGTATCAATGATGATTGCTCGAATTTCGCGGTCAATCAGCATTCGTGCAGTAGTTGGTCCACCCCCGCTAGCATCTTCAAAGAGAACTATGTCACCGCGTTTCAGGGTAGCAACCTTACTAGTGTACTCCTCGATGGATTCTTGCGTAAACTTCTCAAGGGCTTTCACTGGCAGCATATCACCACGCATCTCGAGATGCTTGACGCCCCTAAGCTGCGTCAAACGGCTTCGAAGATTTCGCAGTTGTTTGCGGAGTATCTCAATATCTCGGTGAGCCTGCTTCAATTCTGACTGCTTCTTAACTACCTCACGGTCGCGTTTGATATTCCAGTGATTCTTTTGAGTGACTATATCAAGGCTGTATGTCAATTCGCTCTCTCTGAACCTCAAGAACTCGACTAGGCGCTCTAGATCCTCTACTTTATCCTCAAAAAGCCTGTTCTCTGCTCGAAGAGCATCTAGCTTGGAACGAATTGCATCAAATCGTTCCTGAGTTAATTCCTCTTCAGGGACATCAGGTTCAGGTTCGATATCGATTGCCTCTGATTCCTCTTGAATCAGGCTTGAGATAGCCTCATTCATAGACATGCCCTTGAGAATCAAGGCTTTGAGATGAGATCGGTCAACAGCAATCTGCTCATCCCGCACCTTATGCTCTATTTGCCGAAACTTTGGCAGCATACTCCTGTACGCATAAACTGCAGCAGTCAATGCGTCACGTTCGTGCGCATTCCTGATTCGAACATCGGATAACTCTCTTGCCAGCTCCTGCTTATCTGCCACAGGAATCGGTCGGCTAGGAGCGTATATCTTAGCGTTCACTGTCTTGCCAATCTTTTCGACAAAGTGAGGAATACGAGGGACATCTGTAGCCACCATCACTGGGATTCCATGTTCATACACCAAGCGTATGATGTCAGCCCTGGTGAAACTCTTCCTACTCTTGAGAAGGTGGACGCGACCATCGAGTGACAAAAGGCAAATTGCTGCGGTCGTACCTGGATCGATGCCCAAAATAAAGAATCTAGGCTGAAGTTGGGTGGAAACAGGACCAGACTCTAGTGGAACGAACTCGGTCCGTTTTCTCACAGGTGAGATTATGACATTGAAATCCCCCCCACGCTTGCGCTTAACAAGGCGGCTAATAGCTGGCAATGGAGCATACGCGACTATTCGGGAACTGGCATAGCCGAAGTCTGAGCGTCGGATATCAATATCGTACTCGATGCCTACTGTCTTGAGTTGGGATTCAATATAACGAGTCATCTGTTGGACTTCAGAGTGGATTTTCCTGCGGTATCGATTTGCACTCTGCCCCCCTTTGCCCATCTTCCGTCCGCGTGTCACTTTGATTTCTGTTTGTTCGCTAAAGCACTCTAAGCTGTGTCCGACTCCTAGCCACGCAAGATGTACTGCAAGCCGAGCGGATTCGAGTGGGGTTGGCTTCCCGCGAACACTGAGTCCATGTCGTTTGGCAAGTCTCTTAAGCGCAACTTGACGTGGAGGAACGCCCGTAACCTGAACAAGACGAGTTTCATGAGGCAATTTTTCAACCAATTTGAATAGGGATTTGCTATCAGGTATTATCTCGAAAATGTTGTCTGTGCAGAGCCATTTGGGGCTAATCTCCCGGGTTAGCTTCAACAAATTAGTGCGTGATATCTCCGGATATTCACTCAATATCGCTCCATTTCTCATTATCACACAGGCAAACTTTGGAGCTGTTTTCGAGCGAGGACTCTTGGAGGGAAGTATGTCGAACCCCATTACGAAAAAGCTGTCATCGCTCATGAGGCATAGCACTCGAAATAACCTTCTTGAGATTTGGCTATAAGAGTTGACATCGATTCAAGACCGTACGATTCAATCCAAACAGATGATGGCAAACGAAACCTCTGCTCGCACTGCATGTCTATTGGATGTGCATAGTAGATGCAATACTGAGCAGGGGACAGATGGAATACAGGAGATGCGAGTAGTTGAGTTCGTTCAAATGCTAAGATGACAGGTATTATAATAAGCGAATGCTTTAATGAGTCCGTATCAATACAATTATTAAAGCCATGATTAAGAAACGTGCCAATTCAACTGAGGTGTAACAACTGTCAGAAACACTAGAGATAAGCAATGACGACGCGATACTACGCATTGGACGTGCCCTTTCATCAGGCACTCGCCTGAAAATACTAAAGCTCCTGCTTCAGGGAGAAAAAGACGTTACACGGGTTGCCAGGCATCTTGGCGGAACGGAGGCCAATGCCAGTGCACAGATTAAGATCCTGCAAGAGGCAGGTCTACTTTCGTGCAGATACGAACCCGGTCAGCATGGTTTGAGGAAAATTTCAAAAACCAAGATTAAGCGTATAGTTATCGATTTGTAACTACTGGCAGATTAAAGCTGAGCACGTTAAGTGCTCAGTGCAGCTTTCCAGCGGCGAATGCGCGTCAGAATATTATCACGTTCCTCTGGACGGATGGTTCTCTTTTCTCGTGCCTTCAGAAATTTCAACACAACGTCCATGTCGCTTGCAACCTTATTGAATAATGTTTCATCGTTGAATAGATAGTCTTTGGCCGCTTGGAGATACTCAGCTAGAACTTCCGCAGGTGCCTCACCTGTATGCAGCTCATGCGTGATTGGATCGAGGACACGTGCAACACGAGCGTCTGAAATCGGTGGATGCTTTTCGGATTTTGGCTCCTTGGTTTCTGGCGTATCAATAACTACCGAAGCAATTGCAGGTGAAACGGGTTCTTCAGTGCTCGCCTTCACAGATTGATCAAGCGATGATGTGTCAGGGGAAGGGGGCGTCAAAGGAGCAATTGGCGTCTTTGGTTTCTTAACTTCAGTGAATAATTGAACTGCTGAGGAGGTTGTGCCAACAAGCTCGTCATCGATAAGATTCAAACGGCGTCGCAATTCACGAAGCTGGTCGAACATCTCGACCATTCCGGCCTGTAATGAGTCGATTAGTCGACGGATTTCATCTCTGTCTTCATCAGCCACTTATGTTGCACTCCCAATATTCGCAATCACAATTTATCCGGCATGATACTCCAAAAAAGGTTTTTCCGGACTTCTATCTGTCCGCTTTTTTGATTGCGCGAAGCAAGTCGTGCGTGGACCCGCGCGGCTCGAAATGGCGTTTGCGAACCTTCACGAAAGTGGGGACGGAAACGGTTTCACCAACAAATAGCGCTTCTCCAACTTCAAGCGTTGTGATTGCCTCCAATGATTGACGGTCAATGCCTTCACTACTTCGACCAATGTGTTCAAGGTCATAGGGATTGGTGCATCTGAGTATTGCCTGATTGGTGCATTGACTCAAGACTGTAGTCGATAGCTTCACCGGACGCTGTGAAATTAAACACAACATTGCAAAGAACTTTCGTCCTTCGCGTGCTATTGTTTCAATCCGTGTCTTTGGAAGTGCAAGTTCATGTCGGCTTTCGGGGCAGAATTGATGAGCTTCCTCGAGAACCAACAGAAATGGCGGTATCCTCCCTTGTCGTCTTAAATAGAGAAGCTCGCTAGCAAGATGTGAAACGATAATCTGTTTCTTCTTAAGAGAAACAAAGTCGCTCAAATCAATAATGGTAAGCTTCCCGGGCCGAATAATTTCCATTAAATTTGGTACTGACTCTCGCCCGAAGAGACCGGTGTCATCTAGACCTACTAGCCAACTTACCAACGCATCACGAGTGTTCTTGCTAATCGTTTCATCATCCTTTACATGAGTAATGAGTTCTCGAAGAGTGTAGCCACTATCCGAACTTTTTCTCATTTCCGAAACAACCCGTCGTAAATCACGGACCTGAACTGCGCTCATGTCAGCCACAAGTGACCTCAACGCTTCCGCAGACAGGTTTTGGGCAGGAATCTGGATATGTGACGCACGGATGTGTTCAACCTCAAACTGAGCATCCGGCACGCTCAAGTCGTTTGCCGTTATGTCCTTCAAGTATTCGTACTCGCCGTGAACATCAACGATTACGACAGCAAGACGACCGTTATCCTTCGTACGTGAGAGTATCTCCTCAAGAAGCACTGATACGAAGTACGATTTGCCGGCACCACTCATTGCCAAGATTGCCAGATGCTTCGACAGGAGTTTATCAAGCGATGGAGTGAATTCAAGTTCGTGGTGGCCAAGGTGACCCAGTCTAAGACCACTTTTTGTATCAAGCCTCAAGAAGGCGGAAAGTATCGCCTCGTCAACCTTTCGGACAACAGCTCCCGGCGAAACCGTGAAGTATGGTCTGACTGTTCGGTTGCCAGTCCAAAATCCTAGAACGCGTGCTTCTGCAACTGTATATTGCCAGCGATCAGTGGGGAATATCGAACGCAGAGGTTCGCCTCGCGATTGATACTCTTTCACAGCCTCGGCATGCTGATAGTAACGGTTTATTTTCACAATGTTCTGAACTCTTGCGATAATCGTTCCATTCTCTGTCACAACAGAAACAAACTCCCCTCGTCGAACTACAATCTCATTGGAGCTACCCTCTGTTACAAATGAGAACTCTAGGACATTCGGGCCATCTCCTGTGCAAACAACTGTTCCCAGCCTACTTGATTGATAATCTTCTTTCAACACATTCATCCTCCACTAAACGGATTTCTAGACCGTCTCTTTTCGAGAACTGTGTATGTAAGTCCTGATAATGCCATCAAACGATCTATAATCAGCTGAGCTTCGTGGCCTGTAATCCGTGCTCGTGCGTCAGCCTCTAGGATTGGAGTGGGAATACCATACTCAGGATGCTGCCAAGATAGAGGGAGAATCGCTGAAAGTGCCCTATCCAACTCCTTGGTGTCTTTGCTGTCTTGGTCCATGAGGACCTCAATCCTCAATGGTAAATCATCCCGGGCCGTCTTGAGATATGTAACCCAAATCGATGATGACCAAATGGCTAGCTCATCACTCGCCGAATTCGCATTATGTGTTAGTTCTGACGAGTACCTGAAAGCAAAGGTTCTCTCACCTGGCTCCAGAAAGGTATCAAGGAGGTCACAATCCCTCGAAACCTTGAGAAGCCAACGATAGTCGACGTCTTGCATGAGTTCGAAGATAGACGAGTCCCGAATAATGTGTGGAAGCACCTCGCCTAGTACTTGAACCATACGCGTGGAGCGGCTGTCTTTCACTATCCCAACTAAAGTTGTTCTCTTCTTTCGGGACTTGTGATACAGCTGCCTGTAGAGAGCCATAACTTCCTGGAACTTCGCAAACGCAGTCGATCCACGCTGTGGACGGTCTCTCGGATGATAAAAGAGACTTCCGTCAACAAGAATAAGATCTGTATGGAATTCGTCGAGCACGGAGATTGTTGCTTGAAGCTCAGTCGCAACTCGTTCAAGAGAGGCTAGTTGGTCGAGCTCAAGGCTTGGCAGTGCAAGTAGCACAGGAGTAACTATTGGCTCTGGAAAGGCTTCGGGGTAAAACTCCACAACAGGACCGTCTTCGCGTCCGAACTGGAATATGACTGCAACTGCACGAGTGAGGAGAATATCCATTGATCTGAAACGCTTCCGAACCAACCCCCCATCAATTCCAGCGATTCTGAGACCGGAGAGGCTTGTTGCTTCTAGCTTAGTCAGCAGAGAGGTTTCCATTGTATCAGTTACTATTGCAGGAAACCTCGAAAGGTCTATGTTTCCCTTTATCTTCTTCATGACCGCACCGAATCTCTTGCGGGCAGTTTCGACCCGGTCTATCTCTTCAACAAGCTTGGATAGAGCGTGGTCGAGACGTTTGTCCACTAAGTTTCCCTCTCTCTCCTATAGTCCATAGCGGCCCTTATTAGCCCGGAATATAGAGGATGTGGTGCGCCCGGTCGTGACTTGAATTCAGGATGGTATTGTACCCCAATCCAAAAGGGGTGATTTGTGAGTTCGATTGCATTGATTATTGTCCCTGTTGAGTCATATGCCGAAACAATCAATCCTTTTTCAGCCATACGATCCACATAACGTGAAATGAGGTGATACCTATGCCTGAAGCGTTCCCTAGCTTGATTGGTACTGTACAGGCTATGCAGTTTAGTCCCCTCTACGATTCTCACTTCGTGACCACATAGCCTCATGGTCCCTCCCTTGTTTTCGGTATTTTTTTGATCGTCCATCATATCTATTACCGGGTAGAGACAGTTGGGGTCGACTTCTGTTGTATGAGCGCCTTCCCACCCCATTGCCATTCTGGCGAAAGCAATCGATCCGAGCTGTGCCCCATAGCAGATACCTAGGAAGGGGATATTTGACGTAAATGAAATCGCTGCTGCATTAATCATTCCCTCAACCCCGCGAGAACCGAACCCGGGTGTAAGAAGAATGCCATCAGCTTCACGAAGAGCCTCCGTAAGACTCAGTTTGTCACAGCTTTCCTCGGTTTCAATCCACTTGATTTGAATGCCAACACCATGCTTCGCGGCAGCGTGCGTCAATGCCTCACTGATGCTCTTGTACGAATCGCTCAGAGTAGTGTATTTCCCGGGCATGGCAATTACTACGGTCTCCGTAAGGTTCTCAAACGACTCCACTATCTCAGTCCATGAATCAGTTTCCAGAGTTCTTGATTCCATGCCAAGGTGGTCAGTAATAATATCACCAAGGCCATGTTCCTCGAAATGGAGGGGAAGTCGATAGATAACAGGGATATCTGGATTTGAAATAACTCGTTCTTCGGGCACATTGCAAAACAATGCAATTTTCTGCCTTGCAGCGTCAGGCAGCTCTGACTCAGCCCTGCACACCACGACGTCCGGTTGTAGACCAAGTCCTTGGAGAGTCCTCACGCTATGCTGAGTGGGTTTTGTCTTGAACTCACCAACTGATGCTAGAAATGGCACCAGAGTCACGTGGACCAAGGCAACTCTGTTTCGGCCAACTTCACTAATGAATTGCCTGATTGCTTCTAAGAAGGGCATCGCCTCTATATCGCCAACAGTTCCGCCAATCTCAACAAGCAGAACGTCCGGGATTGGTTCTTGGTTGACAACCGCCAAGATTCTCGATTTGATTCGCTCAGTCACGTGCGGGATTATCTGCACCGTTCGCCCCAAGAAATCTCCCTTTCGTTCCCCCAAGATGACTGAGATGTAAATTTGTCCGGAAGTTATATTCTGAAACGGATGGACCTCAGTTCCAGTGAACCTCTCATACGTGCCGAAATCTTGATCAATCTCAGAGATTTTGAATGTGAAGTCATCAACTGGTTTGAATGTCCATGTCTGATCGGTAACGAAGACTTCCCCGTGTTCAATGGGATTGAGTGTGCCTGGGTCAATATTGAGGTATGGATCAATCTTCACTATTCGTATTGTGTACCCTCGGAACTGGAATATCTTGGCAATCGATGCGGTTGTGACGCCTTTCCCGATTCCGGAGAGCACACCCCCTGTTACAAATACAAACCGAGTTTCTTTTGGGGCTGACTTCAAAGGGACTGCCTCGATTGACCAAGTGTGAAGAGAGGTGGCTGTGCGGGTCCTTGTTGGTGCAGCAGAAACCTCGACTCGTATAAAGTAATCGCTAGAATTAGCAACATAACGGCAATTATGGGAGATTATGGAACAGTTTGTGCCATGATGCTTGTACGCATAGATTGTTGAAACAGAAGCTGGAATGCCTCGATTACATTGAAGCCACTCATGGCAACACTTCTGAATACCGGTACCGATAATGGAAGATTAAGATGTTCTCTGAGCCGCTCTTCATTGATTGCACTTGGCAGATCCTGCTTGTTGAGACAGACAACTATTGGAAGAGGACGTTTCTCTTCAATGATCATGGCCATCAACTCATTCCAACTCTCAAGATTCTCATCAAGCAGATGCTCTTGAGAATCAGCCACAAATACAACACCATCTGCACCAACCAAAACAACCTCACGTGTTGATCTGTAGAAATCCTGACCGGTCGCGGACCAGATATGTGCATTGATAATCCAGCTAGCACTCAGATTGCAGGGAATTGTTCCAAAATCGCAGAACATGGTTCTACCCAGCGTGTTCTCTATCGATGTGAGCTTCTCTGTAATGCCTAGCTCCGAAAAGAGCCATCTGATTGCTGTGGTCTTTCCACTCATCGCAGGGCCAAAAAATACTATTTTAAGTCCAATTGTTCGGTTGCCATAATCTATGATCAAATGACTATCCTCCCGCTCTACGTTCCCCACATACTGTCTACCCAAGCACCTAAACCTGAAAGCGCACCACTCTTGACACAGTCAGAAAAATCCTCGTGCCACTCGGCTCGTATGAACCGTATCAGGTCTGGAAGCTGTCCGCCTTCCCACCCTATCGCTTCATACAGATTTCTTGCAGTCAAAGCAGCAGGCGCACCCAGTTCTCTAGCAAGATGTATCCTTGATAGAAGGGTCACTGCCCGTCTAGCTGCATGGACATAGCTGTCTATTTCCTCATCAAACACATCGTGTGTGAGCTTCTCGGCCTCATCGTCGAGCTTCATGACTGAGGCTATGATATGCTCCGACACATTGAGTCCGCGAAGGGATTTCTTCAGAAGACGCCTGATTCGCTCCAGTGACTGACGCTTTCGTGTGATTATCTTGCTCACGATGCGCTTCTCAAGGTCTAGACTTCCAGCACCTGACTGTACGAGTGAAAACCTGATAGACGATGGTGAATCTACTCGAAGTACTCCGCAGTTCTCAGAACTCTGTAGAATGCGAGTGATACCATACTGCAATGTTTCTTCAGTCACATGTACACCGAGGACGGTTGCACCAAGAGGCATAGCAATAATCCAACCCGAGAAGCGATTGATGCGGTCCAAGGCCAATCTGAGATTGGCTGAAAGGCAGCAGACAATAGTCCTGCTTACTTCGTAGTTATGCCGTTCCTCTTCCCATACCGACAGAATCTCTCCCTCTGACGTGAAATCGCGCCAGAACATGATTTTATGGCGATGGGGGCAGAGCATTGGAATACTGTTAGTAATATCATCCACTAGCTCGATGTCCTCTCCCGCCACAATGATGGGGAGACGAGAAAGTACTGCATTCAATAGAAGCGGGAACTCATCACCCATCAGCTCAATCATTCTCATTATGGAATATGTCATGGATCTCGCCTCGTGAGAAGTAGACTTTCTGTGGAGCCACCGGACATCAGCAGCTCCTTCAAATCATCAGGAATTGCGGGTTTCATCATTGATGCTGTTTCTAGTATCCGTCGGGTTTCTTCGATATAGTGCTTCAATAAGAGTCTCATAAGACCGAGTTTCTGACTGTTACGATCTATCCACAGACCGAAAACTCCATTCGGAACTGAATAGATGACATGGCGCGTCCGTTCGGTTTCGCACAGCACTGTTTGAAGTGAGCAATTACGTAGGGTGCGAGTTACGCGCTCGGATGCATCATATAGAGCAAAAGACATTGCTGCGAGCCGATCATTTGCGAATGCTTCTAGTGAAACGCGAACGCCACCACTCAAAGCCAGAAAGACCGATTCGATGCCTGGAATGCTATCATGAACCTGTCGCAAAATGGTTCTGAGAGCAAGAGCTTGAGACCGATTCAAGGATATTATTGATCGTGAAATAGAATATGTTGCTTGACTCCCTTCAGCTACTGCAAACCTGCTCAACACCCGTTGTGTTTCGTCCATATTATACGAACGTAGTGGCGGAAGTCTGCCGTCCAAATGCTGTTTCAAAAGGAAGGCTATGCGCGATAGACTATCCTTCATCTCGATGAATAGGGCTGCAAGGTTGACTCTTGGTGCGGTGGTGATGGCTAGAAAATAGTCAGGATCATTTGGGAGTGATGCCAAGAAGATTTTCGAGGTTTCCGATTCCATGAGAAGGTACTTGAAATCACCATGGATTAGTTTCGCCACGCCGAATATAGCGCAGGTAGATGCCGCAACTGCGAATACCTCCTCCTTGCTGAACCATACTCCTGCACTGGCAACCGGAAGACCGTCCTTTTGGATCATAACAACATTTTCGACACCGGATATTACCTTGATAGCTTGCAGTGCATCGTTGAGGTCGTTGGTCAAGTGTTCAGCTCCATAGCGAATATTAGATTCAATGTAGAATCCTTGGGGTCACTATTTAATCTCCACACAGGTTGGACATTATCGAAGGTGAAGCACAAGCCTCCAGGTAATTCCTCATGGACAATCAGTTAGGCGGACTCTTGTACATGTGCAGTGCTTCATTATGCAAGATGATTGCATAGGGACTGACCAAGTCACATGTGAATCAGTGCGGCATCTGGGACTTCTTGAAAGACTTCACGCGCCGCCCGTCCCACCTCTGCTCGGTTCCGATCAAAAGTGTATACGCGAATTACATCAAGGTATACTTTCATCATCTCAGCAATGTTAGAGTATTCCGAGAGGTTGTGTGATACCTTTTTTCCGTCAATGACTTGGAAGATGCCAATCTCCATTGGATTCACTTGGTGTGGATTATATGGCACTGAGGGCAGAGTTGGAACGTCAACAATGACTTCATCAGTTGGAACCTTGGCGCTTGCTGCAATTTCCTCTTGGATACTCTCTCGCACCTTACGTTTGGTCAGTATCTTGGACACAAATCTATCATCTGTATGGAGCACTTTCTCAAATACGGATTTGTAGAATATCCGTGAATCCAACATCTGAACCAGTTCAGCAGTTTCCTTGGCTTCATCAGACTCGGATGGATTGACTCCTCGCAGTCTGGATATTAATGACATATCATCCAGTGCCAGAAACTCCTCTGGCGTTGAGAAGGCTGTGAGTTGGAGTAGGTCGTCTGCAGCATGCATCAGTTTTACCAGCAGCACTTCAACACTGCGTACAGTCTTGTGGTAGTATACATTCAAGAACATCTCATACCTTGCCACGAGAAATGATTCTAGTGCGCCCCTAGCTGCGATGTCAAACTCAATGAAGCCATCTCCAGACACTTCGAGACTGTTTATCAGACGATGAATGTCTACAAGCCCGTAGTTGACGCCGCAGTAGAACGAGTCCCGTATCAAGTAATCCATCTTATCGGCATCAACCTGCCCTGCGACTATCCCGCTCACAACAGCATCTTTCTTAGTCTTCCTGCGGCCACGAACAAGATTGGCAATCCTGTCCCGGGACATTCCGCCATCCTCCAGCAGGTCACCTATCTCGCCTTTGCGGATTATCCATTCGGTAACATCCTCATGATTCATGCCCCGTTTCTCTACCAGAACTTCCTCAAACACATGACTGAAAGGACCATGACCTATATCATGAAGTAGACCGGCCATTCGCACGTCCTGAAGTGCGTCTTTTCCAAGACCAAGTTGACCTAGTAGTCTTCTACCTGCGAGACCGGCCAAGTACATTACACCGATACAATGACCAAAGCGATTATGTTCGGCGGTGGGATAGACATAGTGTCCTCCCGAGAGCTGTTTGATTCTTCGGAGTCGCTGATAGGTTTCCGAATCAACTATCTTCGACTCTAGCTCAGTCAGGCCAACGAAGCCATGAATCGGGTCGTTGATTTCCATAATGAAATCCAAATCTAATCACCACAGTATGATGAATCTACAGTTGAGGACTAAACTGCCGCACGACGCGGATAAGCTCTTCTGTAGATTCGAGTTCCGATACACATAGAGGCAGGTGAATACTATCTGCAATTGTCACAGCAAGGGGGTCAAGTTCTTTGACTCCTTGTAGTATCACAACCGCAGGTTTCACAGCGATTGATGTCCCTATTTGACTTGCTTTAATGGCAACCATCGGGGATCGTCCTGACGAAACATTCGTGAGAATGGCAGCTCGCTGGGTTGTGCCACCATACAGACGAAGAAGCTGGTGGGGTGTGAGTGCAACAATGGCTTTTACACTATCAAGTGCAGTATAGCCGTAGATGTCACGATCAAGCAATCGCGGATGTGTCAGCACCTTGCACTCAAGTTCTTCAACTAGCAATCTGGCGGGAACAGGAATCCCAAACTCGCGACTGTCCAAGATTGCATCGGAGGCGATTTCAGGGGCTATCAGTTTCTCGAGTGTCACTACCACCCGACCACCTTTAGCGGCATCCATCTCTATCAAGCCTTCGACAAACCTGCGAATTGTTTCAACTCTAGGCGATTTCCGTCGTCCACTCTCATAGTCGCTGATGACGGAAGGCGAAACCTCTAGGTGTTTTGCTAGGTCTTTTTGAGAAATTTTGAAGCGCTCTCGCCACCTTCGCATGACTGCTCCTGGATTATCCTCTGCAAGGCATATCTCACCAGCCATTGCTTCGGCAAGCCTATGGAGAGTTTCACCTGCATCCATGTTTGAACTCCAGAGTGTATTGCAGATAAGAGTTGTGTGGAAGCCGACTTTGTTTTCGTCAACTGACGACATGCAGAAGTCAAATGACTGTACACAGAGTGTTCTCGCTTCTTGTAGGTGGTACCGAAGAACTCAAAGAGCGTTAGGAGTCACACGAAGATGAACCCACAAATGTTCTTTACATTTCTAGTTGGCACTGCAGGCTCTGGCAAATCACTACTCACTGCCTCACTGGAGAAATGGTTACTTGCCTCTGAGATGAGTGTGGCGATAGTAAACCTTGACCCGGGCGTGGAAAAGCCGCCATACACGAGTGATGTTGATATTAGAGAGTATGTTGACTATGGCGAAGTCATGCATCAGTTCGGTCTAGGACCAAATGGCGCCTTGGTCGCATCATTAGACATGGCAGTCAGTCACGTCAATGATTTGAGAGAGGAGATACTAGATACTGGTAGGGACTACGCATTGGTGGACTGCCCTGGGCAGATGGAGCTCTTTGCATACCGCAACTCTGGGCCAATGTTGGTGTCGAGTCTTAGTGGTAGAGATCCAGCCCTTTCGCTATATCTTCTTGATTCAAACATTGCCAGTACTCCTACAGGGTATCTGTCATCAATGCTGCTTGGAATGTCAATCAACATCCGCTTTGGATTGCCTCAGTTGAATGTTCTGAGCAAGCCAGACATACTGACAGAAGAACAAAGGGAACTGATAATTGAGTGGGCAGAAGAACCCCATACCCTAAATGATGCTCTCAACATGTCAGCGAGCGGTCTATCTCGCGAGTACTCTGCATCGATACTAAGGATGGTGGAAGACTTAGGAGGTGTGACACGCTTAGTGCCCGTGTCAGCCAAGGAGATGACTGGTATCGATATCCTTTACGGAGAACTTCAGCGAGTGTTTGCAGGCGGGGAGGACTACGTAACATATGAGTAGGAATGCGTCGACCAATTGGTACTTCGCGATTGTTTCTGGTGAGAATGCAGAGTTAGCCCGAGTCGAGATTGAAACCCTTCTTCAGATAGTTGACTCAAAATACGAGATTTCTTGGCATGGAAGTGTTGCCATCATTGAGGGGTTGCAGGATCCAACTGATTTTTTGTTGCATAGAGCAGCCTTATTGAAAGAAGCTGGAATGATAGTTTTCGAAACAGATTCACTGGACAATGCAGCTCATGAGATATCAGATGAGCTGCTGAAATCCAGTATAGGCAATAATGAAACCTTTTGTATCCGAACTAGATCATTTCTGCAGAGTAGGAAAACTGAAACTAGAGGACGTCTTGTCATTGAGCTAGGCGATAAGATTCAACGAACTACAGGTGCAAAGGTTCACTTGGAGAACCCGGACATACGAGTCCTCGTTCTGGCGCTGTCTGATAGAGTCCTGATCTGTACATCAGAGGAGTCCCAACTGCGTGGGCAGCTAAGAAGGAGAAGACCTGGGAGGAAGCCATTCTTCCATCCAAGCATGATGAACGCCTTGTTAGCAAGGACCATGTGCAACTTAGCTCATGTCATGCCAAACGAAAATGTGCTCGATCCATTCTGCGGTGGAGGAGGAATATTATGTGAGATTGCCTCCATTGGTGCCAAACCGATTGGACTGGAGCTTAACTGGCGTCTCTTGAAAGGTGCTTCAATGAATCTTGCCGGTATTCAAGACAGTGACTATAGCTTGATTCAGGGGGATGCTAGGAGCCTTCCTATCAAAGAATGTCACCATGTGGTTACAGATCCGCCATATGGTAGAGCTAGTTCCACGCGAGGGGAAAAGGCTGTGCGATTAGTTACCGCCTTACTTGAAAGCGCTGAAGAAACAATTCTACCTGGTGGCAGCATATGCACCTGTCATAGTAGTGAAATGGGAATTCCGGATGTCATTCGGCAGCTTGGCTTTGAGATTGAATATCAGATACGGTTTCGTGTGCATAGTGGACTCGTTCGTGAAGTGATTACTATCAACTTTTAGTGATCAGCCATCCTACCACTCGAGGTACGAGGAGCGAACCAATTGAGGAAATTCTCGAATTCGAAGGTGCTCTGAAACCTGATGGTAATCTCAATGAAGCCTAAAGGAGGGGTTTCTTGAGCGTCGTCAACCACCCTAAGCTTGTCTACGTAAGCAGCCTGTTTTTCGAAACATAGGTGTGTCATTGTATTCAAGTCATCCCAGTTTGATACTAGCCGTTTCCGTACAACGTCGATTATTCGGAGTTCATGAATACGCTGGCGGATTGATGACAATGAGCTTGGATCATTCCAAATCGCTTTCAGTTCAATGTGATTTTCCGTTTCTTGTTCCTCAAGCTTCTGAATTATGAATAAGTTGGCAAGCGCAGTTTCAATCGAATGCTTGTCCTCTGTGGGAAACACGGGACAGCGTACGGTCACTTCCATCTCATAGGAACCTCTTGACCACGTTCTGCGAAAGCTCGTGCAGTTCGTCTACAGTGCCCTCGTTGACAAGCATTATGTCACTAAGGGCGATGACTCCGCCAAGACCTACCGATATCTCTCTAATGTCACGCTCTCTGAAGACTGACCAATCACTCGGGTCGTCATCGCGACCGCGCTCTCTCAATCTCTTGAATCTAGTAGCGGGGGATGCATGCACACAGACAGTTATGACCTTCTCAGCATAGTCGTCAAAGACCTGAATCTCTGCTACGCTTCTGCACCCCTCAACGACTACTAGTTCTGCCGTTGTCTGCTTCAAATCATTTACACATTGCATGGCTACTGCCCCGGGACCGTTCTCGTCCCTCAACTCTAGCATTACCTTCTTAGTGTTCGTTGGATCGGGTTCAAGTCCTCTTTTGCGGACTTCTTCCCGAATCACATCTCCCATGACAATAACGGGGACATTGGCATTGCGAAATGTATCAGCAACCTCACTCTTCCCAGCTCCGGGCATTCCTGTGACAACTACCAGCTTCATGGTATCTCCACCACTTTGTCAGAATAAGCTCCAATAGGCTTTTTCATATCGCATAGTCAGGTACATGCTTCACCTTAATCTTATCGAGAACGCTGAGAATAGTGTCTCGAGTGATTGAAGAATGATCCTCCGATATTGCTGAATGGAGTGCCTCCTTCAATACACGGTTTCTCAGATCCCTTCCAGATAACCCTTCAGTCCTCAAGGCAACAAGTTGTAGGTCTATGTCTATTGGGAGAGGGAGTCGTGCTGCATACATCTCCAGTATCTTCAGTCGTTCTATGCTGTCAGGCAACTTAAACTCAAAAACTGTATCAAATCTGCTACGTAGAGCCGGATCAATCAGCATGATGGCATTGGTCGCGCCAATTACAACAACGCCAGATCCTTCATCCGTTTTATCCAGCTCACCGAGAAGTGCAGTCACGACTTCGGAAACATCACCCCTGATTGATTGGAAAGAACGAGATAACCCTATGGCGTCCAGCTCATCAATGAACACAATGCTTGGTGAAGTATTCCGCGCATCCTCGAAAAGGGCACTGATTCTCCTACCCCCATCGCCTACATGGACGCCTATTAGATCTGATGCTTTAACAAGAAAGATACGTGCGTTAGCCTCACTTGCCATTGCCTTTGCTAGCATTGTTTTCCCTGTGCCGGGCGAGCCATGAAATAGAAGCGTTCTTGGTGCCCATTCTCCATAACGTGCAGGAGCTTCAAGGTAGTTCAGAATGACCCGACATTTTTTCTTCACGGTTTCGTGTCCCACGACATCATCAAGACCGGTTTCTCGATTGGGAGTGTCACTGGAACTGACGCTTGAGTCAAGTCGTATCACTGTGTCGTTAGTTACAATAGACTCTGCGGGGTCGACTTCTGTAACTTGAAACGCGAAATCCGGCATGACGTATCTATCAAAGAGGTATTGTCCCTTCTTGATTACACTTCCAATCCATTGCTCGCGGGCGTAGTCGGCAAATAGTTCAGCATTGTCAGTTTCAACTCCCATTGCTCGTGGGTCCCCTTTTAGTCTGAATGGAAAAGCTGCGCCTCGCAGCACCAGTAGTCTTGCACCTGGTATATCCAATCCACCTATACGAGCAATTTTCTTTGTGCTTTCCCGTGATGAAACAGGCAGTTCAACTCCGGAGTCTTTGCGCTTCGTCAATTTCTTGTGTGCCACCAAAGTGCCGTTCTTTGATGTTCCTTTAAGAGTTGCCTTAGCTACGCCAAATCGTCATGATAATATTGGGGCTGGGAATGTGAATCTGTGTTCAAGGTGATGTTTTGACTGATACTGTGAGAGTGTTCTTGAGCGTGGATATTGAGGATGATGGTCATCTCTCTCGAATAGCCTACATACAGAATAAGCTGGACCGGGATGCGGCGAAAATGAAGCTGGTTGAACGAGAGAATATCCACTTCACATGGAAATTCTTTGGGGACACACCGATTTCAAAGGTAGAGTCCATACGCAATGAATTGGAACAGATTAGATTCAGCCCATTCACGATTCGGATGGGAGGTGTGGGTGCCTTTCCAAGCATAAGAAGACCTAGAGTAATATGGATTGGAGTGACGCACAACGCAGACGCCATGCGTGAACTGAAAATTATGACAGAAGATAAGCTTGGCAATCTGGGGTATCCGCTTGAGAGAAGAGAGTTCACGCCCCATGCCACGATTGCAAGAGTGCGAACCGTAAAGAATAGAGATGCCATCTTGAGAAACCTTGAAGCGGTATCACATGAGTCGGTTGGAACCATGCTTGTTGACGCGATTAGAATGACGAAGAGCACGCTAACCCCTTCTGGTCCAATTTATGAAACGTTATGGGAGATTAAGGCAACAAAGGAATGACTAGAAACAGAGGAAAGAAAGTGGGCCGGGGGAGATTTGTTCCGAAGCAGGGCAATCCTGCCACGCTTGAACTCCCGATCGCTTGCATTTTGTGACTTTGCGCTCATGGCAAGAATCACCCCAAGCAAGAATCATACCAATCTAGACTACCGACCCATGAGTAGTTCAGGCGTTATTCGAGAGCAAAATAAAGGTTGCCACCTGCTGCGAATTTTGGAACACGTGTTCCAAGTAAGTAGATTCATCGGATTGTTTGGATAAGCCGTATTTCACAAAGAATAGAAGAGTCTAAGTTGACAGATGATGATAGGGTAGATGCCAATGACTACTGACTTGATTTATCATGAAACGTTCATGAAGCATATTCTCTCCCTTGGACACCCTGAAAGTCCTAGGAGGTTGAAAGTTGCCTTGGAAAGCATTGGCAGCACAGGACTTGTTGAGAGCTCAAAGGTCATCATTGTGAAACCGGAAAAGGCGGACCTGAATGAAGTGCGCGCTATGCACGGTGATGACTATATCCAAGAATTGCATGCGAAGTCTGAGAAAGGCGGGGGATCCTTCACAATGGACACGTCTGCCAATAGATACACGTATGATGCGGCTCTACTAGCTGCAGGTGGGGGGATACTGGCAGTAAACAGAATCCAGGATGGTGTATCAGAGAATGCGTATGTTCTCTGTCGACCTCCAGGACATCATGCTGAGCATTCGAGAGCATTTGGATTCTGTTTCATCAATAACATCGCAGTAGCTGCTCAACACCTCATAGAGAAACGGAACCTTGAGCGTGTGTTAATAGTGGACTATGATGCTCATCATGGGAATGGAACACAGAGCGCCTTCTATTCTAGCAATCGTGTGCTATACGTTGGATTGCATCAAGACGGGAGAACATTGTTCCCGGGCTCTGGATTCCCCAATGAAATAGGTTCAGGAAAAGGCGAGGGATACAATGTGAATCTGGCAATGCATCCCGGAGCTGGAGACCGGTCTTATGAGATGGCATTTCAAAGAGTTGTCGAGCCAATAGCCGCCTCATTCAATCCAGAGTTCATCCTCGTTTCAGTGGGCTTTGATGGGCACTTCAGTGACCCGCTCACCTCCTTGGGTTTGACTACATTAGGACTCTCAACGATGAATGCAAAGCTTCATGCTATGGCAAGGAAACACTCACGCGGACGGCTTGCGTTCTTTCTTGAGGGGGGATATAATCTTGACATTGTCGGAAGGGGCTCACAGAATCTGGTGGAACAGCTTGCAGGAGCCCAAATTACACGCTTCGAAGATAGTCATACGGAGAGCGAGAATTGCACTGAGTATACCAAGGTCCTGTTGGATGGTATGGATGAGATGCTAGGTGGAGTATGGAAACTTTAGTCATTAGAGGGTTCGAAGTCCTCTAATAGAGTCTGTACTGGGCTTAAATCGCCTTCATCATCTGAGGAGACCTGAGTAGGCTGGCCCATTGTGTCAACCTCAATACCCAATTGTTTCTTGATTGAAGTTGCCACACCTGTGCCTAT
>JABCTJ010000116.1 GCA_018238375.1 Candidatus Thorarchaeota archaeon
ATTCTGTTGCTCGACGATTCGGTGAGTGCAGTCGATGCTCAGACTGAGTTCTTGATGAGGAAAGCGTTGGATGAGGTTATGGTAGGACGAACTAGCATTACTGTAACACAGAGGCTTCGTACGTTAATGGAGTCAGATATGGTAATCATCGTTGACAAGGGTCGTCTTGTGGCTGCGGGGTGTCACGATGACCTACTCAAAACTTGCGAGCATTATAGGCATATCTTTGAGCGCTTACCGGGTGCTATGAGCCTTCTCAAGGGCTTGTCGACACAAGGGGGTGCTGCCTAATGGGAATGCATGTAAGGGGTGGGCCTAGACGCCTATCAGGCAAACGCGAGAAGCGTAGTCGCCCTGTTCGGCTCCTTCTAGGGCGCATGTTTGGCTATCTTGGACCATTCAAGCGTGTTATGGCCGTGGGATCTGTATTCGCCTTAATTGGTACATTGGTAGCAGTATTCGAACCCCTTGTCCTCAAAATGGGGATTGATGTTGTGTTCGGCGCTGGAGGCACATTCGATGCGTTACTCCTCTTGGTTGTTCTATATGTAGTACTCAAGATTACATCTTGGACCCTGAGAAGCATCAACACTTGGATTCTTGCCAGTGCACAGGCTGGTTTTGTACAGCGAGTTCAATCAGATGTCTATGGCCATCTTGTCAACGCGGACTTATCGTATCATAAGTCAGAGCAGAGCGGGAATGTGACATCTAGAGTAACTACCGATACAGTTTCGTTGACAACTGGTGTCCAAGTGATGATTGATTTCGCAAGTCAAATATTGATGATCATATCTTCACTTTATCTTCTGTGGTCTGCATCCGCACAGCTGGCCTTGACATCGTTGATCGTTGTGCCTGGTGTTGCATTTATCATGATTCTTTTTGGGACTGTCGGCCAGAGGATTATGCTCGCCTCGCAGAGAGCTTATGGCAAGGTTTCAGGTCAAATAGCTGAGGATCTTAGTGGAGTCCACATCGCGAAATCCTTCAATCGTGAGGACGAAATAGCTGCCGATATGTCTGAGCTTAATCAAAAGGCCTACCATCATGGGATGAGGTTTATGGCACTGATGAGCCTAATGCAGCCTCTTGTCAGATCCATTGGCCAATTCGCAATGGCAGCTGTCCTCTTTGTCGGTGGAAGTCTCGCTGTTGGTACCCTTCCAGCTTTGACTATTGGCGAAGTCTTTCTAGGTATTGTTCTCATTGGACGCCTCATGTGGCCGCTCCTTGGGCTAGCTATGGGTGGCACTCAAATCCAAGCCTCACTCGCCGCAATGGACAGAATCTCGGATGTCATCGACGCTAAGCGCGCTATAGCTGATTTGCCAGATGCTGGAATCCTTGCGGATGAAAGCGATGGTATCACCTTTGAGAATATCACTTTCTCTTACGTGCCTGATACCCCCGTGCTCAAGGCTGTTGATTTCACGATTAATCCGGGTGAGATGGTAGCGGTAGTAGGGCACACTGGAGCTGGAAAGACAACTCTAGCTGCTTTGATCAACAGGTTTTACGACCCTCAAGAGGGGCGGATTCTCATTGGGGGCCACGACCTTCGCGAGGTGACTCTGGAATCTCTCCACAATGCAGTATCGTTGATACCACAAGAACCGTACCTCTTTGATGGTTCCATTATGGAGAACATCAGATATGGTCGACCTGAAGCGACGGACAAGGAAATCTATGACCTCTGCAAGATCATTGGTGCGAACGAGTTCATTGAGGTCTTGGCTGATGGCTATGACACACTTGTTCTAGAGAATGGGAAGAACCTCAGTGCTGGTCAGAGGCAGATGATTACAATAGCTCGAACGATGTTGGCCAATCCTCGCATATTGATTCTTGACGAAGCTACATCTCGACTTGATGCCTACAGCGAGGCGTTGGTTCAAGACGCACAGGCATTGCTCTTCGCAAACCGAACAACCGTAGTCATTGCGCACAGACTCACGACTATTGCAGATGCATCTCGCATTCTTGTCTTTGATCACGGAGCACTCATAGAGGAGGGTTCGCACGAGGAGTTGCTTGCTCGCGGAGGTGTCTTCAAAGCTTTGTACGACACATACTATGCGCACCAAGGCGTTGAGGAACTGACAGAAGAAGTTGCAGAAGTGGCTCGCGAAGAGGTTTCTCGTTCAACCAAAGAAGCAGATTCAAAGGAAATGCAGATGTTCAAACATATGCTCAAGAGTGGTGAACCGACTCCCGAGCTGATGAAGAAGATGTTCGAACGAATTCCTCCTGAAACCCTGAGGAAGATGATGTCCGATGGTTCCGATATTTCTCCTGAGATGAGGGAGAAGCTCAGGATGCGGATGCAGCGACAACAGCCTGACTAGGAGCAATCCAGTTCACCGAAATCGTTACGTCACGGTTTCAGCTTTGCCGCTCTGTAGTCCTCTTGCCACGGAGATAGATGCTCCCAGCAGTATGTACGATTCCACGACAAGAACCTGGAACAGAGGTTCGATAGAAGTGACACCGAAGCAGCACCACAGAATGTTTCTCGCAAGATAGAGTGACATTGCGGCAAATGCAAGACCTAGAGGAGCTGCGAGTTCTCCTTGTCGAAAGACTAACACCAGCATTCCAAGAGATAGTGCGAGAGTTCCAATCCCTGCAGTCACCATAATGTTGACGAGAAACCCAATTGTCAATGCTCCGGGAACTGCAATTGCCATGATTGCAGCGGCAACAGCAGAGAGACCGAATGGAATGCAGATTATGACTCCTGCTATCGTTTTGTCATTCCTGTAATTCAAGACCTCGGTGATGGTCCTTAGGTAGCTCACTACACCAAGAGCTACAAGTAGCAGTCCAGGAAGCTGCATTAAAATGATGGCCAAGTAGCCGGTTTCGCTACTGCCAATAGCACCGGTTGCAGTTTCAGCTATTGCGAACACAACCAGCGCAAGAGCTAACATTAGGTTCATCATATGGAACCTATCTTCCCGCATGAAGCCTTCTTGACCGAAGTACGCGACACCGATTATCCCAGATACTAATGCGGTAAACGGCGGGAGGAAAATCGCCATCAGTAGCAGACTATCGTTAAGGCCTAAGAACCACAGAATTACCCAAATCATCGCAATTAGAATGCCGCTAAGGAGGAATGGCAATGCGCGGCGCGCTTTCGATATGGTCACTCGAGGGGTCCTCTCCACGCTCTTCGTGTAGAATGATTCAATCTGTCTTTAACTTGTAAGTCTTGTTGGTGTTAGCGAAGCATCCTGCTAAACACTCAACAATTCCCATTCTATATCCAAATGCCGTCGTGGAAACTGTTTCCCCATCTCTTGCCGAGTTCTTTCTAGGATAGTGTTAGCAGGCTTGGCGCCTACATAGGAACGGATGTTTCTCATAATTGAGTGAAGGAATGTCCTGAACCCGTCATTGAGTATTTCAGGAGTGATTTTTCGCTTGCCTGCAGCTGACATGAGAGAGCTCTTGATTTCAACGTCTAGACTCTCATCAAAGTCCACGAAGGCAAGCCACGGATAGACCTGTGCTTGAGTTTCCCTTGAATCAAAGAACATTCGATGAGTAACTCTTCGGCCCAGAATTTTTGCACATCTATCCATCAATTCTTGAAGCGCTGACGAGAACAGAACCACCACAGCTTGAGCTGGAGAAACAAGCTCGACCTCGTGTTTCTCTGCCAATACTGCTATGTTTCTTAGAAATCGTTTGAGGTCGGCAGTCTTCACTCTCTCAGCGGCAATTGTGAGAGGTGTTTCGCCGTCTAGTTGAGAGAGGACTCTGGTTACTTCCGGGGGGACCTCTTCCGTTGACCCCCTTGAACCAGTGAGTGCGGTAGCTTCGTAGATGTCATCCGCTCTTATGGCTGCTTTGACTGTGATTGCCTTGTCCCATAGTGCCTCAGCTGTAAGGTTCAGTGCAATCTCCACCGGCATCTCCAAGAAATCAGCGGCGTCCTTGACTGTGCATATTGTTGGCACCAATCTAAGAAACGACACCACGTCTGGGTTCTTTGTGTAGAACTCCCAGTGTGGCTTTACTACGATTTGGCTATCAGGTTCTATCTGGTCGCGGATGAACTCTTCAATGACATGTCGCTCGAATCTGGTGTAGATTGCCAGATCTAGGTCTACCCACCTCAAAAGGCTAAACTGGTTCTCGAATTTGGCTATGACACTCTTAAGCTTCTCCCTGAGACGCTGTGACTCCTTGTCGGCAGACACCGCTCCAACTGTCCATTCTCCAAACTCAACGATAAGAGTGTAATCTGCGCCTTCGAACGCTCTTGCTTGAGGTTTGGAGGACCGAGTGACTTCGTCAAAGAAGGTAGTCATGGCGACGACAAATGAGGATAGAAGTTGAGGGTCAAAGACCTCTTCCTGGAAATCATTGTGATACATGCAAATCCCTGTATCGCGTTTGATGATGTAGAGGCTGTTGATTTCCATGGGTGCTGATCCTCTTCCTCGTTTTGCGGCGTTACTGCTCTCTCGTGACCTCTAGTTCCTTTTCTTCTCTTTTTAGTAGCAGAAATAGCTATGTAGTATCTTTACCAGACTGGCAAGTTATCCGTGAACCGTTTTCCCAATAGTTGTGCGCATAGGACTATAAGCACACAAGCTCACAAGCGGTTCTATGTCCAAAACAGAAGGCATCACACTCAGATGCCCCTCATGTGGTGAAGGCGACCTGAAGATGAGGTCGATACTCTACAGTATACCCTTCTTCAATGAATTAGCCATGTTCACCATGGAGTGCCCCAAATGCAACTTTCATCATAACGACGTTTTTTCAGCTGAGCAGAGAGCACCCAGCAGATGGACTCTCAAAGTCAACGATTCCGCGCTCCTCTACGCGCGCGTCGTGAGATCTGGATCAGGCACTATCCGACTACCGGAGTTTGGCATTGATGTCGAACCTGGTCCCACCGCAGAGTCATTCATCACCAACGTCGAAGGTGTGCTTCAACGTACTCGAGATGTTGTCATAACAGCAATCAGCTTCGCTGACAGCAAGGAGCAGAAGGAGAAAGGACAAGAAGTTCTCGATATGATGGATAAAGCCATTGCAGGGAACTTCAATTTCACATTGATTATGGAAGATCCCGCTGGAGTTAGTGGTATCATTCCGGAAGACATGAGTCTGGTGGAGTATACGGAGCTTACAACTGAAGAAGCCTCCATGCTCAAGGGCGCACCCTTCTGGCTGGATGTTGTACGCGAGGAGTATCAAGAGCATAAGGGTTAAAACGCCCTTGGCACGGAAAGACCTGCAACTGTGGGCCGGTAGATTAGCCCGGCAGATCGTCTGGTTTGCAATCCTTCTGGATCTCTCAGGAGATCAAAACTCCAGAAGGTCGTGGGTTCAAATCCCACCCGGTCCACCACTATTTCTCTACTTGGGATTGCCTTTGGTGAAGGTTGTAGATCTGTTTGGGGACACCTTCTTCAGTGTCTGCCATGTATTACCAAGAGAATCGACAAGCTTTTCTTTGCTCATACTTGTACTTATAGGCCTTTAATGCGTGCTGCTACCCACTAGAATACAGGAGTAACTACTGGTGGAAGGGAATCTCGAACCTACAGTCTTGCTTGAGGGGCATGAGTTCACAGTCTGGTCGGTAGTTTTGACCCAGGACGGGCGCCATGTGGTTTCGGGAGGTCAAGACGCTACAGTTCGGCTGTGGGACATTCAAACGGGCAAGCTTGTGCACACTTTCATTGGCCACGAGGGCCCTGTCTACGGACTTGTTGCGACTTCTGACGGACGTCGCATTTTTTCGGTATCAGATAGGGAT
>JABCTJ010000137.1 GCA_018238375.1 Candidatus Thorarchaeota archaeon
GCTTATCGTCAGAAATGCTTCATTGTTCACAAGATGCGGGGAACTGCAGGGTCCTATATCTTGTAGAACTGTCCACTCTCTATCTCAGCGTCCACTCTCTAAGCCGGCTCGTCAACAAAGCGCACTAGGTTGGCGGGTCTGCTTTCTCTTCCTTTTTGGAGTTTCCAGCTAATCTCAAGGAGTATGCTAAGAATCTCTTCTCAATCTACTCATCAATGAACTAGAATAAAATGTGCAGATTAGCCACCGAAGAGTAGCGCAACGTGCGGTACTTGCGCTCTAGTGTCGCAGTTTCTTCGCCATATATGTGGGGGCTGCTGCAAGAAGAGTAGCCCTTACCGACCTTGCACCAACAAGCATCTCTGCGATGATCTTGCAGCTTCTGTCGGATCCCATCAGACTTGACCCAAGTCCACCAGAGCCTGACCCTACCATCCTTTGCTGTAACCACAGTCCCCATTTGAGATTGGAGCCAATAGCTTTGATCCAGTCTTTTTCGTACTTGGACAGAACCCCAGCTGAGTAGTCCCGCTTTCTTACTGCTTTTGCAGCTGTCTGTGCTGCTTTCTTTCCCGCTATCATTGAGTAGTGGATTCCCTCTCCTGTTATGGGGCAGCAGTGTCCCGCTGCATCACCAGCAAGCATGAGCCGGTCTGTGAATGAAGGTTGCACAATGCCTGCAAGAGGAACTAATGCTGACTCCCTTTTGACAACCTCTGCGTTCTCTAGGGTCAGTCTAGCAGAATCATCATGAGAAATAAGGTAATCAAGGTAGTCAAACATGCGCTTCTTCTCTTCCTTGAAGGACCTTAGCAGTCCCCCTGTGCCCACTGCAATATCATGACCGCGGGGGAACACCCAGGCGTATCCGCTTGGTGAAAAATCGCCGCCATAGTAGAAATCATTTGCTCCATTCAAAGAACCCATTGATGAGGGTCTTCGCATTTGATACTGAGCTGTGTAGCCCATAAGATGATCAGGAAGCCGCTCTCGCAATCGTATCATCTTGAGTGATACGGGGTTTACGCCGCTAGCATCAATCACAATCTCTGAAGTCAGCTTCTCGGATTGTCCTTGTTTATGTAATGTAATCTCACATCCAGATTGCTTGATAGATACGCGCCCTACCTCAGTCTGGAGACGTATCTCTGCACTACCCGCGCCAACATACTTCAGCATCGTCATACCAAGGTCTGCGCGACTAACGTTTACGCCAACCTTTGCTCCGAATTCCACTGTCTTCATGTCTTGCTTTGGGAACTTCATGCGCACTGTTGTTACTGGATGTGCTCCTGGAAGAGTGCTTATGTTAAAATCACGAAGAGCGCTGAACGGTATGAAGCCCGCACACGCCTTATTTTCTCCTGGCACCTTCTCTCTGCTCAGCAGCACATAGTCAATGTCCAGTTCGGTTAACACTCTGGCGGCAGTTAGACCTGCTGGTCCCGCACCAATGATCACAACAGGGGTGTCGACATTGGACATAGTTACCCGTCGTGGTTAATGAAATCCGACATAAAACACTAATCCCTTTGAATCTCGGCTCCCTTCAACCGAACAATGCAAGTAAACGCTAGGTTCTGGGCTTACAAGGGGGTAGATAGTAGCGTGTACTATGGGACACATCCATCTTGCCCAATGAATCGAACGACGCCCAAGAAAAGCACGCTATTCTTCTGCAGCTCCAGTACACGCGTATTTTTTTTAGTGCCAGTAGTACACGTTAGTTGGAATTAGTACATCCAGCGTTCATTCTGGCAGAAAGTCATTCTCGACTTGAAATGGGGGAACACTTGGAAAGAAACTTGATAGCAAGTGCGTTTCGCCAACAAGTATCGTTTACTTCTAACCTATTCAGTGGTTGCCTAGTATATGGGGCCTTGTAATACACAGTGATACTCCTCATGCGTAAAACGATGCAAGCAAACCGTGATTTTCTTTAACTCTATCGTTTACTCTGAAATGCAAAAGACATCAAGGTTGGCTCCTGAAAAAGGGATTGTCTGCAGTTGTTCTGAAGATTCCTAACTGTCTAGTGCTTCAAGGAAATCCTTGAAGTGTTTGCAGAGGCCCCCCATCCAAAACAGATTGCCAAAACACTCTTTCTTGAGGGAGGTGCGTTCCACGCGACACTCGAAATTCATTTCCCCGTCATGGAAGACGCAAAGCTCGCTCTCGACAGAAGGATCCTCTACCACAATCTGGTGCAAATCTCGCATCATGGAGCTATCCTTTATTTCCAGCCACTTCGATGTTGGTCCTACAATGGACTTCACTGACTTAAGCAGCTCTGCGCGTGGCTTTTCCTTGCAAGCCCATGTAGTCATCAACTCGCTTACATCTGCGATGAATGAATGCACAGAGTGTCCTGCTTCAATTGAGAATTCCTTTGCTTTTCGATACAGTTCGAGTGCGCTATCGAACTCTCTCTTCAAGAAGTGTGCATCCCCCGCTAAGAAATATGCGAAACACAGGAGATCTTTCATTCCCGAGCTTTCAGCCAAGGAAATTGTTTCTTCGTAAAGCTCAATTGCCTCGTCCATCCTACCGCGTCTTAGTGCAACATCACCCAGATTGACCTTGGAAACCGCTATCCCCCTCATGTACTCTGCCTCTTGGCTTATTTCCAACGCCTTCCGATTGTACGTTTCCATCCGGTCGAACTGTTCCAAAACTCGGTCGATTTCTCCAACATTAATGAAAGAGTTGGCCACCCCGATTTGGTTGTTTAGCTGCTGCTGAATCACCAAGACCTCTTCAAACTGGTCTCTGGCATCTTGCAGCTCGCCCCGATCTAGAAAAATCACTCCTCTAATGTTCCGTGTATTGGCAACGCCATGTAAGTAACCCATTCGCTCATACTTTCGAAGAGCGGAGATAGCTAGATCCATTGCCCTATCGTATTCATGAGCGGTTCTCATGACCCGGGCTCTTTCATAGCTGATGTCTGCAAGCGCTAGTTGATGGTCAAGGTGTTTCGCAGCCTCTTCTGCTGCATCTAAACGAATCAAGACTTCCTCCATAGGTTCGGATTCTCGTGTTATCGCCGCAAGCATAATCCGTGGTCTGAGTAGCGCTGCCTGGACCCTATTGCGTATCTCTGCATTCTTGCTAGTTGTCATTGTTACTTTTTCAATGCTCTCAAAAGCGACTGTTTTAGCATGGTCAGTATAACCAAGATCCACGAGTATTGACGCAAGTAGACCCGAAAGCTCTGCGAATACAATGTGGTTTCGTGCTTGCCACGCCTGGTTCACATAGTTTCGCAAATTATTCACCCATCGCGGGTCCAGACTCTGTCTGCAATTAGCAGCCGCGGCGTATCCTTTGCAAGCTATGTTCGGGGTTCCTTTGGTCAAGACTTGATTGTGGCCGTACAATCCTCGAAGAAAAGCTGCCTTCGCACACATAGTTACGAAACTGGGACTCTTGTCTTTCCATTTACTGCTCCTAACATGCTCAATCAGGATGTCGGTAAATGCCATGAATCGGTCCTTACCTGTCCTTATGATCGTGGCTAAGCTTCTTTCAAGTTCCTCTATCTCGGAGGAATCAAGTCCATACTCATGCATAGCAAACTCGGGTATTACTGAATTCTCGGACAAGGCAACTCAAGCACCAATTATCTATTGGAACGGACCTTCTGAAAACCACCAAACACTCAATTTAAGGTTCTAGTGGGTTTATTCGCACGGACCAGAAGGCTCTGCCAATACATCGCTACCCATGTGACTGAATACGCTCCATTTGAATCATATTCCGCTGTACTAAGTTCTAGTGATGACTTCGATAAACAGGTGCAACCTTCCTGACAATGTCGACTAAGTCATACATGCTGAAAGGCTTTCGAAGAAATGCCCTTGCACCTGCGGCGAAAACCATCTCGCCTAGGTCATCCTCAGCATTAGAAACTGAAACAATCGCAAGGGTTGAGTCAAGGTCAAGGATACTCTCTATGAGCCTAATGCTTTCCCTTTCAGGGAGTCCCAGATCGAGAATGACAATGTCAGGTGCATGTTGACTCACTGCCACAAGCAGTTCAGTACTCTGTGAAATCTCTCTAATAACCTCAAAACCCGCATCCTCAATTGACAGTCGCAACAACGCTCCGAGTAATGGCACATCACATGCTATTACTACTCTCATCTCAGACTTGTCTGACAAAACAACTATGCCTCCGAGATGATGTTGAATGATACCTGAATGACCCATCTGAGCACTCTTATTCCTCTACTGCGCTCTCAACTAAGTCAAGCATGTGTCTGATGGTTACAGGCTTCAGGCCAAAACTGGAGGCTCCGTTAGTCATCGCAGATTCTCTCACATTCGCATCTGCGCTAATGAATACAATGCGCGCCTTTGGATCTAACGCTAGGATATCTGACATTGCTTCGAGTCCGTCTTTGTTAGGCATTCGATGATCTAGGATGATGACATCGGGCTTTGGATCCATCTTCTTGAACTTGTCTACGGCCTCAGTACCATCGTACGCGTCAGCAATCACTTGATGTCCCTTGATTGCGAAAACGTCCTTGTAAAGCCGATGCAGGATAGCTTCGTCATCGATGATGAATACTGTGACCATATTCTCTTGCCTACCTGCACGCTTGTAGACTGTGCCTAAGTTGTTGCTTGCTGAAGATAGTCTATGTAGTCCCTGCAGTCATTGCGCGCTGTTGGGTTAGCTCCTGTTTAACGATATAAACTATATTGGGTTAAGCATCCCGTGGTAAAGCTCTTCACTTCCCCATCTAGTTTTCGATTCATATTTTTATCGCTCACTTTTATCACTCATAACCCGTCGATTTTTCGAAAGGTTTTACTAACGTGAGATTAGCACTTTTCCTTTTTTTCCTTCCGCTGCCACTTCCTTCATTGCCTTCAAAAAATATTTTTGGAGGCAGTAATAGCGGCATTTACATAGCGACCGCATGCATTCCTCAATTTGTTCATCATCGCTTTCTTGAAGATCGCAATTATGTATTTGTGATTATGGCATTCCTCATAAAGAACGTTCAATAATGCTGTATCCATTTGTTGAATACGGATAGTTCATCTTGACCTTACTATCACCTACAGCTGTATTCAGTTACTGTGTACTGGTAGCTTCCACCGAGGATAACCCGGCTTATTTGGATACTTTTTATTGCTATGAATTGTATCACCTAGTTTCTGGGTATGGGAGATGAAATGAAGAGGTCCAATAGTCATATGAAGATGCTGCATATAGGTCATGAATCATGTTTACTACAAAGAATGCTATAGCTATTGGGACCATGTAATGACAATTAATGGTGGTGAGAATACGCCCTGATATGGTACAATATGGACCGAGTAAAGGCAATGTTGTATATTATGGTGCACAGTGAAATAGTTAGACGTTTGATTGATACAATAATCGCTCAGAAAAATAAACCTATAACAATCGTTTGAATGAATGCGGTATCTACAGAATCACATGGGATTATGGTTGTAAGAATGAAGCATGTATTTGGACATGAAAACTGAGTGTTAAAAAGTATGGAGTTCATGCTGTTTACCTAGTCGGAGGGCATGGATACGACGTTAAGCTGAGTGTGAAAACAATCATATTTACCAAATAGCACATTCGCGCTAAGTGAAACCCATGTTTGAAGGCAACCTAGTACAGCTTGTTGTACTTGAAGAGAAACACCTAGATCACATAGTAGAGAATTGGAATAATCCCGAAATGAGGCGATTCCTAGGAGGCGTAATCCCGCACAGCCGGCAATCGGAGGTAGACTGGCTTCAGTCCGTGCAAGATGACATGAAACGTCAGAAGATGTTTGCATTCGCGATTGAAAGCCTATCAAACGATGCATTCCTGGGTACATTGGCGGTTCATGACATCGATTGGATTGCAAGAAATGGGCGATTAGGAATAGTTATTCACAAGCCTGAGAACTGGGGTAAGGGATATGGAACAGAAGCGATGGAGCTGCTTATCGACTTCTGCTGGAAGCACATCAATCTCAGAAGGCTTGAGCTTGGCGTTCATTCCTTCAATAAGCGCGCAAAGAAGGTATATCTGAAACTGGGTTTCGTTGAGTACGGAACTGCGCATCAACAATTCTATATTGATGGAGAATACGTGGACAGCGTAATGATGGAGATATTCCGATTAGATACTCAGGATTGATAAGGCGGTTGGAATTGAGAGAATTGTACCCAAACTGTTCACGCAATTTGGTATATAGATGATGAAGAGAGACGTGAACTAAAGCGAATTGCGTAGTGGTGTCAAAGATTGACGAACAAGAAAAAAATCCTCATAATCGATGATGAGCGCATCACAACAGAACTTGTTCAGGTATTTCTAGAACGCTACGACTTTGAAGTGGTCTGTGCCTATGATGGAGTAGAGGGTCTTGAGGTTGCACGGGC
>JABCTJ010000217.1 GCA_018238375.1 Candidatus Thorarchaeota archaeon
CACGACTATGTTCCTGAAGAATGAAAACGCCAAGATGGCTGGGCGAGTGATATTCAGTTTAGGTCTTCTGTTTCTTTCAATGGATTTTATGAAAAGCGGCGCCGCGGAACTGGGAGAAAGTCAAGTCTTTGTTGACCTGATTATCGCATTCGGCGTGATTCCAATCTTCGGCATCCTGATTGGTGCAACGATAGCTGGAATCACCCAAAGCAGTTCAGCCACGACGAGCTTGGTTATCGCGATGAGCATGGCAGGTGTCATTGGCCTCCCTGCAGCCATAGCTCTTATCATGGGAGCCAATATCGGCACTTGTTTCCTAGAGAACATGGCAGCTATTGGTGCTACTACTCCAGCGAAAAGAACGGCCATAGCGCAGACGATTATCAACATCGTTGGAGTCGCGGTATTCTTTCCCTTTTTCGGGCAATTCGCCGACGTGGTCGCGCTCACCTCAAACGACCTCCCTCGGCAAATTGCGAACGCTCATACTATCTTCAATGTCACAGTGAGCTTCATGCTAATCCCCTTCGTGGGGCTCATTGTCAAGTTATGTGAGAAACTCATTCCTGACAAAGAAGGAGAGATTATTGGAGCGCATTTCTTCGATGACGAAATGCTTCACATGCCACAGGTTGCCCTGCTCGAGGCTCAAAAAGAGATGATAGCAACTGGTGAGCTCACTGTGAAGATGATAGACTTAAGCCGGAAAGCTTTACTCAACCATGACTTGGACGCGGCGCAGAAGGTCGTCAGGTACGAAGACAAGGTGGACGACAGTTGTAGGGCCACGGAGAAGTTCATCGACAAAATAAGAGAAGAAGAGCTGAACAAGGCTGACACCATCTGGCGAATGAAGCTGCTGGCGATTCTTGTAGACATAGAACGCGTTGGAGACCTCACATCCAACATAGCGGAGTTTGCAATCGACCGATTAACCGAGGAGATTACCTTCTCACCCGTTGCTGTTTCTGATATGGAGGATATGTTTAGACTTGTTGAAGAAACATATGCCACGTCGATAGAAGCGCTGAGAACAAGAAACAAGGATGTTGCTGAGAGGGCAATCCTGTTAGAAGACAAGGTAGATTTGCTTGAGAGAGAACTAAGGGAGGGTCATGAGAAGCGGACAGCCGCAGGCGTATGCATGCCTCAAGCTGACAGCGTCTTTGTCGAAACCTTGAGGAATCTGGAGAGGGTTAGTGATCACGCAGATAACATCGCGGCAGATGTGCTGATGAAGTACTGAGTGGTGTGCAAGCGAAGGTCGATTAGCTGTCGACAATCAGGACTCCTTATCGAGTTTCCGTTTGATATCTTCATGGTCATGCCCCAAGATGCCCGGACGCGTCATGCGCTCGGGAGTGAGCACGTGGTCTAGTTCCTCCTCAGAAAGCAGCTTTTCCTCCAGTACGAGCTCCCGTATCGGTTTCTTGGTTTCGAGTGCCTTTTTGGCAATCCTGCTTGAAGCCTTATAGCCAATAATTGGCACGAGAGCCGTAACTAAACCCACGCTCTTGTACACCTTGTTCAGACCATCCATGTTTGGTTCTATTCCCTTAATGCATTTCTCTGCAAGAATCGGTATTGAGTTCCTCAGCAGCTTCAATGCTTGGAAGAAGTTGTATGTAATCAGAGGTCCAAAGGCATTCAGTTCGAGCATTCCGCCCTGAGCGGCGAGGGATATGGTTGCATCATGCCCCATCACTTGATAGGCGCACTGCAGAGTCATCTCTACAATGACTGGATTCACCTTGCCAGGCATAATCGAAGAGCCAGGCTGGACTGCAGGCAATGTAATCTCGTGGAAGCCCCCAATAGGCCCGGATGATAGAAGCAGAAGGTCTCCACCCATCTTGCTCAGATTAGTAGCAAGGACCCTGAGGAGACCCGAGGCGTGGACGAATTCATCGTTATTCTGAGTGTCGTCAATAAGGTTCTCAGATGTCTTGAGATTCTGCAGACCAGTTACTTCACGCAAGTGTTTCTCCGCGAGCTTGATGTATTCCGGGTCCGCGTTGAGACCGGTTCCAATTGCTGTTGCTCCAATGTTGTGAGTTTCGAGTGTATCAATCGCCCATCCAATCCTGTGCAAATCCCGTTTGAAGGGACCTGCCCAAGCTCCGAACTCTTGCCCTAGCGTAATGGGCACTGCATCCTGCATCTCTGTTCGACCAAGTTTGAGGAGGTCCTTGAAGGCCTCGGCTTTCTCTTCGAGCGCCTTTACGAGCGTTTCAACGTTTACCGATAGAGCGCCCAGACCAAAGATCGTGGCAATCTTCGTTGCGGTTGGATACACATCGTTGGTTGACTGACTCATGTTGACATGATCATTTGCATTAATTGGAGCCATGGCGTTCCGCGGTTTACCAAGAATCTCATTGGCTCTTGATGCGATGACTTCGTTAACGTTCATATTAGTTGAAGTGCCAGCCCCGCCTTGAAACGCATCTACAATAAACTCGTCATGAAGGTCGCCCCCGATTATCTCATCGCAAGCTTGGATTATCGCGTTTCCGTACTTCTTGGAAAGGTCGCCAAGATCCATGTTGGCAAGGGTGCATGCTTTTTTCACCATAGCAAGAGCGTTGATCAAAGTCGTGTACTGATGTAAACTCACTCTTGAAACGTGAAAATTTTCAGACGCCCGCAGAGTTTGGACACCCCAGTAGGCATCTGCGGGGACTTGTCTAGGGCCTAGAAGATCACTTTCTTCTCTGTACGTCTTTGGCTGCTCTGTCATTGGGCCACCTTCTGTCGACAAGAACGTCGATAGCACTGTCCAGATTCACTGCCTTGGATTATGAAGATTGTGAAATGACCGGAGCTTCATGACCGACTGTACTTGAGTAGGCTAGAAGCCAGCAGCCTGACCATCCTTTCTGAAATCAGAGCCTGCAATCCAAGAATCACGCAAACGGAATATCGCTTGACCACCGCCAAAGCCCGACATGGTTTCATGAACTAGCTTATGTCCACGCTTGCGTAGCTCATTCTGAATCCCAGGAGGGATACCATTCTCAAGAGCTACTGCATTCATCTCCTGATTATGATTGAAACGTGGATGGTCCAATGCCTCCTGAGGACCCATTTGATGATCAATGACGTTGCTGACAAACTGAGCATGAGCCTGTGCCTGGTGTGCTCCGCCCATGATCCCAAACACTCCGAAGAGATTGTTGTCCCTGTACATCGCTCCAGGAATGATTGTATGAAACGGAAGCTTTCCTGGCGCGTAGCAATTGGGGTGCTTCGGGTCAAGTGAGAAAAGATTCCCGCGATTCTGAAGCTTTATCCCATAACCTGGAACAACGAGCCCGCTCCCGAACCCCATGTACAGGCTGTTGATGAACGAAACTGCCATTCCTTCACCATCAGCCGTCGCAAGGTAGACCGTGTCCGGACCAATTGCGATTCCAGGGCTTGGAGCCTTCATTACCTGTTCCGGATTGATGCGCTCAGCCCGTTTCTTCGCATACCCTTTCGAGAGAAGACTATCCAAGGGAACATCATAGAAATTGGGGTCAGCGTTGTGTTGATACAAGTCAGCATAGGCGAGCTTCTTAGCCTCTATCATGGTGTGGTAGCGCTCTGCATCCAGGGGCGAGTATTTCTCAAAGTCGAATGATTCCATAATATTCAGCATTGAGAGAGCGGCAAATCCTTGGCCATTTGGCGGATGTTCGTATACCTCGACACCTCGATATGATGTGGAAATTGCAGTAGTTTCAACAGTCTTGTGCTTGGCGAGATCATCTGGAGTTAGGAACCCGCCATGGTCTTGCACCGTCTTCACGATTGCCTCACACATAGCTCCCTCGTAGAATGCAGACATTCCTTCTGCAGCCACGGTCTCAAAGACCTTCGCCAGGTCCTTGTTGAACATTATTTCACCTGCTTCAGGAGACCTGCCACCAATACTGAATGTTTTGCGTGCCGCTTCATTTCCCAGAACTTGGACTACGAGACTCCACACTTCAGAGATAATTGGTGAAACGGGGAATCCTTCGCGAGCGTATTTGATTGCTGGTGATAGAACATCGCCCAGCTCCATTGCTCCATACTTCTCGATTAGGTATCCCCAAAGATGCATGGCTCCAGGAACTGTAACAGGTGGTCCACCTCGAACAGGCATTTGCTTCCAGTCTTTCTCAAGCAGTTCATCCAAAGTCGCCATTGTCCCCGCTCGGCCCGAGCCATTTACAGAGATCGGTTTCTTCCTCCCGGGTAGATGAATTAGAACAAAGGCGTCCCCACCGCATCCAGTACTGAAAGGCTCCACGATGTCAAGCACAGCAGCAGTCGCGATTGCCGCATCAACAGCATTCCCCCCATTTACTAGAATTTCAAGCCCAGCCTGAGTTGCCAGAGGTTGTGAGGCGGCCACTACCCCATTAGCAGCTACAATCTCAGAACGACCAGTGGGACGACGCCAGAACACCTACATCACCTAAACCCTACGCAGCTCGTTGTTAAAATCAGTGTGTGTATCATCAGGGGGAGTAATAGCAATAATCTCCTCACGCGGATTGGTAATCTTGGCGAAATGACTTGAATGTACCGAAATCAATGGCAGTATGATAAAAGGTTATCAAGGAGGATGCTTCGTAACTTTGTCTTGTAAAGGACCGTGACATATGATTGGAAGCTGCCTCATTAGACAACGGCGCGAATGGAACTAATGCCTCGAAGATTGCGTGGCTATCCTTGTTATCTGCATTGAGTAGATTGAGTAGATCATTCAATATAATTGTACTACCACTCTTTGTTCTTTCAATAGGTTCAGATGAAGCATTCTACGGATTGATGATTGCAATGGCGGGATACGCTCAATCCGTGGTGCTATTCCCTGCGGGAGCATTCAGTGATAAGAAAGGAAGGGGTCCAGCAATCCTTTTTGGAGGAGTCTTCTCAGGCATCATAATATTATTCCTACCTTTCGCGACTGATCCCACATTGATACTCATCCTCTTTGCAGCTACCGGAATAGGTGCGGGTTTCAGGTTGTCATCGGTCACAGCTCTAATCGCAGACGCCACAAAGCGAGGAGACGAGCGTACAAAGTCCTATGGGTATACAATGGCTATCGCTACCGTAGCAGCTATTGCAGGATCATTCTTGGGAGGATACATTCTCGACGAAACTGCACTTCCCGGTATAAACCCAGTATTGGTTAGATACATGATTTTATTCTTCATCATGGGTACGCTTAGAATTGCATCTGGTATCGTTGGTTTCATGGCAGAGCGATGGCTCAAAGCCAATGATATGCTCAATAGCAATGAAGTCGTTGACACATCTATTGAAAGAACCCAAGATGCGAAGAATGATACAAAGACTACAACCTTATTCGGAATCAGCCGTATGATTATGGGTTTCAGTTCAGGTATGGTTGTACCCTATATGATTCTCTGGATTATTGATGCGTTCAATCCCAGCGAAGTTGTGCTTGGCAGCCTCCCAGCAATCGCAAATTTGACACTTGCATCGGGAGCACTTTTTGTGGGTCTAATGAGTGAAAGAACTGGAAAGCTGAAGATGATTACAGGCTTGTATATTCTAGCGCCGATTCTAACAATTGGAATCGTATTCTCTCCACGACCTGAAGGTTTTCTACTTATGGCAGTATTCTACATAGCTAGACAAGCTGTTGCAAACATGGCACAACCTGCTAACAATTCGTTGTTCATGGGTGAGATAAGCCGGAAGAAACGTGGTCGTTCGTTTGCACTTACGAGGATAATGTGGACAGTTCCACGGCAGACTGGAACACTCATAACAGCGGTAATGCTTAACCTCGGAATATTCTCAAGTATGACAGCCTTTGGCGTCATTGTCTTTCCAATCGCAATGACTCTCTACCCAATCAGTGTGATTCCAATGTATTTTGCTGTAAAGAGAAATCGGGAGCTAATTAGAGCAGAAACTACAGAGGGCTTGTGAAGATACCTTCAGGATGCTCTTCAATGAACTTCTCTCTGAGGATACCCATTATCAAGATCCCCTTGCCAATGTCAGTTCCTCTGGAATGAGTGGTTCATCAAAGCCGGAATCCTTAACATTCGCCAGATAGTTCATTTCTAGATACCTCATTGAGGTGGAATTTGAATGTCAATGGCTTCTTTGAAAACGCCACTTGGTGTCTTGCGTATCGTGATTGTACTGGCAATTTTCATATCCACTCTATTTCTGATAACCATGATAAATCAAGGTACGCCCAACTGGAATTTCCTAGCTACATCAGCGCTGATTGTCATTCTAGCTTTCGTGAATTTCATTGACAGGAGAGCGACAGAGAAGTGGTCTCGCTTCGTACTACTCATGTTCGTTGCAATGTTCATTTGCTTTCTAGGAGACCTCCTCATGGCATCAGTATTCCACATCACTCCAGACCCATTGATCAACGGTATTCTTATGTTTTCACTGGGGCATGTAGTTTATCTTCTGGCTCTCAAAGAGCGCTCGCCCTTACTTCTAAAAAGTGAATCTCCAAGACTAATTGTCCGAAATGTGAGCATCTGGATTGTCAGTATTGTGATTGCTATTGTCCTGTTCGTCCTGACACTGTACAACCCAGCTGATGTGGTTATCAGTATGGGTCTGTTTGGTTATGGGATTCTCCTGACTACAGTTCTAGCATTCAGTCTGTCAAAGTGGTTTGATAACTATCCTAAACTCTTCGTCATCTGTCTATTTCTTGGGTTTCTGCTATTCTTCATTTCGGACTACATAATCGGGTATCGAACATTAACCGATCCAACTTTTCTCAGTGGTACAGAAGCAGTTGGTGTGGCCTATATCGGTGGTCAACTTCTAATTCACATTTCATCTGCATTTGGTGGTGAAGGTTAGCGGAAGCACTGTGGACTTACTGTATTTGCATTTGTGTTCGATTGATCATGTGATTCCAGAACACGCAGATCACCTAAGCCCTACGTATTTGGGGAAATTATCGAACCCATTCCCGCAAGAGCCGAACGGCCCGATTCAATCTCAATGAGTGGGCATGAGCAAGAATCTGCCTTTGGTCCTCAGTAGCCTTCATTTGCAGTGAAAGTTCACCGGATTGAGCCATGGACACAAGTTTCAGGATTGCATCGCGATCTTCCTTTGGAGAGAATGTCAGGATTTCCGCTAGTTCTGAAACTCCGCATAATGCATCGTAAACGACTCGAACGAGAGCCAGAACCTTGAGCAATAGCGTTTCATTCCCATAGAGAGAGGGGTTTGTAATTAGCTCTACAAGCGAACACCTAGCCTCCTCTGAACTCACCACACGAAAAAGCTCGATGCTTCCATCCAGCAGTTGGACTATACCGGACTCTAAGTGATCAGCAAGGTTCCGTATCAGGCTCAGTGCGCGTTGGGCATTCTCATCGAGGATTGATTCCACATCTGCTCGTCTGATAGGTAATTGGGCGCTCTTCTCATCGATGCTCATGTTCGTGCCCGCGTCGTACACAGTATGCCTTTCAGTTTCCGCAGGTTCCACACAGCCTGACAGAATAGAGAGAAGGTCGCAACCACAGCAGTTGCATATTGTTGCGCCAATAAGGGCACGTTCAAGCTTGCCAAAGACACTCATTACTTGGTCGCGGTCCTTTACGCGCCTCATATTGATACGTCCGTCCTGAAGAACGGTGATATTCATCTCGCTAACATCAGCTCGACCATATCCGAGATCACGGCTGCACTTAACAAGATCAAACTGCGATTGTAGGCAGTTCATCAAATCGCAAAGTGTTCGGGGGTCAAACACCGCGAATCGCATATTCTCGCCAGGCTTTACTCCATTGTGCAAACTGAGCTCGGCCATCACTCTATCATTAGTGTCCTTGCAGGGCTGCGTGAATAGGACGCCGCCTTCTGGCAGCTCCGGCGCAGTTCCCATACGAGGAATGGAATCCCCTTTCAACATCGCCTCAAGCTCCGCTCTCAAGTTGCCGTAATCGCTGAGCCCAAGAATGGGACAATCATCTAGCTCGAGCTGTCCAACAACCAAAGCTCTTGCAAAACCTGTGCAAGCAGCCCTGCCGCAAAGCCCACAGTTGATTTTCGGGGTGCGCATCCACGTCTTGACCCAGGTGTTACTCATTCAGACTTGCCTCGGCTTTCTTGGGTTGCACTCTGCTGCGCTTTAACGTTGTGATATGAGCGGGTAGAGCGGGCTTCGTCAGTTTTATTAGACTAACACAGTTCGCGTCTGAAGAGTGTTAAGTCATGGAGCGAATGCGTCAACGTCTGAAATGGGATCAAAGGTCTGAGCTTGCAAAAACAGTATTCCTGTTTGTCGTAGTTATTGGCGGCACTCTTGCAGGTTACGGCGTATTCATGTTAGGGATGGGGACTGCAACTCCATTAGTGGTCGTCACTAGCGAGTCAATGGTTCCAACCTTGGAAGTTAACGACCTCCTAATTCTGCAGGGGCGGGCTCCTGAGGATATCGCTGTAAACGACATCATTGTTTTCCGGGCTAGCTGGTATACTGAAGCCCCAATTGTGCATAGGGTCGTATCCATTGAAGAAGTAAATGGCACTTACAGGTACTACACGCGAGGAGATAATAACCCATCACAGGATTTTGGCTATCGCACTTACGAGGACATCGTCGGTGTGCTTGTTTGGAGAATCCCTCAAGTCGGAGGAGTCAGTATCTTCCTAAGAACTTGGCAAGGGATGCTATTCATGGCAGCTGTATTCATTGCAATCCTCGTTGTTCCTGAATTCATCTGCAAGGACAAAGAAGAGGAGGAAATTCAAGAACTCACAGAATTATCATCAGCTGCTGAAAAACACGCTACAGACGCGTAGATTCCTAAGGATTCATTTATCAGTCTGAAAAAAGGAACCATATCCTGTTCAGCAAGAAGGAGATAATGTGGTATGTCTTCAAGGGCTCATAAGTACAAGAACAAGAATATGATTCCAATCATCATTGTGTGGATAGTCCTAGCGATTATGGCAGCTATGCTTTGGCAATACGACCCTAACAACGCCATTCTGGCTATGTCGGTGTTAATTGTCTTGATCATTGTGGTCCTACTGGGTTGGGGCGAGAGCTTCAGTGAGATTGCTGAGGATATCATGGAAACAGTGGGTCCGCAGGTGGATAAAGAGTCTGAGAAGACGAAGCCCAAAGCGAAGTCTAAGGCAAAGCCCAAGAAGAAGAAAGCATCGAAACCAGCTAAAAAGGCCGACAAACACGAGGAGAAACATGTGCCCGAAGTTGTGCAGCCGAAAGTCGAGCTGAGCCAACTGCCAATCGAAACCATTGAAGGTATTGGAGAAACGTATGGTTCAATGCTTCGAGATGCAGGCATCGATTCAGTTCAAGATTTGCTCGGAACGCGGCCAGAAAGAGTCGCAGAGATTTGCGATGTGGGCTCCGAAGTCGCAGGCAAATGGGTTGCCATGGGGCGCTTCGCGTGGATTGATGGCATCTCGGAGGAGGATGCTGAGGCTATTGTATTTGCCACTGGTATCACAACCCTAGATGATCTTGCGGCGGCGGACCCAGAAGCCATACTCAGGAAAGTGAAATCTGCCCTATCATCTGAGGAGTTCAGAGTGCCTGCAGGCTACACGTTCGACCTCAAGCAAGTTCGGGGCTGGGTTGCTGCGGCGAAAGACCTGATTTAACACTGAGCGGCCAGAAAAGAAAAGAACTGGTGCAGAGAAAATGGACTGCACCAGAGTTCGTGAAATTCATGCTTTCTTGAATTTTACTTCATAGTATGAGTAGAGGAAAAGGAACATTAGGAATAGTGTCAAGCCCACTTGCATGTATGCTGCGACTGATAGGACTGCTATAGCAATTGAATACAAGATGACAAACAAGCCAATCACTAGAAATGTGAGATTCATTAAGACAACGAGCTCAACATTCTCCCAAGATGATGCTCTATATGCGAGTAGATTCCCAACACCATATCCTAGAAATAGACTTCCAATGTAACGATCAGCAAACTCCTCAAATGGAAAAGTAAACATACTTGCATGGATATCAGGAATCATCAACATGACAAGTCCATACACAATGGCAACAAGGCCATCGATAAGAAACGACATTTTAAGAAATTTCGAAATCTCCATATTTTAACCACCGAGCCCTTTTCAAAAAGAGCCTACAGAACTCATTGCGCTTTGATAAGAATCTTGCGGGAAATACGCCCCTTGATGGTCTTGTAGCAGCAGATTTACAAGCACAACTCAAGAAGGTGTAGTTCACCTTAGCATCCGAGGAGTTCACTGGTTGAAGATCTATTTCATGGAGTCCAAAGATTGATTACAAAGATCCGTCAACCATACGGCAACAAGAACATCACGCGGTGATCGAATGAGTTTGACATTATTTAGTAGCATGGCCCTCTTGCTAGCAGCTTTGGCTTTCATCTCAATAGTCTGTGGAAAGAAAGAAGAAGAACCCGAACCGGAGCCTGAACCAGAGCCGGACTCAGATTAGTAGCTCGTGGGACCTATCCGCCGCCCACTGGCGGAAACATGACGACTCGATCCCCATTCGTCAGAGTAGACGACAAATCAGATGTCTGGCTGTCATTCACAAATACAATCCGAGCTAGCTCCTGAGTAAAGCCGAGTTGCTCTACAAGATCGGAGATTGTCGCCCCATTGAACTCAACTTCAAAGAATTCGCCAAGCTCATTATCGGAGGGAGCGAATTTGCGGAGAGTTGCGTATAGTTTTACAAAGACCTTCATGCCCCACACCTAATAGTAATCGACATCGACATCCTTGCGTGTGTAACCGTGGCCCTTTAGGTGCTGACCTCCGCATAGCAAGACCATATTGAAAGGAAACATGCCCAGTCTGTCACCGTCAGATACTCTGTCGCCTGGCTTGACAAGAGTTCCATTCAGAAAACAATCGCCCAAATCGCTTGGTTTCAATCCGAGCCGCTGCACAAGTTGAGCAAATGTTTCGTTCTCAATAAATTCATAATTCAGGACTGTATCTTCGTTTGGTTTGGCTTCAGAAATGAGGGACCGCAGTTTCCCATACAGGTGTATCTCGAGCATCATTATCAGTTCCCGGGCTTTTCACAGATAAGGTGTTTCATTAGAGAGTACTCTCAAGCAGATGAGCAAAAGAAGAAGCGAGGGAGCCGGAGCTCCCTCAAAGATACTCAGTGTTCCATCACATATCCTTGAAGACCGCATCAATCTCTTCGTCAGAAACGTCGAACACCACGTTATGGGGTGGTAGTGGTTCCGTGTAGAAGAACTCCGGAAGACGGTCATCCTTCGCCGTGAAACCAGCACCCTTGTTGAAGGCGCGCTCATTCTTAAGAATGGCCATTCCGTATTCGCCAATATCGATGTCTTTTCCAAGGAAGCCATTGACTGTGTCAAGCATCCCGTTGAATCCACTGTCGTCATCAAGAACGCAGAATGCAATGAACAAGCAATAACCTGTAGAGTCGATGTATGCAGTTGTTGCTTGGAAGGTGCGCGATAGCTCGGCCTTATCTATGCTTCTTGGATCGGTGACCTTTCCCTTAATTCCAACAATCTCAGCCGCTATCGTGTATCCAGCAGTATGATCAGCACCCATTGTGGTCGTTGCATACGTGACTCCAATTCCACGAATAGGCCTTGGATCGTATGCAGGTAGAGCTTGACCCTTCACTACTGGAATCCTGCTAACTCCTAGAGTTTCTCCTGCAGTCAATGCGCCAGAACACACCAATGCACCCTTTGCTGATTCAGGATGGTAGCCTTTCTTCAGAAGCTCAATCGCGGCGGGTCCATCTCCGAAGTCAATCAGACCAGATTCCATGAACATGGCGATTGCATTGCCAGCCTCAATAGTGTCAAGACCCAAGTCATTGCAGATACGGTTCATCTCAGCCACATCGTGCAAGACACCAATGCCTAGGTTCGTGCCGAGCGCCCATGCGGTTTCGTACTCAAGTGGAGACACTTGTGCCTTTCCGGTCTTTTCATAGGGCACTACATTGGAACATGCTATGACGCACCCAGGATGGCATGCATGCCCATACTTGCCTTCGGCCTTGTCCCCAAACTTCTTACGGGTTTTATCAATGAGGTCATGAACTGCCTCACCAGATATCTTAGCAGCATCCTCGAATCGTCCAGTTCTGAAGCCTCGCGCTGGCAAGGCACCAGCCTCGTTCAGTATATTCTGAAGGACATTCGTGCCATAGTTCTTCAGTGCGCCATAGGGTTCACCCTTCTCATTGTTCAGTCGCCCTGTGAGAGCATGGTTGTCAAGTGCGTCCTTGAAGGCTTTCCGTCCTTTTTCGAAACGATCCTTATCCTTTGCTTCAGGCCGTGAACCGCCTGATGCGTCCGAGATGATGGCTACAATGCGCTTTGAGCCAAGCACTGCGCCCAAACCACCACGACCTGCGTAGCGGCCAGGATCAGTGTTCTCAACATTGTTTCCAAAGACCCCAGCACCCTTGTGAAGACGCTGGCCTACAATCCCACACCCTATGATGCCTGGCTTGCCCGGATAATCTTTCCAGATCTTGCCTATGAGCTCATAGAGGCCTATTCCGGCGTAGTCATTTGTTTTCTTGACCTCGCACTTGTCCTTACCAATGTAGATGCTGTACCAGTCCTTTGTTTCAACTGGCGGTGCACCCTCGATGATGACACCTCGGAGGTCAAGGTAACCAAGCCTTGTAGCGGTGAGTCCGCCAGCATTTGCCTCTTTGATGCCTCCAGTCAGAGGAGACTTCCCACCCACACTCAAGCGACCTGAGGATGGTGCCATCGTTCCAGCAAGAAGTCCTGGCGATATAACGAACTTGTTCTTCTCACGAAGTGGATGACACGTTGGATCTACTTCGTTATGTAGTACTGCTGAAGTAAACGCGCGACCAGCAAGGGTCTCGTACTTCTTCGGCAGGGTTTCCCACTTGTGACCTAAATCACTCATATTGATGCGTAAAACCTTACTCATTTCGATTTTGTACCCCCGGATGTTTTCAGGAAAAGCGAAACCCCCTAATACCCGTTGTGCTTCGCATAGCATATCGATATGAATCATTATGCATATCGCCTTGAGCAATTTGAAATTCCATTGACAAGGTCCGAATTCTACGGAAACAAAGGTTTCATATAGCTGAAAAATCCGGCCCCGCGTAGATTGACCCGAGGATGGGTCGCTAGATTACTAAATCAAGGTGACAATGATGCGAGACCCAATAGGCTGGATGAAAACCGAATACGACAAGCTAGTAGAACAGAACTTCGACTGGAAGATCAGAGAACTTCAGGGCCCAAGCACTCCCAAGGCAAAGGTGGACGGTCAAGAGGTCATTATGCTTTGCAGCAATAACTACCTCAACTTAAGCAACCATCCCAAGATGAAGGAGGCCGCGCTGAAGGCAATTGAAACTCATGGTGTTGGTTCTGGCTCCGTGAGGGCGATTGCGGGTACAATGGACCTTCACTTGGAACTCGAGCGCAGACTCGCTAACTTCAAGGGAGCAGAAGCCTCACTGACATACAGTGCAGGGTTCGCGTGCAATGAAGGATTGATACCACAACTTGTCGGCAAGAACGATGCAATCATCTCCGATGAATTGAACCATGGCAGCATAATTGATGGCGTCAGACTCACGAAGGCAAAGCGCTTCGTCTACAAGCACTGTGACACTGACGACTTGGCGCGCGTTCTGAATGAAGCAGAAAAGGAGAAACCGGACAAGATTCTAGTAATCACAGACGGTGTATTCAGCATGGACGGCGATATAGCTCCGCTGGACAAAGTTGTCGAAGTCAGCAAAGAATACGGCGCAATGATCTACGTCGACGATGCTCACGGCGAAGCAGTTCTAGGCAAGGGGGGAAGAGGTATCGTATCACACTTCAACCTCACTCACCATGACGTGCACTTCGAGATGGGTACATTCTCCAAGGCATTCGGCGTCATGGGGGGTCACGTTGCAGGGAGTCGGGACATGGTGAACTATGCCCTAAATAAGAGCAGGTCATGGCTCCTCAGTGCGTCACATCCGCCTTCAACAGCGGCGGCATGCATCGCAGCAATCGATGTACTAGAAACCGAAGAAGAGCACGTAAAGACTCTATGGAAGAACAGAGAGCACTTCATGAAGGGGCTCCAGCAAATGGGCTATGACACAGGCTTCAGCCAGACACCTATCATTCCAGCTATGACAGGCGAGAGCTCAAAAGCCGCAGCTCTAAGCGATGGCCTCTACAAGGAAGGCATTCTTGCACTGCCAATTGTGTTCCCGATGGTCGCTCGAGACAAGGCTCGAATAAGGAACATGATGAACTCCGGTCTCAGCATGGAACAGCTTGACATCTCACTCGCAGCCTACGAGAAGATTGGCAAGAAACTGAACATCATCTAGAAGCGTATTCCAATCCATTCAAGGAATTAGGCCGGGAGATCCTGCTGTAAGGCGGGAACCTCCCGGGCTTGCTTTTCATTTTCCCATTTTCATTCCAAGTAGACTCAATGCAGGACTGCTTAGCAAACCTCAAATGGATAGTCAGACCACGAAATGGCTGAGCCTGAGTATAATGACCAACTATCTGCATGATATTCCATCTGGGCCAGACCCACCTCGCGAAATCTACGTGATAGTCGAAATGACTCGAGCAAGTAAGAACAAGTATGAGTATGATTCGGACCACAACCTCTTCAAGCTTGATCGGGTTCTATACACATACGCCCCATTCGATTATGGCTTCATACCACAGACGCTAGACCATGACTTGGATCCGCTCGATGTTGTCTTGCTAATTAATGAGCCAACCTTCACATCATGTGTGGTTCATGCGCGGCCTATTGGTGTTATGATGATGAACGACGCAGGAAAAACCGATGACAAGATAATAGCAGTCCCAATCAATGACCCCTATTACAGAGATGTCAAGAGCATCAAGGACCTCTCAAGAAGCCTCATTGATGAGGTGAAGCACTTCTACGCAACCTACAAAATCCAGGAGAAAGGAGTTGTTGAGGTCAAGGAGTTCAGAGAACTGGACGATGCGTACCAAACAGTAGACAGATGCATCAAGGACTACAAGAAAGGAAGCGTCTCTTGAGCCCGGTTGCACTCGAATACGACAAGAATCCAAATTGCCCATATACCGAATAGGATAACCTGTAGTACTGTCTTCTTCTACTTCGATGTCATCTCACGGACAGCTTGCCATGCAAGGATGGAAAGGAAACCCCCGAGTTTGCTTTCTGCTATTTCAGCTTCTCATAGGCAGCGGCTGCTTCTTTCAACTCTGCAATGGGAGTAAATCGAAACTCCACCTCAGGAGTGTAATAAGCAACCATGCCCGATATCTGATCAGCGCTATCAACTTCGTACAATTGGAAGCCTGCAGTGCCGTCAAACATCACGTATGCCTTCGATAGCGACTTCGGGAAGAGCCCCGGCTTCTTTTTCCGAACTTCTCCAAGCTTCTTCCATTTAGCCTGAACCGCGTCCAAGTCCTTAGGATCGTATTCCCAGATTGCGATGTACTTCATTTTCTCGCCTCATGCTATTTGCCATCAAGTATGTTCGGGTGCATAAGAGTTCTCCGCCCTTTTGATTAAACGAGTAACTCACAACTCCCCCTGCGTGCGCATAGAGTTATGCTGCCAAGTCGTTAGTTGAGCGGGTAGATTCCAAATGTTAACAGAACGTAAAGCATCATGACGAAGACAGCAATCATTGCGATGGACTCCAGAGCGTTTACCTTGGAATCGTCCGCGATAAACCGATGCAGAATGAACATAGTTGGGAACGCAAAGAACAACAGCACAACCGAGAATAGATCGATTGGAATCACATCAACATGGCCAAGAATCAGGCCACCGATTATGCCTGCAGCTAAGCACGTGTAAGCAAAGACTACAAAGAAGACTTGCACTATGCCGCCGAACGCGTTAGACAGTGCTATTTCTATCTCATCCTTCCTGTGACTGGAAGCTACTATAATGTACTCTGGAGTACCTGCAAATACAACGAGGAGAAGAGCGGCATAAAGGAAGTTCAGGTTTAGCGTATGCTCTGCGAAATGCGCGAAATTGGCGAGTGCCTCACCGCCAACCAGCGCGCCAAGTGAAGCCAGAATCAGAAATATGGCCAGTGTTCTTTGGGACATGGGTTCGTGCTGCACCTTGCCGGCCATTATGTGGTCGTCCGATGTCGGGTCGATCTTTCCATAGTATTTCGTGATGCGATATAGATAGGCGATGAACACGGCCAGAAGAACCGCTCCAAACATTATGAGTTCACCCCAATTGAGGAATCGAGGTAACGCTGGATTCTCCAAGGAGAATACGAAGACTATCAACATCGAAAGGCCAACCGAGAGGCTAATGACAGATCCCATGGAGAGCAAGTCACTACCGACCCACATAATCGCGTCAGGTAACTTGTAGTCCCCATGCTTGTCTTTTGGAAGCATAAGTGTGTAAATCGCAAATACAATAGAGTTCATGAAGATGGTAGCAAGAGCAAGCACCCAAGCAAGCTCATATTGCTCGGCAAGAATGAGGAATGTGATTACTGAGAGCTCAGGTATCGTGCTCGCGATGCTGGCATAGATGCCAGCCACATAATCTGTTAGATGATATCTGTGCGCGAGACCTTCCACCGAGAGAACGAATGCTTCACACGACCCTGCAATTAGCAGGACACCGCCAAAGAGCTCTACCCAAGGTGTGATGTCTTCAAGCCCTTGAACGCCAAGTACGTCCATTGCCATGAATGAAAGAACCAGTGCCATTCCAACCAGATAAGCTAACTGCCAGATCTTGAGCTTCATGCTTCATCCTCCAAAGGCACGAGGGGAAGGAACGGCCAAATAAACCTCACCCTCATCAATCCTATGAAAGAAAAATTGTTACAAGTATGCAAACCGAAACTAACTAAAAGCCAACTCTGCGTAAACGGGATGCTTTCTGAATAGGGTAGGAATTAAGTATGACCAAAAAGCTTCGGTGTAATGCCATCATCTTCGACTTCGACGGCACACTAGCAGACAGTATGCCATTCTTAGCGAATATTGGTATCCAAATCATGATGAAGCATTATGATGTCAATCGCAATGATGCATCAAATCGATACAAATCCACAACGGGCTTGCCCTATGAGCATCAAATTAACCTCAACTTCCCGGGCTATGAACAGAACGAACGCGCTATCGAAGAGTTCGAACAGCTAAAGATTGAGAAAATCTTCGAGCAACAACTGTTTCCGGATGTTGTGGAAACCCTCACTCAATTGAATCAAATGGACATCAGCGTCTTCGTTTCATCCTCTACCTACCAGCCAATTATTGCTGAGTATTTCGCCAAGAGGGGACTCTCAACGTGTTTCGTGGAAGTAGTTGGATATAGGCCTGGCTTTGAGAAGGGCAAACACCACTTCGAACACATTGAGGCAGAACATGGCATCCGGTTGGGCGACACCCTGTTTGTAGGGGACTCGCTTAAAGACTACGAGAGATCCAAGGATTACTGCGAATTCGTTGGTCTTGAAGGCATGTTCAAAGAGAAGGACTTCCGGGGCGCGGGACATAAGGGACCAGTTATTCAACAAGTGTCAGAACTGTTGGCTATGATCGAACCATTGTAGTTTCGTTTCATCTCTGTTAGCTGGCTGTGCCAGATATGGATGGGCGGCCAAGCGCCTTGTACATTCGTTCAATAGTTTCTCGGATATGACCAACCATATGAGCGGGGACCGTTACAAGATTCGTTTCTGGTAAGTCTTCCAAGACCTCAGCAATCTTCTCCAGCGAGTTCTTCTTCATCTGAAGGCAAATCGCACCATCATATGCGGGGAGGATAATCTTGTCAGGATGCTTGTCCTGCAATTGTTCAACCAACCCTACTTCTGTTGCAATGATGAAGGTCTTGGCGCCTGACTCCTCAACAGCCTTCACCATCCTGCCAGTAGAAACCACAAAGTCAGCCACATCTTGGACCTCAGGGTGACATTCAGGGTGTGCAAGAACAACTGCGTCAGGATACTCCTCTTTTAGCAATGCGATTTGGGCGACATCGAACATTCTGTGAACATAACAATGACCCTTGGGTTCAATGTCCACAATCTCTATACCTGTCTGTCTTCTCACGTACTCGGCTAGATTCTTGTCTGGACCAAATAGAACTTTATCGACTCCCAAGCTTTCCACGATCTCTACTGCAGTACTTGATGTGCATACAATATCGCAAGATGACTTTGTTTCCGCAGTCGTGTTGACGTAAACAACCACTGGAGCGCCAGGATGTTCCTGCTTTTTCGCTTCCACCTTACTAGCAGAAACAAAGGAAGCGAGCGGGCACAAAGCTTCAGGTGCAGGAATATAGACTGGGATATCTGGAGAGAGAACAGCAGCCATTTCTGCCATGAATTTGACTCCGCAGAAGATCACAAGATCGTATCCTTTCGCTTCAGCTGATTTTACTGCCAGCTGCAAGGAGTCCCCAACGAAATCGGAAACCTTCTGAATCTCAAGAAGCTGGTAGTTATGCGCTATAATCAAAGCATTTCGTTTCTTCTTCAGCTCTAGAATCCGTTTCTGCAGGTCGACTAGTTCGCCTTCCAAGAATGAACACCACCTTTGAGAAGCCATTTGCCAGATTTTAACCCAATCTCAACCGGCAAAATGGAGCCAGTGTTTCTGGATGTCAGATTGATTTAAGTGTAACAACCATCTCGCACTGAGAATTGAGAGATATAATAGTGCACTGCTCAGGCAGAACTGCGCGTAGTTAAAGTGATGTTCATGGGTATCGACAAACAGAAGATTCCGAAGACGGATGTACCAATCATAAAGAGCCAGTTCAAACAGGCAGCTGCGGATGCGGAAACTGCTCTCAAAGGCAAGTCGATACGCAAAGGAGAAGGCCCATTCGATGAGCCGAGAGAGTTGTTGGCATTCGCCATTCTCGAAGCGTCAGGTGAGCTAAGCCAGACGATTTCAACTGCTCAATCTATCGCTGACAGACTGATGGAAGTGTTCAGGGATGCTTCGCCCGAAATCTCAGTCGCAGACTATTTGGAAAGCGCCACTCTGTGTTTGTATGGCTTCATCCTAGGAACTTACAATGAAGAAGACTTCAGGTACTTCTACAGATACTCCCTATCTAGGCTTCGAAATCATGCGTCTATCGAGAGCTGGTTGAGGAAAGCCATTGTGTTCTATTGCCTTTGTAATAATTTGAGGGGTCGCGACCTTCTCGATGAATTCAGGCATTGGATACGGTACTTAGGCGCGTCGGCATGCAATCACAATCTGCTGGTTGAAGTATGTACTGCTTTCGGTGAAGACATTCGGAGCGTGGTTGCTGAGCCAGATTTTCGATTTGTCGATTCTCTACAAAGGCACCCTCAATACTTGAAGGAGGCAATAGAAGGAAGATCATACCTGGATGTGCGAAACGCAACGAAGGACTGGCTTCAAGACGTGATGTCAGAAAAGTTGCTACGATTATACCAGAAGCAGATGTACAAGCTTGCTCAGGACAATATCAAGCAAGACACAAACGTTGCAGAAGCCTACGATGCTGTAAGGTCCACGTTCAAGAAGGCGGGATTCAGAAGCGATAGGAAAAGTGTGTTTCCAGTCCAACTGCAGAGATTAAGCACCCCACCCCCAGCGGAAGCGGTGGATCCGGTTGTCTTTGAGATGATACCACAGAAGCTTCGAGTGAACCTTCTGCCATCAGTCGCGTACTCGACTAAGACAAAGACTGTGGAGATAATTTTCCTTGGAGGGCCTCGTATTGGTCGAAGTGGCATTTTGCTGAAGACAGATACTGGAGGTGTCTTGCTGGATTACGGATTATCTGTGGCAAACCAGCGCATACCTGAATGGGTGCCAGAATTGGAGATGATTGATACCGTCTTGATCAGTCATGCCCATCTGGACCACGTCGGGGGGCTGCCAGTTCTCTATGATAATTACGATGGAAAGTGGTGTTCCACAGATGTGACTGGGGCGATTGCTATGGCCCTTCTTGAAGATGCACTCAAGGTGGGTACCCCGCTGCCTCCAAGAAAAAAAGACCGATGGGATAGCATCTCCAAATTCCGACAAAGAAACATAGACAAGATAACCAAGAATCACGTACGCCTAGAGGTTGGAAAAAGCAGTGAAGTGGGACCCGGCATTGTTGCTACGCCTATAGATGCAAGTCATATACCCGGAAGCGTGAGCTTCCTCATTGATATCGAGGGTGTTAAAATTCTGTATACCGGCGATTTCAACACAGATAAGTCAGTCCTCTTTCCTGGAGCGGATCTTCCGACCAACAATGATGTCACCATCTTCGACGGTACGTATTGGGGCAGGCAGGATTTCAACAGAGCAGAAGTGACAGCACATGTTGCCGAGATAATCGATAGCCATGGCCCTGTTATTATTCCAACCTTCGCAGTGGGGCGGTCCCAAGAAATGCTCATGATTTTAGAATCAATGGGAGTGACTAAGCGCAAGAATGTCATTGTGGCAGGGCTCGCGGAGAAAATAACCAAGCTTGTGGGCGTCAAGGGCCATTGGCAAGGAATGAAGAAGAACAAAGTAGCGCTGGAGAAAGATGACATCCTCGTAGCAGGCGGCGGAATGATGAGCGGAGGACTGGCTAGATATCATTTCAAGGAACATAGGAAGAATCCTGAAGCTGCAATTATCCTCTGCGGTTACCTAGCCCGTAGAACTCCTGGATGGAACTTACTAAATGGCTTCGAACCGCATAAGTGCGACGTTGAGTATGCACGGATAAGTGCGCACTCTTCTGCATCTCATCTGCAGAAGTGGGTCAAATCCTGTACTGGCAAGAAGATTATGGTGCACACGCCGTCGAAGAAAGTTCCAAGAGGCATTATGATGCCCGATTACAAGCAAAAAATAATACTCTCAACGTAGATATGGAAACCATTTCAGGTGCTCACGCAACGACTTCAAGGACTGCATCCAACACTAGTTTCTGTGCGACAAACTTCATTGCAGGAAGACTAACCCTCAACGACCGGACAACATCCTCAAGAGGTTTAGTACCATCGCAAAGATCTACGAACTTAAGGACAACCTCGCCATATGCCTTTCGAGTTTCCGCGCCTACATCTCCTATCTTCCTCAAATGGCTATCGTCCTTAATCTCAACTTTGAAATCAATCCAGCCATACTGCTCAAGAATCTGAAGACATCCGATAATCTGATCTCGCGGAAGGTCTAGACTGCGGACCAGTCCACCGACCGTATCGCTTCCTTCTATGGCCGACTTGACAGCTACGATAACGGTCCCAACATCTCGATTCTTAAAAGGCAGTGCTCTACCGGCTTCTCGCGACCTGACGATGTAGTCCAGACTGACAGGTTTCAATGGGACTTTTGAAAGAACTGCAAATACAGAAGGTTCGAAGATAATCGTATTTCCATCCCAATTCTCCCATACATCCGAGTACATCGTTTCAACGTCAGCTAGCAATGAAGCCATAGTCCTCCTATACTCATCCTCGTGACTATCATTGGTGACCACTAATGCCAGCACGAAATGGTTTGACTTTTCGACCATGACTATATTGTCTTCGTGTTCAATGTTCTCAAGGGCATCAGTCTTACTGTCGGCTCCCCCAGAGTTTCCGTCGATTCCGCTGAAGGAATCCAGTGCAGAGATTAAGGAAGTAACCGCATTAGCGTCAATGAGCTCGATAGAGTAATCCAGATGATAGGAGGATTCAAACATGCCCTCCCTCTGCACAATTAGGAGCAAGTGAAGAATGCGAGCAGGGTCAAAAACAACGGAAACCGCCTCTGCATCACCTTCTGTGTCTATTGATGATGTGGTTTCAGTTTTGGCCATTGTTGTTGTGGCTGTGATAGAAGCGGCTGCACCCTCTTGATCCTCCTCATAGGGAACCGTTTCATAACCACTCTCCGTAGCATCAATTCTAGTCTGAGCTGCATCAACTTCTTCGGTCCGCCGCCGAACAGTGATCATCTCACTCACCGGCAAGTCTGGCAACTGAACGCCCACAGTCTTTGCGGCCACTTCAAGCATAAGGCGAATGAATTCCTCTCGCCTAGTCTTATCTGTGGCGACCATTTGGAAAGTTGGTGCACCAAGTAGTCGTTTGATTTTATCACTCTGCATTGATTCGGGAAGGTCCTGTTTATTCGCGATGATGAATAGCGGAACGGCAGGGGCCTCTTTCTTGATGTTGCGAAGAAGCGACTTGGTTTGCATCACGTTTCTGAAACTAGAATCTGTGATGAGGAAGATGACATCGGTGCCCTGGAAGTAAAACGCCCATAGGTCCTGAAAAACGGCCTGTCCAGCGAAATCCCATATAGTGACGAGAAAAGTTCCGAACTGTATAGTTTCGGACGAGTCAACAGCGACATTGATTGTGGGTGTATAACCCCCTGGTGCGGGCTCCCGCCCAAACAGAAGTCTCAGCAGTGTGCTCTTGCCCACACCACCGGAACCCACGAATGAAATCTTGAAGCGTGTGAAGATGAGCTCGCCAAGAATATCCTGCAAATTGTCCTTGACATACCCAATGCTTTGACCGCGAAGGGCTGTTTCCATTCGCGTTGCACCCTCTCGTGCCTTGTGATTGATCACTCGGTCCTCATCTCTGCCGTCCGTGACAAGCATGAGAATGAGGTCCTCACCGACCATGTGGTGGAAAACCTTGTGGTCACCAGCATAGATAGGTGTATCTTCTGAAAGACCCTCAGTAATTTGCAGGTCCTTGAATCCGTGAATGAACTCAACGATTTCGCTCTCACCGAAGTCTATCTTCCAGAAACGTGTTGAGGCCACAATGGCGCCTGTGTCTTTTTCAATCAGAAGGACATTGTGAATCATTTATCATCGGCCTCATTATTCAGCACGGGTCTACAGCATTTGTTGGTCTTTAGATGCTTCGCTTACAAGGGTCTTAAGAATATCAACTGTAAATGAAGATTACGGGGGGGTAATGTTCGCGAACTTCAGCTCGATATAACCCCTGCGGTACAGCTCAGCGAAAACCGTAATTAGAACGGTTTCATCGATGCCTACTTGTGATGCAATACTCTCGATGCTGCGCTTGCCGTCAACAAATCCAAGAATAAGCTCGGAGTGTGAATACAGGCTTAGCACTTGAGCATCTGGTTTCTGGATGACTTCGGGAATATCACTGGGGATAATCAGCAACTTCGTATCAATTGCGCCCATTCTCTTCAGGTAGTGCAGCGCGCCAAGAACCATTCCCGGACCTTTTCCGATCACTAGCTGCGAAAGCGGTGTATGTCCATCGATACTCTTCCAGACTGCCTGCAAGAATTTGCTCATCAAGTCAGACTGAAACCAAAGCCAATCAGGCTCCTCTATCCGAGTTGGACAGGTTCTGTCAGACCAATTTTCAGGGGGAAGAGTTGCAAGAAGCTTGATCATGAAAGGACCGTAGGAATACAGGTCCTTTGAGTCCTCAGTTTCCTCTGGCATTTCATCAAAGTAGATGTCTGGCAGGATTGAGAAGCGTGACCTCACCAATTCCGGATCTTCTCTATCGCCGGTTATCAGCGTGAAAATAAGGCTCTCGCGCTCCAGTATTGCATATTTCAGTTCCCCAGCCTGAAGCAGGGATGTTTCAGTATGGCCGCTGTCATCCAAATCGAACTGAGAGATTGCCGCAACAACATTGGGAGCTCGCCTTAGATACTCAGAATCCGATTCGTAGAAATAGGAAAAGTGTGGGGTCCCTGTCTTCTTGTCTATAACAAAGAATGCTTGGTGCCCAATGTCAGGACTTTCGTCTACGGAAGCAGGAGGGCCTTCTTCGGTGTCCAGATTATCAACCACCCATGTTTCTCGAGCCAGTTCGGGATGCATATCCGTGAATCCAGCCATAGCCAAGACGGAGAGCAACAGGTCTGTAGGACTACTAGAAACTGAATCGCAAAGATCGATGTCTAGAAGGAGTTCTAATCTACGGGCGAACTCAAGCTCTTCATCGGATCCTGGAACAACTAGAATTGTTGCCTCGGAGTTAGCCTTAATCCTCTCGATGACCGTACCCAGATCGCGGGCTGAAGGCAATGGTCGAGCAATCACGAATACAAAGATATTCACTTGTTTCAGATAGTCGGGCCACTTCACCTTGGGAACTTCTGCTGTTGTATGCTGCATTGCAGCAACATCATACGGTCCAATTGAAACCGGTTTTGAATAAGGAGATGATTTGTCACTTAGACGGTTTACTAGCATCACCACGGCTGAGCCTGACTTGTCTTCAGGAGTGGGCGAAGAAGCTGAGAAGAAGCAGATAGATAGACGCTTCTTCAGGCTACTGGCAACTATATCATTGAACGATTGTCTTGCAGCTCTTCTCGATGTTTCTGACGCAAGCATTTTGAACGCTTCATCCAGCTTTTGCATGGCGGTGACGTCATCGGTCGAGATTTCAGATGAACTGGCAAACCCTGCAATCAAGGTCACCTTGTCAACTTGAACGAGGCAAACATTCCAAGCATCCACTTCAAACAGTATACACTTGTCAATGGTTTCTGCCTTGGCCAACTCGAAGAATTTCTGAATAACAGACTGAAGGATTTCCTCACTCGGAGCCTTCTTGGAAAAAGAAATGGAAGCTAGCGCCTTTGTACCACGAAGGTCATACAACGCAGCAGCTTCAATCATTCAGTTCCTACTCCTCTCTCAACAGCCTACAAGAACCGTATTTCCGAGTTATTAACTCATCAGGAATATCTATCCACGAATCAGTGTAATTTGCCACGCCTTCTAAGGAATTCATCCATCTTCAGCAGGCCCCTTAAGAAACGCTGGTAATCTGAATTAAGCCAGTAGTTCTCATAAGTACACTCCGAAGACCCTCCGCCTGAAGGAATCATCGGCAAGTCTGAGATGGCCTCTGACACACTAATTGGAGGCGGATACGCAGCTGATGTCACCCTTACGTCCTCTCGCCGACGACCTCTCATGACGGGGGAAAATGAAGGAAGTGGCAATTCCAAATTCTTGCCGGTTCTGTTGGCGAGAACAACCAAGCGCCTGCGTCTCTGAGGAACACCGTATTGTTCTGCTTTCAACTGAAAACACTGACAACGGTATCCAAGTGATTCCAGAAACTCGATTGTCTTGCGTAGTACTTTGCCATTCTGCATGTGCCGCATTCCAGGAACATTCTCAACTACGGTATAATCTGGCATGAACTCACTAACAATCTCCAGCATAGGAACGATCAAGCTGTTTCTCATGTCAGCGGGATCTCGCTTTCCCGCCGTTGAGAAGCCTTGACACGGAGGGCCCCCTGTTACTATTCGAAGTGTTCGTCCTCCAAGCACACCCTCAATCGACTGCTTCAAAGATTCATACTGGATTTTGTCAGCGAGATCAGCCTGGACAACAGCAGCATCTGAATGATTGTGTTTCAAAGTTTTGCACATGCTAGCGTTGATATCTGATGCTAGGACTACGCTGTGCCCAGCCTGTGAAAGACCTTCTGATATGCCTCCGGCCCCTGCAAATAGATCAACAACTAGACCCGCCTTAATCGTTTCTCCAATTGCTCTTGCCATTAATGGCGGCACAGCATTGCCAATCTGTTTCCTTATCGAGGTCGCACTGCCGAAGAATCTGTAATCATCCGGAAATGATTGAAGTCGTGCAGCCTCTCGATGGCTTATCAAGCGGTCTTGATCGGGGTGAATGAAGGTGCCATTTCCTGGGCGATTGTAGTAGGTATTGATTGTATAGCTTGGATGATCGCCTCTAAGACGTCCATAGTACGTAGTTCGTCCACCAGATGCGCTGATTTGAGTGAGGCGTGAAGACTTCTGTACGGTCTTGGGGGGTATGTCTTTCCAGTTCCCTCCAGGAGGGACTGAGCGAACCATCTCCATGTCAAGGTCACTCAGAGAGGAACAGACATGGTTGTACAGGAATCCAGATCCCTTCAACCCTGATGCAAGCTCAACGGTCGATAGCAACATTCAGCTCAACTAGCTGCGATAACCGCTTCATCTTTGAAAACCTTGATAATACAGGGTTAAGGCAGTATATAACTAGGCCATCTCGCTCATTGCAGTCATTGTTTCACGAACTTCATCTTGGCTCGCACCCCTTGAGGTCATAACAAACCTTGCTTCATTCAATCCCAAGCCGTACAAGAGGAACACACGTGCCTCAACGCTGGAACTTGGAATCCCTCCTTTCGATAACACATCCTGCACATCCTTGACCATCTCACCAACGAGATCATTAGTGCGTTGATTCTGAGAATGAGGATTTGCAATAGGCAGAGATGCCAACTCACGATTAGAAACATGGTTATTCGTGTTGCTCAGGTCGAACCTCCAGTTGAGGAGATCCGAGTTAAGGATGCCAAGCAAGTAGGAGAGTAGCCACTCATCTTCTGAGAGGTCCACTGCAACATAATTGCATGAGTTTGCGAGTACGGTCTTAGGTGGGACCATGGCGAATTTGAGACGCCAGCGTTGCGCACGGTTTGAGACCTGCTGGCAGGCTATCCGCGAGCTGAAGATGTGAGGACTTCTCACAGAGGAACCTAGTGACTTGACAAAGGACAACAGCTTGACACTCTCTGACTTGCGTTTGATTGGTCGTAGTGTGTATCTTGAGATGTCAGCTCCTCTGACAAGGCGATTACCATTCTTGCCCTGTCTGATGTGTTCCTTGCTCAGCGTGAGGTCAAGCTCACCCCTCCGATTCTGAAGCCAAGGGAGTGAGCCGAGAGCTGGATTCTTGTGAAGTGTTTTCAGTATTTGCCAGCCTGTTTGATTCACTCTTGGTATCACCATGGATTCGCCCATGACCTGTTCGATATCGGCGACTTTGAGTTTCAATCGGATCTTTGTCTGGGCATCATGAACGTCGCTCAATCCGAAGCTTGCACTAAGACTCTCTGTCGTACCGTATGTTTCAACAGTCATCACACAAACGGATTGAGTAACACCGGGAAACAATCTTGCACGCTCGGTGTACTCATCTATGCGCAGTAAGCAGTGCGTGCTCAATAGATGCCGCCTGAGTAGCCTCGCAGAAATATCTCCAAGAAGCGTGGAGGGAACGACGAACCCGAGACGGCCTCCATAACGGGCCAGTCGTAAGGCTTGCTCAATGAATAGACGATAGGTATTGATCGTGTATCTATTGCCTAGAGCGTACTCTCCTGAGTTCCTGAAGTACGCTATGTCTTCTCGAAGGGCAACCTTGTAATCCTCAAACTCCTGCAAGTGAATAGTCCGATCGCCCGACTGAAGGCCCTCTCTCAAAAACTCGGCCAAATTCGGTTTTAGCCTCTCGTAGGGCGGATTCATCACAATGAAATCAAAGCCCCTGGCGCCCCGAGCGAGTATGTCGGGAAACTCTGATTGCCATTCAAAGGGACACCTAGAGGCAGAGTCCTCAAAGAAGCTCGTGTGGCTTGCAGACCCGTCCCACCCATTCATCATCACCAATGAGTTGCCTTGCTTCAATGTTCGCCCTAAGGTGGAGGAGGTCGCAGATGTAGGGTCTTGACCTAGAAGGAGAGCAATGGAAATGTCTGCAATCTCAAGCGCGGCTTTGTCGATATCTACTCCGAATAGATTCTCACGTAGTAGACCCGGCAGATCGATAGAAGGCAGACCAACCTTCTTAGCGGCCGCCTCAATCGTTGATCTTCTCTTTCTGAACACTTCAATTGCTGATATGAGAAATGCCCCAGGCCCGCAAGCGGGGTCAAGTACTTTCAATGAGAGGAATTGCTCAAATTCTTCTAAATCGCCTCTCTGAATACCTGCAAACCTTCGATCCAACTCGGCTCCAATAATCATCTCGCAAATGTAATCTGACACGGAAAGAGGTGTGTAGATTGCACCTAACGATCTACGAGACGGATGCCCTCTGCGGCCTGCGAGCAGCGAGAAACAGCCATAGGAGTGTATCTGAGCGATAAGCTCGGCAAGGTCACGAGGAGTGCATGATTTAACTTGGTCGGCGCAAGAACTATCATCCCAGACCTCAAGGACTGACTGTGCCATCTCAAGTGTACCCCTCGATGAAACCCCATCCTGCTCCGCCCTGAATGAGAGGTTAGAGAATAATAGTACAGGAGCCCTGATGAGTTCGTCAGCTTGGGAATCAGTGTACTTCGCAACTGTCCAGGTCAAGGCGGCAATCCTAGCTGCTTCCGCTAAGGCTCGAGGGTCAATTGAGGATTCGGCAGCCACATCAACTACCTCGGAGTACAGTGACTTGACAATGCTCCAAGCCAAACCACCGTTTCCGCTCGACAACGTAATCCCTACTAGAACAGGTCATGTCAAGATGAAAAAGGGTTGGGTGTCCATCTTGCGAATAAAGGGAACCAGCTACATACTTCAGCTGTGCCCTACAAGCATCCAAACCTATTTCTTGTAGTATGCCCGTTTCATCTACGCTTCCTAATCATAGGAAGGAGGTTACGTGTGGAATGAATCCTAAACAAACGTTAGCTCTGTACCTAGTAATTGGGCTGGTGATAGGTTTCGGCATCGGTTTTATGACGCCGTCACTCATGCCTCCAGCACAGAGCACTCTAGTCGCGGAAATACAGGCTCGTGGCACTATTATTGTTGGAACGAGTTCTGGTTGGCCGCCTTTTGAAATGTATAACTCAACAACAAGCGAATTCTACGGATTCGATATAGAACTCTGCGACTTGATCGCAGACCATCTCAATGTCACGGTAGAATGGGTTGACATGGACTTCGATGCACTTGTCGGGGCGTGCACATCGGGCACAATTGATATGATTGCAGCCGCGATGTTCGTCACGCCTGAACGAGCGGACGTTCTTGCACACTCGGTATCGTATATCCGTGTAAACGAGATAGTCGTTGTTAGTGAGAATAGCACTCTTGAGATTGATAGCTTGGAAGACCTCGAAGGGCTGGATGTAGGTGTTCAGACGGGCACAGCAGAGGACTATGAAATCTCGGATCTGATTGATGAGGGAACGAACATCCTAATTCATCGGTACGCAAGACCCGAGATCTTGTTCGCCGACCTAGATAGTGGAATTCTGGATGCTGTGTATGTCGATGAACCAGTTTTGGCTCTGTATTCGGGTCTGTACAGTCTTAGAAGCATATACACGCTATCAGCCCCGCCCACTGCGCTGTTCTGCAGATGGGAGAATCCAGATCTTCTCGCAGCAATGAATACAGTCATTCTGAATGCCTATGATGACGGCTCATTGGATGCGCTAGTTGAGAAATGGTTCGGGTGATACATAGTGCAGGGTCAGGACTTGGCATCCTCAATCTGGTACATTATCCTGAATGGGCTGCCAATGACCCTGCTACTCACTTTTTTTGGACTCGGCATGGGATTCGTGATTGGTCTTGTCCTTGCACTTGTAAGAGTCTATGGTGCTGAAGAGCTCGGCTGGCTGGCCATTGCCTATGAGAAAATCCTACGCGGAATACCGGTCTATATTCTCATGTTCATCCTCGCTTTTGGACTTGGATGGAACCTTTTCACTGGAGTGGCCATTGCGCTCGGAATACGAAGTGGAGCATACCAGTCCCAGATTATTCGAGGAGCGATACTCTCTGTTGACCCTCAACAACTCAATGCTGCCCGCTCAATAGGCATGACACAATCGCAGGCTGCAAGGCATATCGTACTCCCTCAGGCGTTTCGATTGGCAGTCCCTTCATGGTCCAACGAGTACGCTGTGATTATCAAGGACACCGCGTTCGCAGCAGGTTTAGGCATTCCAGAGATGTTCTACGCCGCCACAAGACTGTACTATGGAAACCCAGCGCTTTTCCTGTTGGCAACAGTGGCTATGACTATTGTCTACTTCTTGCTCACATATCCCCTAACACGAACAATAGGTGAAGCACAGGCCGTGAAGCTAAGAGAATTAGGACTTGGAGGTGGATAGTAATGGAATCAGTTCTTGAAGTGAAAGATGTCTGGAAGTCCTATGGAGACCTAGAGGTACTCAAGGGCATTTCGTTTGATATTTCAGAAACAGAGGTGAAAGTGGTCTTCGGTGCCAGCGGTTCCGGGAAGAGTACACTCCTTAGATGTATCAACATGTTGGACCCGCCAGACAAAGGAGAGATCATCCTCAAGGGACAGAGCCTGATGGATTCTGATGTTGACCTCAACCTGATGCGAAGACACATTGGCATGGTTTTCCAGCATTTCAATCTGTTTGCTCATCTAAAGGCTCTAGACAACATAAGCATCGGACCCCATCGAGTGCTCGGATTGCCTGCTGACGAGGCACGGGAAAGAGCAGCCCGGGCACTGGAACAGGTCAAGCTAGAAGACTGGGCAGATCACTACCCGGCTCAGCTTTCGGGCGGGCAAAAACAGCGTGTAGGAATCGCCCGGGCACTAGCCATGGAGCCTGACCTAATCCTGTTTGACGAACCGACCTCAGCACTAGACCCGGAACTCATCGGCGAGGTGCTCCAAGTTATGCTTGACATTGCTAAGGCAGGGACCACAATGGTCGTGGTCACCCATGAGATGGGATTTGCTCGCGCAGTGGCAAGTGAGATGATTTTCATGGATGAGGGTGTGGTGCTGGAGAAAGGAACGCCGAACCACTTCTTCACATCACCGAAGTCCGAGAGAGTGAAGCGCTTCTTGCACAGGCTAGATGTCTTGTATGGAGGACAAGAAGGCGCGGAGTAGATGAGGTATGACGAATCAGAGTGTCATGTTACCTATTGAAGGCCTCCTCCAGATTGATAGTCTGGTCCCTTGGTTCGATGAACTCGGACAGGCATTTCTGATAACACTCGAGCTGTTTGTGATTGCTCTAGTCATAGGTTTCTGCTTCGGTTTGCTGCTTGCGATCACACGTCAATACACAGGACCTGTATTGTCACGTGTTGCGACCGCTTACATCGAGGTCATTAGGGGAACCCCGCTGCTGACGCAGCTCTTTCTCATCTATGCAATACCCCCAGCCATTAACGTGTTCTTGATTGCCCAAGGCTCTGCTCCAATGCCACTGGACTGGTACATCTTTATCATTGATTCCCAAGGAAGAACTTTCATCATCATGAACTGGCCAATAGTCGCCAGCATTCTAGGATTGGGACTAAACAGCGCCGCCTACCAGGCAGAGTACTTTCGAGGTGCAATTCTTTCGGTAAGTGCAGGCCAGCTAGCTGCTGCTCAATCAATAGGTATGTCGCGCGGACAAGGAGTCCGTTACATAGTACTCCCGCAAATGCTTAGGCGTGTTATACCCTCTTGGTCCAATGAAGCAGCCTATCTGCCAAAGTACACGGTTGCCGCAGGTTTCATTGGAGTGAGTGAGCTCTTCCAGATGTCCAGAGTTGTTGTTTCTAGAACCTTTCTGACGCTGCCTGTATACATAGTGGCTGCGTCAATCTTTCTTGTGTTCATAACAATCATATCGAAAGCGCTGGATATTGTTCATGACAAGAAGGGAATCCCTGGCCTGTAGCACGATTCTAGACATATGAACCTAATCTGCACTAGAAGTTCGCCCCCAATGTTTTGGAAAGCGGTTGCGCTCTATCCAATCCTCATCTGAAAAGAAATAGTTGATATTCTTTTCTGCAACTGCTTCCCATACTTCTTCTTCAGCCACATCGAGAGCGTTTGCAATCGCTTCATTAGAGAAGCTACATTCATCATCACACACCTGGTGGATAAATTTCTTATGAACTTCAAAGACAGGGAGAATGAAAGGTTC
>JABCTJ010000233.1 GCA_018238375.1 Candidatus Thorarchaeota archaeon
GTAGGAGCGACTGCTGAAGCCATTAGAAGACCGTCATTCCTTGACAGAATAGATGCAAAGAACCCGCCTTCCTTGTTCATCTCCTCCAGAAGATTGACAAGTTGGCGGTAGTCGGGTCGGTCCATTCGTGAACACTCTAGCAGCACGTCAGGCACGTTCCTATTAAATGATAGCGTGACATTGACGTTGCCGAGCTTGAGAGTGCAGGACTAATGTCGTTCAGCCCAGTAGATTCATAGACGTCCTAATCCGAGTACAGTAGAAATTTTAAGGCATGTTCCCAATGAGGGGATGCTTGCGATGTGAGAGGATGACTACAGCGGCCTATAGATTCAAGATTGTCATGCTGGGAGATGGTGCTGTAGGCAAGACAGCACTGACCACGCGCTTCACTCAGGACAGCTTCGAGGCCGATTACAAGCGGACAATTGGTGCAGATTTTGCAATCAAACGAGTGAACCTTCCTGATAGGAATGTGATTGTATCGCTTGCCGTTTGGGATCTTGCCGGGCAGCCGCGTTTCGAAGTCGTGAGACAATCGTTCTATCGTGGTGCTCGAGGCGGGCTACTGGTATATGATGTGACAAGACGCAGAACATTCCTTAATGTAGAACGTTGGAAAGAAGAGGCGTTCAAGGCGCTGGGAACTGAAATCCCACTGGTGATTGTAGCCAACAAGGTAGACCTTGTCGATGATCGTGTTGTGACCACAAAGGAAGGGAAGAAGTACGCCAAATCAAAAGGTCACGTGTATGTTGAATCAAGCGCTCTCACTGGTGAAAATGTTGAGGAGTCATACTCCACACTCTGCACAACAATGCTGGACGCAACCAAGAAGTCCAAGTGAGCATCATTCCTAGCGCATTCTACGAACTGCCGCTTTGAGTAGACCAAGAGCTTTCTTGCATTGCCATTGAGCATAGAAGACACGCTTATCGCGGAGTGTCCCCTCATCGTATTGAGCTCGAATCTCATTGAACTTGGCTATCATCTCATCTTTACGAGTGAGCTCGGGGTCAGCCTTAATTTCCTCAAAGAGTTCCTCAAATGGGCGCAATATAGACGCGAGCTCCTTGATGTCCCAGCGGATAATAGCTCCTGAACCGTCAGCAGTTGTGAATGAGAGGTCGCCTGGAATGCACTCGATTCCATCAATCTCGCCCAAGGTCGTTGCAGTACCCTCAATCGAATCGCTCTCCAGAGACCAGACGTAGAGGTCTTTGTCGTTGGAACCCGATGCCAGCAGCTTGCCGTCGCTACTGAAAGTAAGGCATCGCACTTCATCGGAATGGCCCTGAAGCATACGGTCAGCCTTGAGGGGGTGGCTCTTAGCATCCCACAGGATTATGTTATGGTCCGAGGACCCTGACGCCAATAACTGTCCATCCGGCGAGAATACGACATCTAGTACCGCTGCGCGATGGTTTGTGTGCTCAGCTGTCATCTTGCCGCTGCTGGGATCCCACTCACGCATTGTGGCATCAACGCCTCCAGAAACTATTCTGTCACCCTGGGGAGACCAATCGGCTGATACAACGTAGAGAGTGTGGCCCTTGAGGTGATGAATCTTGAATTTATCATCAACATCCCATACAACGAGTGTTGTATCGCCGCTCCCGGACACAATCATATCACCGTCTGGAGAGAAGGACAGTGCAAGTACAGGATAAGTATGACCCTCAAATCGAGCAATTACATCTCCGGTCTTTATGTCCCAAAGTTTCACAACGCGATCTACGCCGCCAGAAGCAACAATATCCCCTCGAGGACTGAATGCCAACGAGGTACATAGACACTCGTCCTGCATTCTCTGAACCTCATCACCGTTCCGCACGTCGAGTAATCGTATGGTCTTGTCCTGAAGCGCAATCGCAAGAAGACGACCAACCTTGTTCATGACTAGTCGGCGAGTTATCTCTGAACCGCGCTTAGCTGGGGGCTTGAGCACATTCGGCTGTAGAAAGAGGGAAAGGTCCATGGACTCCATCTATTTCACTCACAGAACTAGTTCTCGGGCGATGCACTCCTTGCTAATGCTAAAAAGGGTTGTGCGAATGCATTGTGACTAAAATGCGCTTCCTGCTAGTAAGGGTTAAATTCGAAGCTGAGTCCAACACACTAACAGGAGGGCTCACCGTACCCGAAGAAAGGTCAACGTTTCTCGGCAGGTCGATAGGCAGCACAGACGCACTACGAAAGCTGAAGAGAGTCGTGAAGAAGATTATGGGACCAGGTCAGGGCGAGTTAGCCCTAGCTGTTTCTCGACTAGAATCAATACAGGCCTGCAGAGACATGTCCCTCACCGGAGATAATGACCAGAAGATCCTCGCAGTCTGTCTTCTTGCCGAGTACGGTTCCGAAGCTTTCGAATCGCTCGAACTTGTGCTTCATGATGATAGCGAGAAGGTTCGCGTTACAGCAGTTGGCATGATTGGATACCTGGACGATCTGCGAGGCATCCAAGCTCTTCAGCCAATGACTAGCGACTCAAGTGGCAATGTCCAGTGGATGACTCAGTATTCAATCCAAAAACTGTGGGACTCGCCCGCAGAGCCCGAAGTTCGGACGATTATCAGAGAGGTAAAGACAGCCGAAGTCAGGTTCGTGCTCGACGAGCCAATGCCATTGTACTATACTAACGACGTGATAGTTGACCACAAATATTCAATCTCGGCAAACAGCTTTACCTTCATCCTAGGTGTGCACAACCAATCAAGCGAACCCCTTCAAGATGTGACTGTGGCCATACTGGCATTCCCCTCTGGGAGTCTCAAAGCTCCCAAGAA
>JABCTJ010000245.1 GCA_018238375.1 Candidatus Thorarchaeota archaeon
GCAGCTCTTGACATCGCAAACCAAGGCTTCAAGGTGACACTTCTCGAGAAATCGCCTTCGATTGGTGGCGTTATGGCTCAAATAGATAAAACTTTTCCAACCTTAGATTGCAGTGCTTGTATTCTAACCCCACGACTCAGCGAGGTTTCCCGTCATTCCAATATTGACTTGATTACATATTCTGAGATCAAGTCCGTGTCAGGAGAAACAGGTGACTTCCGAGTTCGTATTCATAGGCACACTCGTTATGTAGACGAGGACAAATGCAGCGGCTGTGGTGATTGCATACCAGTGTGCCCAGTCGAAGTACCTAACTATTTTGACGGAAACATCGGATTTCGTAAGGCTATCTATACTCCATTCCCACAAGCAACTCCTAATGTTGTTACCGTTGACAAGAAAGGTGAACCAGCTTGCAGAGCAACTTGTCCTGCTAGCGTGAATGCTCAGGGTTTCGTTACGATGATGCGCCACGGTAAGTTTGATGAGGCTTTAGAGATAGTACGAAGGACAATTCCTTTCGCTGGAGTTTTGGGTCGTGTCTGTATCAGTTTTTGCGAAGCTGAATGTGAACGTGGAATGCTTGACGAGAGTGTAAGCATTAGAAACCTCCACCGATTCTTGGCTGATTATGAGCGTGCCAATGGAGGATACACTGTAGAAGCTAAGATCGATAAGAAAGAGCGTGTCGCTGTAGTTGGTGGCGGTCCAGCTGGAATCAGTTGTGCTTACCACTTAGCACGTAAAGGATACCCCGTCACGATATTCGAAAAACGTGAGAAAGCTGGTGGAATGCTAAGGTATTCAATACCTGAATATCGACTACCTCGTGATGTTCTTGATGAGGAAATTCAGTATGTTCTTGACATGGGTGTTAAGCTAAAAACCAAGACCACCATAAAATCAATCCATAGCTTGTTTGAGAAGGGTTTCAAGGCTGTTTTTGTAGCAACTGGTGCATGGCAGAGTAACCGTCTTGGTATTGCTGGCGAAGATTCCGAAGGTGTAATGCACGCTATCAAATTCCTTGAAGATGTAAACAAGGGTGAGAAAGTCGAAATTGGAGACCGTGTTGTTGTGGTAGGTGGCGGTGACGCCGCTATCGATTCAGCTCGTGTTGCTATGAGACTTGGTGCTAAAGAAGTAACAGTTGTCTATCGACGTTCGCATATTGAGCTTCCTGCAATACCCAGTGAAGTAGAGGATGCTAAAGAAGAAGGCATCAAGTTCATGTTATTAACAAACCCAATAGAAATTCTGACATCTAAGGGTCGAATCACTGGAAGCCGGTGCATACGAATGCGACTCGGAGAACCTGATCACTCGGGACGTCGTCGACCTGTCCCGATTCCGAACTCAGAGTTCACCATGGCGGTTGATGAGTTGATTGTTGCAGTTGGTCAATCCGCTGATCCTAGAGGTGTACAGAGTGAACTTGATTGCTCAGAATGGGCTACTGTAAAAGCTGACCCGATATCTCTGGCAACTAATGTTCCTGGCGTCTTTGTAGGCGGTGATGTCTTCACTGGACCACAGACAGTGGTGAAAGCAGTAGGACATGGCATGCATGCAGCAGATTCGATAGAGCGTTACATCCTTGGAAACGATCTCATGGAAGGTCGTGCAAAAGACCGCCATAGAGTACAATCGTATGAAGTGGATAAATCACACATCCCAGTTGAAGCAAGAATGGCTATGCCAAAACAATCCATAGCAAGTCGCAAGCGCGCATTTTCTGAGGTTGAGCTTGGATTCAATGCAGAATCTGCTGCTGCTGAAGCTGAACGTTGCCTTGGTTGTGCAGTCTGTTGTGAGTGCGAACGTTGTGTTGAAGCATGTACACGTGATGCAATAGACCATTCCATGAGGGATGAGGTTGTCAATCTGCATGTTGGTGCTATTATTATAGCCACAGGTTACAAACTCTTTGATGTCACAAAGTACCCACAATATGGTTACGGAAAGATTTCAAACGTGATTACTGCAATGGAATATGAACGACTCATGAACGCTGCTGGACCCACACACGGACATCTTATCCGACTTAGTGATGGGAAGGTGCCAAAAAGCGTCGGCTTTATCCAATGTGTCGGCGCTCGTGATATGCAAAAAGGAGTACCGAACTG
>JABCTJ010000034.1 GCA_018238375.1 Candidatus Thorarchaeota archaeon
CTGCCATCTCCCCGCTGGTGCATCGACGTACTGTGTATATGACGAATCCGCAAGAGATTCCGTCAGATTGCCTAGCAGGTTCCAGAATGAGTATGTTTCGGCTTCACGAAGTGCAAGGTCGTACAGAATGTGAAATGCATGCAGAACAGCGTCTGATGAAACAAAGCTTGGTAGATTGTGGTCGTCATTGTCCGTAAGAATCTCATGTATCTGCATGAATTCTGATTGGGGCACAGCCACAAACCCGTTGCTCTCGATGAACTGACGGTCCTCCACAGTCAACGTCGGAAAGAGACCTAGGTTTGCGATGTTGATGAGACCTGGAGAAATTGAATACTGCGGAGCGTTGGGCGTGAATTGCTCATCGTACGGAATAAAGTCCGCGAAGTCATTTTCCACAGTTTCAGTGATCGTGAAAACCGGAGCATTCGGGTGCCCGACTGGACTCGCAGGATTCCAAACACCACCCAGAAAACTCAGGGTCAATACAAGACTAGCTGCAAGTAGAGTGGCGCCCAGACCGCCTGCTAGCATCTTGCGCTTTGTCTGACTATCAATCGCACGAATAATAGAAGCAGGATTCATGTTCTCTTCATGGAATCATTTGTACTTAGTACCACAGAATAGAACAGTTATTTTTGTGCTGTACAGCAAATAGAACAGTTAGCAAATAGGCACTATCTTCGATATGAGTCAGTGCATGATGCTCAAAGGGCAACAGATTAATCGAGCATGTGCCTGAGCTATACTTGGTTGGGCATCCATTGGGAGAGAATTCGCTGGAAACTGAACTGGAACCGGATCTACGAGGCAATACTCTTCGAGTGTATTGGTATATGCTTCAGCAGGGCCAGTCTGTGGGAGTGAGAGAGGTTCAGAGGGCGATAGGAATGTCGAGCCCATCAGTGTCAAGCCACCATCTGAACAAGCTCGTTGGCATGGATTTGATTGAGAAACAACCGGACAACTCGTATGAACTCAAGAGAGTTGTGAAGGTTGGCATTCTTCGGAATTTTGTGGCTTACCGAGGCGTCCTTCTACCACGCTATTCATTTGTGGCGTTATTCTTTACAGTCTACACTATCGCTTACATTGCTCTAACGATGGTAGCTCCGATAGGGCTATTTGACAGATACGTCGCGATTGCCGTAGGTATCGTGGGGGCGCTTTTTGCATGGTTCGAAACCTACAGATTGTGGAAGATCAAGCTTACGTGAACTTCAGTGTCGGGCCAAAAGGCAATGTTTATCCAACAAGTACCACGAATCGGATTCAGACTCTCGGAGCGACTTTGGCTTGAACTATCATCTTGTACTAACAAGACGCTGCAATCTAAATTGCGTCTACTGCCACGGTGGTGAAGAAACCGGCCCACAAGCAGAGGTTCAGTACTCGCTGGATGACTTGGCATCCTTTCTAGAACAAGACGATGACGTTCAACTCATGTTCTACGGGGGTGAGCCTACACTTAGGATACCCTTGATGACAAAAGTGATGGACCGATTCCCAAATGCTCGTTTTATGATGCAGACCAATGGCCTTTTGCTCAACAAAATCCCGGAGGACTATGTAAAACGAATCCATTCAGTGTTGGTGTCAATCGATGGCCCCGAGGAAGTGACTGATGGCTACAGGTCCAAGGGCGTCTACGAGAGAGTTCTTGAGAACGTACGTTGGCTTCGTTCAATCGGGTTTGATGGCGATATCGTGGCAAGGATGGCAGTATCCCAAGAGAGCGACATCTATCGTGATGTGTGCCATCTCCTCAACCTCAAGGAACCTGTGTTTGACCATGTTCACTGGCAGCTCAATGTGATGTGGGATGCTGAGGGTAACTGGACGGACTTCGATAGTTGGGTGAAAGAATCATACAGCCCCGGAATTACTCAACTTGTGAAGGAATGGGTTGCTGGAATGAAAAACGGTAAGGTTGCTGGAATCGTACCATTCCTTCCCGTTATGCACACGATTCTGACAGGTAAGCCTTCACTCCTTCGATGTGGTTCTGGTCTTGATACTTTCGCGATTCACGTCGATGGTTCAATCGGTGTATGTCCGATTTCCCCTGACTGGGAATTCTCGATTGTTGGAAACATCAAGGATACGAGTCCAAGAAACCTGAAAAATATCATGATCGTTGAAGATCCCTGCCCATCCTGTGAGGAGTACGATATCTGCGGAGGAAGATGCCTTTTTGTGAACAAGCAGCGCTTGTGGGGACAAGAGGGCTTCGACAAAGTATGTGACACAGTCAAGCACATGATATCCGCTCTGCAAACGGAGTCATCTACGGTCCGTCAACTTATGAAATCGGGTGTCATTTCAATTGACAGCTTTGTTTATCCTGAGTTCAACAACGGATGCGAAATAATACCTTAAAGCGGTTCTTCTTCTTCCACTTCCTCGTTGAAGATCTTCCTCATGAAGACGATTTCTTCTCCAGACCGCTTTTCCCGGGTCGTTTCCTTGTAGCCAATGCGGTCATAGAATTTCTGTTGTTCTTCGACCCGACCATAGACCTCCAGCTCGATACAGATTGCATCCATGCCTTCCATGAGATTCTCAGCATGCTGAACCAGCATTGTGCCGATTCTGCGATTGCGGAAATTAGAGGACACAGCTAGTCGCTCTATGACACCGATCTGACCTCGTAGAGTGACACGCATCGTCCCAACTACTTGGTTCCCGACAAGAGCAACGTATTGATTGCCCATCTGAATGTGTCGAGATATCTTGCCCAAGTCCTCATTAAGGGCTGCAGGAGGCCTTGAGAGCTGCTTCTTCACAGGCGCATACGCGTCATTCAGGATACTCTTAATGAGGTCCACTTCAGCAAGTTCAGCTCGACGAATCTTGACCTCAGCATAGTTGTATATTTCTGGAAGCCTCCAGTGTTTTGGTTCTCAACTCATAACGTGCACTGTCAGACATAAATGATTTGGACAGGCAGCTAATCGGATATCCTGAGTCATTTGTGACCAAGAGAGGGCAAGAATCCGACCACATAAATCAAATACACAGAGCACGCTTTTCTAAGTCAATTATGACAAGTCACTCCATTGCTCCAATCCATACTCAGGATAGGGATTGGGTCAAACAGATTATCGTTGAGCAGTGGGCGTCATCCATTGTTGTCACACGGGGCCAAGTTCACAGGCCAGCAATTCTTCCCGGATTTGTATGCTGGAAAGGGAAAGAGAGAGTAGGTCTGGTGACCTATCGAGTTGAGAAACAGGAGTGCGAAATTATCACTCTGAATAGCTTTACTGAACGAGAAGGTGTGGCAACTGAACTACTGCAAGCCGCTGAGAAAGCAGCAGTGCAATCTGGCTGCAACAGACTGTGGGTGATAACCACGAATGATAATCTTGATGCACTACGCTTCTACCAAAGGCGGGGCTTTACAATCACTAAGGTCTATACTGATGCTCTGAAAGAGTCACGCAAACTTAAGCCAAAAATCCCTGAAACTGGGCTCTATGAGATCCCCATTCGCGACGAAATCGAGCTGGAAAAGAACCTCCACTGAGTTACTATTACCTAAAGGGCCCGATTCTCATTGCCCAGACAGCATCTTTCGAGAATCCCCCGGGCAAGATCAATGCAATCAGACCTATTATGACAAGAAGAACTCCAAAAAGCAAAGCAAGAATTGCGTAGCCTCCGTAGTTTGACACGATGACAAAAGAACCCGTAAAGGCAGCAACTAGCACCACGCTAAGACCAAGAACGATACCACCGACAACAATGACGATTCCCGAAATGAAAAGAATGCGACCTACGCGCTTCAGCCTTGACTGAGCTGGGACACTTGTGTCTGTTTCTTCATTCATTGCTTCCCCTCGTGTACTATCTTAACCCCTACCGAGATAAAGCTTGACTTCTAGTGAGGGCAGGCGACAGTATCTTTAATACAGGTCAGGAGCAAATACTGCAAACACTCGGAGGAATAAACATGCCTGAAAAGGAAAATGATGAAGTTGTAGATTCTCAGAAGCTTTCGAGCCGTGATAAGAAGGAACTCAAAGAAGGCCTGTGCGTGAATTGCGCAATTTTCGCGTTCATATTCATGTTTGTAGCAATGATTGCACTCGTTCTTTAGAAAACGGAGATGCACTAGTGTGACGTTTCTAATCGACCCACCGCTGCTAATCATATTCGGCTATGTGTCCTTCGTCATAGGAAACGCTCTGAAACACAAGACGCAGTTTCCAATATCGAAAGCTCTGGTTATATTCATTCTCTGTACCATAATATTCACAAGTAGTTCACTTTACATCAACATGGGGTATGTGGATTTCTTCTGGCTGCCATTTGTGCCTGCTGTATCATCCGGCAAAGACCTCATGATAAACTCAGGCTTCTTCTCATTCGAATCCACAGACACAGCAGGACTCATTGATGCGCTTGCATTCCTACAGATAGCGATCTATCCGATTTGGATCTATCTTGGAGTGAAACTCTACCGTTACAGACATCCTGAGGATTTCTGATAGAAACCCGGAAAAAGAGGGACGTGGGACCCAAAGGGCCCCAAGCTGATTCTAATCTTCTTCCTCTTCGTCGTCACCAAGTCGCTTTCCTGGCTTGAAACGAGATGTCTTCCTGTCAACAGAAAGCCGTCCTGGTTGCTCTCCCGATAGGTCATGTCCAGGCTTACCCTTCGGAATACCTTCGGCCCGCTCGCTCGGCCATGAATCACCAGGAGCTGGAGCCCGCTCGGCTATCTCCTCATCTACTTCTCCGGCCTCGAAGGTCTCGCCCTCCTTCTTAGCTCTCTCAACTATGCGATCAACCCGTTGTACGCGCAAGTAGTATAGACTTGTAAAAATCGCAACCAATGGGAAAGCTATGAGTTTTGCAATGTCCTTGAATAGGAATGCAGCCTCGGAATTTGCTATGAGTTCGGTTTGGAACCAGCCGGCCAGAATCGAGGTCGGTGCAGCGGTGGACACAGATATGATACTGTCAACGAAGAAGAAACCACTAGCCAAGAAAAACGTAAGTAGCGGCCCAAGATCCCGCAGACGAGATCGCGACTCCTCCACGGCTTCTGTCACAGTTCTACCAATGCCACTCATTGCGTAGGCCAGAAAGAAGAGGGACATGCCTATGTCTACCGGGGTCAGTCCAGAGGCGCCGGTCCTACGAATCACATTAACTAGGAAGTACCCCGAGTACAAGGCAATGAATACAGTCAACAGAGCCACATTTAGCGCTGCACCCTTCTTTGCGTATTTGAGAAAAGTGAAGAAGGAAATCAACGCAAACAGTCCTAACAAGCCAAAAGCAAGGTAGAGATATGGCAGGTGGGTATTGATATTTATTAGATAATCAGGAAATGTGGCTCCAACAGCGGTTCCTAACTCGAAGTAGTTATTTGGCAGGAGAATCAATGCAAAAATCGCTTCAGCCGCTATTATTGCAATTCCAATCAACAGTATGATGAAGCTACCAATGGTTATCCCCCAACCGCCCTTTTTGGGCTCGGCGATAGTCGCAATCCTAAGACTAGTTCTAGAAGATAGATATGCTTGGAATGCAATCCAGCCAACCCAACAGAACATAGCAAAGAAGATCATGGGGCTGTTACCGAAGAGCCTAGCCATGAACACTGAGATTGCAAAGGATATCGCAAACCACGCGATGCCTATCATCTCGTTCCACTTGCCGCGACCCCTGCGTTTTATCCACAGTTTATCCAGTCCCAGCCCAGTGAGTATCGTGCCAATCATGAAGTAGATAGTGCCAGTGGCGCCTGTGTAGGCAAAGAAGTTCACCAAGAGTTCCTCGGTGGGTGTGCCTACATATTGCGTCATCAACCATGACACGAATAGACCCAGGAATGTAGTGGCAACGAAAATAGTCACATATGCAACAAATCGCTTGGTCTTGAAGAAGACCCCTAGTCCAGAAAACATATCGGAAAGAATTGGAATTCCCAAGGCAAAAACCTCCCTTACGCTGTTCTCTCTAGGTTAGCTTATGGTTTTAAGCTTTGCATTGACAAAGAGAGGATATTGAAAGAAATCCTACCGCTGACGATACTTGCGCACCTCGCTGACCTTAATAGACTTCCAGCGAATGTTAGATACAGTGGTCATGTAGCTTGTGGGGCCTAGTTCTGCGATATGCCCTCGTTACAAACTCCCCCTCCTACCACAAGAACCCTGCCAGCTCTGGCCACACCTTCTAAACTTCTTCGAACTCTTCAGTCTTGAGGGTCAGCTTTCGAGGATTCGCCAGTAGACTAATTTCATGCCGGTGTTGTAATGGAATATCCTTTCCTTTCTGCCACTTCTTGATACCTTTCTCCAGCCGCTTGAATATCTCACCACGGTAAGCTATCATAACAGAAAAGCATTGTAGAATCCTGCAGAACCATTCGTTCTCAGCTAGGACAGAGTCCTTCACCTTTACAACAAACTCCCCGCCGATGTCACCCCACTTGCTATCGATCTCTGCTACAGTCTTGCCGCTGGCCAGACGCACGACCTTGAAATCATCGCCGAAGGTTGCGCGCTTGCCTTCGATTCTGAAGACTTCAAACGTTTTGTTTGGCCCAAGGATGTAGAACGCGTAGTTCTCAGTGGCCATGGCACCGCGTCGAACTTGCCTAATGTAGGTAACGACTTCAGTCTCTCTTGAAACCACGGCAAATGCTAGCATTGGTTTATCAGAGACATAGCTATTCGTGTATTCATCTGCCACCATCTCCTCTATTGTTGCAACCCACGAACCACGGGCTGTGAAAAGCTTCAAGACAAGACGACGCAACAGCTCATCTTCCTGTTCGTGCCATACTGATTTCCGTAGGATAATGAACCCAGTCCGCTTCATCTTGGACAGCTTCTTCTCGCCACGTTTCGTCTTCGCTTCCTCAATCTTTCCGATTATGTCAGCGTCTCTGGTGAACTGGCGGCTCTTGGCTCTCCAGACTTCATACTGGCGCAGTCCAACCTCTTCACCATGAAACCCTGTGCTATAGAGGTCCTGTGATAGGATATGAAACACAGGACCAACCTTTCTATCAACTTCATTCTTTGGCATGGTTGCATTCCCTCTGTATTTTCAGTTATCTTGGCTAGTAAGAAGTTCCATAAAAAGCCATCATTTAGGTGGAATGCCTTTAGGCTTGTTCACAAGTCGCCAGTTCATTCGTGGGATATGACACTCGCTCCTCTCTGATTTCCATCACCTTATGATGAGGAGAAAGGATTTTCCCCTCTACGCGCCCTTCCTACGTTTCGTTATAATAACCATCAGAATGACAACAACTGCCACTCCAATGCCTATTGCCACGACTATTGTTCCAATCCCATCATCATATGGGAGAGTCGTTGTAGTTGAAGTCATAGCACCTTGTCCAACAATGTACGAAAGTATGTTTGACTGTGTGTCACCGCTTTCAATATGAGCTACCACATAATACCAGACCTGGGTATCAAGCGGAAATCCAGGGATTGTACCGACGTAGTAATGAGCAGATTGCTCAGTCATATCAACAGAATTCCAGGTGGATTGGTCATTGCTGTAGAATAGCTCCGCGCTCTGGATAGTTTCCGTAGAATAGATATCAACACTCACGGTCACAGCTTCGTTGGCAAGCGGAACCTGAGGGTTGATAGAGAGGGGCCCAAACTGCACCTCACCCGGTGCTCTTCCAGAAATCGATATGTAGGCTACAAAGACTGGGTCTTGATACACACTATAACCATCCCATTCTGGAAAGCCTATTGTAAGATAGAACATGGACTTTGTGAAACTCCAGGATGTTGCTGACTGACCACTATTGGATTCATATGCTGCACGGAAAGTGCCTAGTGGAGTGGTGTAACTTGTCACGTTGATGCGCGCTGAAGTGTTCTTGCTCCAATCATAGCTGACGCCACCCATGATCATCTTAGCGAAACGAGCTCCTGCGGTTTCAAAATCGAAGGTGTCCGAGCTGACAGTTTTATCGTTATCTTGGAACGTACCGTTGGCTTTGACAGCGAAATCCGTCATCTCCACATCAGACATGTAGTTCAATGCGAGAGATCTGTTCTCCAGATTACGTTGACCGCCGACCATGTCAACATCGAAATTGCCTACGTAGTTGTCTACCTTCATCTCGGCGTAGTTGTTTAGCGATGTGGTGTTCATATGTCCTTGGAAATGCACAATGAACGAGATCTCGTCGATTGAAACATCTGATGGCCGTTCGTCAAATGAGTCCATATCGCTGCCTGTCATCAAACCATCATACCAACCGAAGTATCCACCAAGTGTGAACGGGTAGACTGTGCCATTGACTTCGTGGAAGATAACGCCCCAAGTGACCTCATCAGTGAGGTTGACCCACATGAAGCCAGTCTCATTAGTGCAACCAAAGGACAAGCCTGGCTGAATGAAGTCCACACTTGCGACCTGCCTTGGAATAAGGTAATGCGTGAGCTCGCCACTGCCTGGATTGACCAGGTCAACATCCATCTGACTATTGTTGTTACGGTCCTCCCAGATCATTAGGCCACTGTACTCATAATGCATGCCAACTCCGAGCCAATGATCCACATCTCCTTCCTGATACGAGGTGCCATAATCCTGAAGAACGCCGAAGCTGAGCCAGTTCCAAGTCTGCTCATTGGATGAAATCCAGTCCCAGCCTTGTTTTGCAGCCTCATCAAGGATGTCCTGCCAAGTGACATTTATCGCCATCCAAGCTATGTCCCAATAGCCGGCTCGGGCTCTATCAATTGAAAAATACAGTGTGTTATTGATAGTCTGCATCTCAGCTGGTGTAACAGGTGACATATCATTGGAATGGTACCAAGAGTATGTCTGATTCCACTCATAGGTCCATGTGAATTCGTCAAGCCCAAGATACGAGTTGACAAGGATCTCATCACCATTGAGAGTGCCGTTTGGCTCCCACCAGATTTGGACATTCATTGTATCCCATGTATGATTCCAGAGCCCCGTTGAGTGATACTCCTGCAGAACGAAATACTGGTCGCCTGTGGTATCGAGGTCGCCATCAAGATCAAGCGCGCCATTGTCATCATTTACAGTCCATTTTCGTACGCCCCACATGCCAGTATCCGGAGTACCGACGACAATCTCCATGAAGTTCTTATACGCTGTGGCGTCGATTGCAGTTGGTCCATATACAGCGGCATACCCAGACCAATAATATAGATGACGGATGTTTTCAGACTTTGCGGTGGCATTGATTAGAGCGCTATGATAGTCAAATTGGTAGACAGGCTTGATATTCCCTATGAATAAATCTCCCGGCATTGTGGCATTAAAGACACTCGTCACGACTCTATGGTCAGATATCCTCATATACTCGTATTCAACACTTTGAAACTCATAGAACCGTCCCGTAGAATTTTCGAATGCATGACCTGGATAGGTTTCAATCACTGATAGAGGAAGGGATACTGTCAGGTTCATTAGAGTTCCATTGATAGTTGGATATGCATACCAGCTATGTGTACCATTTTCAATAAGAGTTGGTCCCGGATATTCTGAGTAGAACACTTCCCCGTCGAGTTCGTACTTGAATATTGAGAAGACGTATGTTGTCACATTCACAACCCAGGTTGTACCATTTATCAGTGCATAATAGTCAACGTCTTCCACAAAATCATGTTGAACGTACGAGCTATCAATGAACACATTTTCTTCTGCCGAGAACTGCAAATCACCGTTGTAGGAGCCTATGTCCGCTGAGTAGTAGATTGTTGTTGGGTCCCAGATCTCAGTATCATTTGCACGAGAGTAGAGCAGATGGTTTTCTTCAACTGAGTAGGTATTGCTCTCAATATCTACAAACCAGTTAGTGCTCACATTGTACACTTCGTAGTCATTCCCGAGATAAGTGAGAAACAGCGTAGATGGAACTTTGCCACCATTTGTCACAGTTGTTGACATAGCCCACTCATCTTCTGCATTGGCACCAGGATATGGCATTTCGTGGGAAACACCTTCATGTTCATAGTGCCATGAACTCCGTAGTTCAGCTCTGGAGAGTATGATCTCTGACCCCATGTAATCGAGTGTATAGTAGGCCAGTGGCCAGGATACCTTCTGTTGTGAGCCTTCAATGAATGCATAGTATTGGTAGTCCGTTTCATTGTATTCGAGCCAATAGAGATTGTAGTCGGTATCAACCATGTAGTATAGGTTCTCCCTGCTGTCCCATTGCCAATAGCTAGTGAGGTTCAGTGTCTTGTTGAGGCCATATCTGACGTAGAAGTGGCGTTCATCAGGAGGGTCAACTTCGTCATGGATTGTAGCACTTACATTTTCATAGATATCCGCATCAGTACCCTGATGAATAGCACCGTAGATATCCATAAAGGAATAATACCTGGAACCCTCATGGTACCACGACATTGAGCATTCACTACCGGCAAGAAACCAATCCCCATTACCCAGAGTCACGTTATAGATGTATAATACATCCGTCTTATTGATGTAGATTCTTGTGCCATTTGTGAGTGTGTAGTAGTAATCTGATTCTGCCTCGGGGTCCCATGGATTGTAAGAGAAGAAGCTAGAAGATGTCATTCCAGACCATGGGTTATAGGTTTCGGTTACCTCAAGTGGAAGGTTACATCCATCAATGACAATATTTGGAACCTCTTTGCCAATAAGGTACTCTACGCTGGCAAGACCACAGAGCGTATTATTGTAGTATGCGAGTTGGTTGTCATTGAATGGTTCCATGTATACATCTTGACTATTGTATTCAAAGCTATACACCCATTCATTGTTCCACGTGTACAACGAGTTATGTGTTTGATAACCACTGGCATAGTCAATGTACCAACCTTCTGTCATGAAAGCTACATTCCAAAAATAGATGGAATCAGGCACTTCATCAGTGAGATTGACAAGAAATGATACACACAAGTCTCCTGAGTCAATCCATGAAGTAAAGCCAGATGTGGACGCGAAGTTCACAGAGATCCCGCTTTCAGCGCTTTTCGGGGTTATCCAGTTCTTTTGCCATTCTTGAGTGAGCTGATTGAAGTACCAGTATTGCCAATGGAAATCTTCTACTTCTAACCACTGCCAATCGGGATATTCTCCATATACCCAATCCCATGCGCTTGTGCTCAAGTTGTATTCATAATGCCACCCAGTAGTATTGACTAAGACCCAATCCATATACGTGCCATAAGTACAGTTCTCCTTCGCCGTCCAATTGAATGCGCTGTACTTTGGTGTGCCATCCATATCCATCTGGATGTCATAGATGATACTTGACCAACGACGTTCACTCTCACTCCAAGACATATCGTGGGTGTGAATGTCAAAAGATATCGCGCTAACATCCTCAAGAGAAGAACCGCCTCCAACCATGCGGGCCTTGACCATGAATTTTTCGTTCTTATCAGTGGCGAAAAACCAGCCATGTGGTTCATTTCCACTCTCTGTAAGGACCTGCGCTATGACCACGGGTGACTCGATGGCAACCTGACGCGCAGCCATGTACTCAGCTTCCGTCTGACGGAGACCAGTAGAATAAGCATCTGCACAGTATGGATTCTGATCTGGACCAATGACCACATCTTCGAACCAGACCAAACCGGATTCTGGAGTTGACTTGGACATGAACTCGGTGAAGTGACCCCCAAATGTGTAGATTTCATTGCCCATGGATGTTGTCTTCGAGCAGAGAGAAGCATTTAGCTCAAAGTACATTGGCACATCATCAGGAACAGGGAAGTACTCAGTAACAGGCTGTTCTCTCACTCCCGGAACATATTCATCATACGGATATGCACCGTGGGCGGTGTATCCGAAGTAGGTCTCAAAACTCTCACTCGTGCCATTGTAGAGAAATATCAACCGTTGGTACATAAGCTCCTCTTGTGTGTAGACTTCCCATGTTTGACTGGTTGCGTTCCATTCAAGATGATTGATGTCGACCATCATAGAATTCCCGGTTTCCCAGTCTATATACTTCTCAAATGTGCCGTAAACCCATTTTGAGTATGTCACGCTTGTGGTGGCATTAAAGTAGTAGAGCCCTGTGGTTTCGTTGTACATCCATCCACCTGTATCTGTTGCTAGTTCCGAATGATATTCCGTTTGATTGAGCCATGCCCCAGCCCATGGAGGAACCATTAATGTCAGCTGCACAATATCTGGTGAGAGTCCACTTACTTCGTATTTCATAATGAAGTCCTGTCCGCGATTGACAGAGTAAATATCATTACCTTCTATATCGGATTTCTGAAGTGTATACGTCCCGCTTAGTGATTGACGCCACGCTTCAGTGGGGGTCATTCCTACTGCGAAACCTCGGAACTCCCAACCAGACATGAATGAGAATGTGCCAATGCTAGTTCCATCTACATCATAAATCAGTAGCTCAAGTGAGTATAGTCCCAAAGTGGTGTTGCTGGTGAACCTGACGCTGAAGTCGATGTAGTACGCGCTCGCATTATTCCAGTGTGTGCAGGCATGTACATTCAAGACGATGAAAGATGGAGTTGGAGAACCTTGTTGAGCACTCGCGTTATTTTGCGCACTGTAGCTCCACCACGGCTCAGAATGATTTGCTTTGAACCCCATTAGATAGCTCGCAGAGAAATCCGAGAATGGACTTTGGAAATCGCCGTAGAGCATGACTTCACCGAGATCAGAGTGGGTGCTAAACAGAGTCGTTGGTATTATGACTGAGAGCTTTAGGCTCTCGTTAATTTGAGCATAGTGATTGTTTGTGATTAGCGTTCCATTCTCATGATAGACCTCATAAGTTGGAGTTGGCCCAAATAGCCAGTTCCTGTTTTCCCATGTCGACTGATCACTTGAACTGTTGTGCTCAATATCCCAATTGATGCGGGTTCCATTGGAATGTTGATCGTCCGAAATACCATGGTTATGATTAACGACAATGGACTCCACAATGTTGTCCTCGTTCAGTTCGCTGGATTTAGGAGTTGCAGTCGAACTATAGAAAACGAGTGAGGTTACGAAACCTGCTACTAGCAAGCAGGCAATAATTTTTTTCCTCCATACTACATACCCGTTCATCGCGGCCATCTCGAGTAAAGACTAACCCATTAGTTAGTCAAGTAGGAACCAGAAGAATCAATGAATGTCAAGCGGATGTATCAAAGGATAGTTTCATTTCTGGCTGTATTACTGATGGAATACTATGTTTTTGTAACTTAAGCCTGTTTCGCATTATCATAAAATGCATTCAAAAATCTCTACTCTAACGTTATGATGATGTTCGTCTATACCATATTTCAGCAAACCTGCTGCTCTCTCACTCTGCTGCTCTGTTGCTCTCTCCGAATTCGTTGCTATCCAATTGGTCACAAGATTCTTATCATGGACTCCAAGCCTCACATCGTTGCGATGATTGAAAATCTTCTAATCATGATTGGTGGCCTTGCTCTCTTCATGTATGCAATCACGCTGCTACGGGAAACCCTTGGTAAAATATCTGGAAAACGAGTGGCGAAAATCCTTGAGAAAACCACTGACAGCCCAGTAAAGGGAATGGGCGTAGGAACCGCTGCAACGCTGATGACCCAAAGTTCAAGCATCACAGTACTGACGTTGATTGGTTTTGTCAACGCCGGGATGATGACCTTCAGACAATCGGTCCATGTCATGTTAGGATCGGAGATAGGGACAACAATAACCGCTCAGCTCGTATCGTTCAAAATAGGCATAGACTTCGCTTGGCTGCTGATCGCGATTGGATTCTACACGACTATGTTCCTGAAGAATGAAAACGCCAAGATGGCTGGGCGAGTGATATTCAGTTTAGGTCTTCTGTTTCTTTCAATGGATTTTATGAAAAGCGGCGCCGCGGAACTGGGAGAAAGTCAAGTC
>JABCTJ010000003.1 GCA_018238375.1 Candidatus Thorarchaeota archaeon
TCTTAGATGAATAGCGAATTGAAGACCCTTTTTTGTAGGTGTTAATATACTCCAGAGAGGGACCTGTACATGTAGTGTCAGTCCAGGACGAGAATCAAGTCCAAGGATGACTCTACCGTCACCGTCAGTTGGCCGGGGACGTAAAATGCCCGTGGAGAGGACGTGAGACTAGTCGCAGATCCAGTAGGATCTGCAGAGCAGACCTCAATGAATCAGGAACCGAACATCAGTCAAGGACATTGATGTCCAGGATTGTACAAGTTTCGGGCAACGGTAGTGCATTGGCGTGAAGGGCATGATTGGTCAACTCATGACTCGTATTCAATGGGCTCCATCTGACCCTTTTCAATACGCTTAAAGACCATAGATTGAACTAGCGCCATCAAGGTGTAATAGATTGGGTCTATACGAGTTCGACGGCAAGATGCCAAAGGTGCACGCAAAGTCTTACATTTCCCCAAGAGCATCGTTGATTGGGGATATTGAGGTCGGAGAAGACTCCAGCATTTGGGAATTCACAGTACTTCGTGCTGATATGAATTACATCCGCGTGGGCAAAGGCACATCCATTCAAGACAACGCGACCGTTCATACAACCTTCACTAACCCCACAATTATCGGCGATTACGTCACCGCAGGACACAACTGTGTGATTCATGCCTGCGAGATTGGAAACCGTGTTGTGGTCGGTATCGGTGCGATAGTCCTCACTGGGGCAAAGGTCGGCGATGACTGCGTCATTGGTGCTGGATCAGTCGTCACTGAGAACTCGGTAATCCCTCCCAACTCTCTGGTTCTTGGTATTCCTGGCAAAATCAAGAAGGAAGTCCCTGAAGGGTTAAGGAACGCCTTCATGGCTGGTGCCGAGCTATACGTGGAACTAGGTAGGAAGTATGCTGAAATGGGGTCGAAGTAGCCCTGCCTAGTCGCTTATTCCCATTTCACCAAGTGGCATTTCTTGACCTGCGATTTACGAGCACATAGAATACTAGTATCACTACTATCCCTGTAACGGCGATTACGGGGAGAAGCTCCATAGGGATGAATCCCCATAAATTGGTCAGGGACGGAGTGCCGACAACCTGAATGTTTCGAGTGCTCAACGAATCGGCATCATAGGAAATCAGGTCAACGAGTACATAGTCCTCGTAATCCAAGCACACCTCACTTGGCCGAGTAGATACCGATCGTGAAAAGGTGGTTGTACCGTTTATCCATACCATTTCCTCCAGCAAAAGTCCACCAAAATCGTTGACAACTCTGACTAGCACTTGTTGAGAATAGGGGTACGGGTTTGAGACCTCATTTAGGTCCTCCACTGATATGGTCACAGTCCCGTCAGTTAGGTTGTAAACCACCCCAGTAAATGAATAATCAGGGAGGAACGGATTATCGAACCAAGGTAGGAAGAACCAGTCCATGTTTTCTCCACATACGAACTCGAATGCCTCCTGCAGATCCGGCAGTGTGGCTATCTCAAAATAATTCTGCTTGAAGAAGTAACTCAAGCTCTCCACGAATTTCTCATGACCTATCTCTATCCTGAGCTTTTCAAGTATCAGTGGGGCTTTCGTGTAGTCAATGTATCCCACCAGTTCTGGCCTCTCATAGTTAGACTGGTTGATTACGCTTCCAGCTCCAGATTCCTCGTGGTGCAGCCGTACGGTGTCAAGATAGCGATAGTACTGCAAATACTCCCAATCGGAGTAGTAAACTTCACCGTAGTAATTGTGTGACCAGCAGGTTAGGCCCTCGTCAAGGAAACCCCAGTCAATACAGTCATCTCCAACCAGTTGGGACCACCACTGATGGGCGACCTCATGCACAACAACCAGCTCCAAGAACTCAGGATAAAGGGTTCCTGCTCTTACGTTCTCAAGTACCTCACGAGTCATGTATACTTGACAGGGGTATTCCATTCCGCCATAGAATCCATGCTGTTCCACAACGTTAAGGGTCGAATAAGGATACACACCATAAGTTTCATTCAGCAAAGTGAGTGTCAGACTGGCCCACTCCAGTACGTCATCCTCCCATTCAGTTTGAGAGTTTGGGAGATAGAAACTGCTCACGTTCACACCATCCACGTTTGCAGACTCCACCTGATAGTGTCTGGATGCCGAGAAAGTGACCTCTCGCACAGGCAAGACTGGATCAAAGTGGTAGATCGTTCGCTCTCCGTTGGAATCGCTCTCTATCAGCTCCCCAGTGGCAGCCACGATCATGCCATTTGGAGCATTCAAATGAAACTCATAGAACGCCATGTCAATGTAGAATGGATCACCAACGCCCAAGTAGGGGTCGGTATTCCAGCCATCGAATTTATCGTACACACAGGGGATAGGGTAGCTACTGGAAACGGTGTAGGTCCGTGACTGGTCGCCGTCTTCTCCATACGCGTTCGCCCTGTCAAGACCATCAGGGAGGGTTGTGATGAACTCAACGTGGAATTCCGTCCTCTCACCCGGCAGCAGAGAATCAGTCAAGTTCACCCACATCAACTGTTGCTCCCATAGAACGCTGTATAGCATCTCCTGAGCTGGTTCGCTCATTGTCGTGACGTTCAAGATTGTGATATTCCCCTGTCTACTATCATACAGCATCCCAGACGGATACAGATGAAATGGTATCCTAGAGAACGGGACCGGGTCATCGTTGTAGAAGTCAACTGTTAGATTGCCTTCGACAGTCGACTCAGCCTCATTCAGTTTCATGGACAGGTTGAGATACGAGAATTCAGTGCCTGTGAAGTTGCCCACAGAGAACTCATGGTAATCCGCAATAGTTGTTGAATCGACGACTGGAGGGCTTCCCAGAGATTCATACGCAGCAGCATGTGGCTTCACCAGATCTGCATCTCTTACAATTGGGACAAGACTAACAGAAACTAGCAGAGCAAAGATTAGGACCCGAGGAATACCTCTCATCTTCATCACTCTCATCAATAGTAACGAAATTCCTGAATAAGGATGTCTTTCAGCGCAGTTGGCCCCACCTGCGAATCAGCCGGGCGAGTCACATTATTCCTGAAGCCAACTGTCTTCTTGGCCCAGGGAGCCAGTGCCGCGCCGACGCATCATGACGAACACAATGATACCTGCAATCACTAGTCCCAAAGCCAATAATCCTATGAGGGGAACTACGAAAATCGTTGTGTCAGTTGGAATAGCCTGCATAATCTCAATCCTCAGTCTACTATCTAAGCGTGGCAATAAAAGGGAGCGGGCGGGGGCAGTGCCCCCACCTGAGGTATTGCTACCGTTCATTGTAAGCTGTACAAAGTTGGACACCAAAGTCTAGTACGTCCAGAAAACGGCACTGGACTACTCCGTGAGGAACCTTTACAGGTGTGTCATATTCCTCAGAGATCAATGTCCTATTTATCCATATAAAGCCCACAATGGAATTGTCTAGGTATGTCCAACTTTGCATCAGCTGTTTACTACCCTCTCTTCCTCAGTTCTTCTGCTCGCAACTGTCGTCTCAATATCTTTCCGACGGCAGTCATTGGAAGCGAGTCCACAATTGTGACCTCACGAGGACGCTTGTATCCAGCTAGCCGCTCCTTAGCCCACGCAACGATTTCTTCAGGCGTCGCGGTTTCGCCGTCCTTTAGGACCACATACGCCTTCACGTACTCATTGGTTGGATCATCCTCTCGTGGCAATCCAATCACACCTGCCATTTTGATCTTGGGGTGCTCATACAGAGTATCCTCAACCTCCCGCGGGTACGCCTTCAAACCGCCAACTATGATCATGTCCTTTTTACGGTCCGAAATGGCAAAGAAACCCTCCTCGTCCATGTGACCAATGTCACCTGTGAGGAAGTACCGCTTGCCACCAAATTCTCGGAACACCGCAGCTGTTTCTTTGGGTTTGTTGTAGTATCCTTTCATAACCTGCGGTCCGCTGAGAGCTATCTCTCCAACCTCGCCCTGAGCCAGCTCTTTGGAACCCGTTTCAATGTCGACGATTGTCGCATATGTGTTGCTGATTGGCATTCCAATTGAACCAAACTTGCGAGTGCTCCTGGATGGTGGATTTCCGTGGGTTAACGGCGATGTTTCAGTCAGGCCATAACCCTCAAACAAGGTGCCGCCTGCCACTGACTCAAAGAGCTTGGCCAGTTCCGGTGCCAGAGGCGCAGCTCCAGACGCACAGACCTTGAGGCTTGAAAGATCGAAATCTTTCACCTTTGAGTGATTTGCGATTCCTGCGTATAGGGCAGGAACACAGTGCAGTATTGTGCCCTTGTCTTTCGCTATTGATGCAAGCAAATCTGTCATTGGTGGTTTCCCTGCTCTTGGATCGGGGATGCAAATTACACTATTGGCTTGACGAACACAGGTTATCATTGTCAGCGTCAGACCGTAGCTGTGATACCACGGAAGGGCGCCTACATACACTTCATCGCCTTCTACCAAGTTGTTAGGAGGCTCAAGTTGTGCCCACTCGTGCATCTGCTCCACATTGCTGGTCAAGTTATAGTGGGTCAACTCCGCACCTTTCGGTGTGCCTGTTGTCCCGCCAGTGTACAGAATCAAAGCTGTGTCTTCTTTGGGGTTGGTTGACACTTCAGGTGCCTTCGGCTCGTAGCTGGCCATGATGTCCTTGTAGAAGATGGTGATGTCATCGTCGTAGGAGGGGCTCTTGGGGACCTTACCTAGAAGACCTCCTATTACGGCTTTCATCTTCGAAAGGAATTCCGCTGCGCTACAGACAACCACAGTCTTGACATCGGTGCCCTTTACCGCTTCGTATGTCAGTGGTGTGTACTTCGGATGATCGAAGCAAAACACCGCGACAGCCCCAGAGTCCTTCAACTGGAAGTTCAGTTCACCTACAGTGTACGACGGATTGCACGTAACTGCGATTCCTCCGGCCTTCAAGACACCAAAGAATACAGGGGGATAATGGGGCATGTTGGGTAAGAAAATCGCGACCCTATCGCCCTTCTTGATTCCTTTACTAGCAAGGAAATTAGCAATCCTATTAGCGCTCTCTCTCACTTGCGTGTAGGTCTGATTATTACCGGCCCACATAGTGTATATCTTATCACCGTACTGGTCGGCTGTCCTATCAAGCATTGCGAAGAGGGGTTCCTCCGGAAGGTCCAGATCTCTTTTCACTTTCCCTGGCCACTTTCCGCCTTTGTGCCATAACATTTCTTCCATGATTTGTTCTACTCCACTACTCTCTCTCGTCGAATCCAATGACCGTATATGTCAAAAACTGGTCATGAACTAACTGTTGGATATCACATCAGTGCTTGATATTTCCTTCTGCTTCCCTTTTCGAGCAAGTTTTGACCGTCTAATGACCGTCCAACACAACAAATAAGATGGTGCGGCAACAAAGGGCTCTAATACTAGTATCAAAGAGAGGACCCACGGCTGAAGGGATGATCGAGTGAGCAATGCACAGGCGATCGAGCAATCCGAACGGATGTTGAAGCAGCTAGTTGACAAAGGCAAACCAATCCTAGGCTATGTGTATCCACACACTCCGCTTGAGATTATAATGGCACACGGCTTGATGCCCACACTCCTATATGCCAATCCTACGGTGATGGGCTCCTACGAGGCGAGTCTGCAGACATTCGCCTGCTCTTTCATCCGAAATATGTTCAGCCAACGAGTCAATGACCAGCTTCCGCATGTTGACGGAATAGTATTCCCTGGAAACACCTGTGATTCTCTCCAGAATCTTGCCGATATCTGGCATCTGCGATACCCCCAGGACAAGATTTTTCGACTGACATATCCTGCAGGAAACCAGGGTGAAGCGGCTGTTCAATACTTTGCAGAAGAACTCAGAATCTTCAGCAATGCATTGGAAGATGCATATGGCTCTCCATTTTCTGATGATGCCTTCAGGCAGGCTGTTGATCTAGTCCAACAATTCCGCGATGCAGTTCAGTTTCTCTATGCGGCTCGGCTTCTTCAGCCAAGTTCAGTACCTTACCATCGAATTGCGGCATTCGTGAGAGAGTTCCACTCAGCTCCTCTGGATGCGGTAGTTGATGAACTCAAGGCGACCGTGAATGATGTAGAGCACAGCCTAGCGGAAGCAGGCTTGGTCGAATCCACCAAGGCATTGCAGCACGCTCTTCTTGAGCGAAGATTAGAGGATGTTTCGCTTCCGTCTGATTTACCCACTCCACGAATTGCCATAGTAGGTGGAATGACCGAACCACAAGCGATAGCAGAATTGGTAAATGCGCTCTCGAAAGTTTCAAGCACTGCAGTTGTGTTCGACCTACTCTCGTTTGGTTTCAAAACGATATTCACGCCAATGCCGGAGTTTGAGGGTGATCCATTCGAAAATATGGCACGTTCAGTGCTCGGTGCTTTGCCGGAGCCCACACAAGAAGGTCTTCCGAAGCGTCTTGATTTCCTGAAGGATGCACTCACCCACTTGGCCATTGATGGACTCATAGTGTGTGAACAGTCTTTTTGCGACCCAGATGAGTTCGAATCACCGTCGCTCCTAGCAATTGCATCAGAGGTTGGAGTACGGACGGTAAGGCTCCCGGTTGACCCGGAATTCTCAGACCGCGCACGACTAGAAGGGAGAATCCAGAGCTTCCTAGAAACTCTCACACATGGGGGTGCAGCGTGATGTCAGAGAAGGCTAAAGATGAGAAAGCTTACAGAGTACTGGAATCTCATAATTTTCTACAGCGTGCAATGTTCCGCTATATGCTAGAAGGACATGCTGCGAGTGAAGAAGGCAAGCTGGCATGGGTCACCTCCGGATTTCCAGTGGAGATTCCTGTTGCAATGGGTGTGGGCGTATCCTATCCCGAACAGTACGGGGCTATCGTTGGCGCAGAAAGGGCTGGTCCCAAGCTGTGTGGATATGCAGAGGAGTTAGGCTACTCGCAAGAGCTCTGCTCCTACGCTCGGGCGAGCATCGGATCTGTGAAACATCCAGAGGAAAGTCCATTGGAGGGACTTCCAGCCCCCCAAGCGCTATTGGCATGCAACAACATCTGTGGAACTGTCCTGCGATGGTACGACGCTATTTCTCAGATGACTGGCGCTCCGGTATTCCTTGTGGACACACCCCCTCTTGAGGGAGAACAGCTGCCTCACCATATTGCCTACGTTCGTCATGGACTTGATAACCTGGTCAGCTTTCTGAGTAAGCAATTCGGCACAACTCTAGAAGAGGACAAGCTTCGTGAAGTGACTGACCTATCAACGGAAACCATCGGCATCTGGACACAGTGCCTCGAGGCGTGCAAGAACAAGCCCTCTCCCCTCAACTGTGCCGATCGCTTCTTAGCGATGGCTCCGGTTGTTGCCATTCGTGGGAGGGACTACACCTTGGAATACTATCAAACGCTTCTCAATGAGGTCAATGACCGAGTTGCCAATGGTCTTGGGGCAATACGTGACGAGAAGATTCGGCTCCTATGGGATAATATCCCTCCATGGTTCCGCGTATTTCGCATTATGGGGTCGCTCGCTAAGAAGGGGGTGGTCTTCCCAGCGGACACCTACACACACGCGTGGACAGGATCCATCAAGGATGAAGACCGGATGGATAGCATTGCATCTATGTACTCCAATGTGTACCTGAATAAGGGGCTTGAGGCCAAGGTCGATAAGATGTGCGATCTCATAAAGGACTACGATTTGGATGGTTTTGTCATGTTCTCTGTCAGGTCGTGCAAGCGCTATTCCTTGGGGCAGCTCGTATCAAAGGAACTTGTATCGGAGAGGACTGGAGTGCCCGGGGTGGTCATAGAAGGTGATATGGTTGACTCGCGTCTCCAAAATGATGCGCAGATTGAAACTCGCCTGGACGCACTGTTAGAGATGCTACTGTAGGTTGCGATTGCTTTGATACAAGAATCGAAAATGGGCATCGGTCTTGATCTTGGTTCCACAACCACTAAGGGGGTCCTTGTGGATAAGAGTGGCAAAGTCATTGCAGCCCACCTGATACCTACGGGAGCTATAGCATCCAAGGCTGCAGAAAATGTTCTCGAAGAGCTGACAAAACTCTCTCAGCTCGATTTGGGCGATGTTTCTACGGTGAGTACTGGATATGGACGAACACAAGTGAAGTTCTCACACGAGTCAATCACGGAAATAACATGTCATAGTGTGGGGGTTCACAGTCTGAACCCGCGCATCAAACTTCTCATTGACGTTGGTGGTCAGGATTCAAAGGTAATACGCATCGGTTCGAAGGGCAGACCAACTGACTTCGAACTCAACGATAAGTGTTCAGCAGGCACGGGTAGATTCCTCGAAGTCATGGCCAGGGTTCTAGAAGTTTCAATTGATGAGCTTGGACCACTCGCGCTGAAGTCGAAGTTTCCATGTCAAATCAGCAGCACCTGTACGGTGTTTGCTGAGAGTGAGGTTATCGGGCGCATTGGCTCTGGAGAGAGTCCAGCAAACATCGCGGCAGGAATCCACCAAGCAATGGCCGCAAAAATCAGCACATTATCACGACGTGTCGGTGTATCTTCGCCGATTGGCGTGACAGGGGGCGTCGCGCGCAACCCAGCGTTTCGTCACTATCTCTCTGAAGCACTGAACTGTGACCTTTGGATGCCCGAAGAGCCACAGCTGACAGGGGCACTTGGTGCCGCAATCCTTGCTATTGCGAGAGCATCCGATACAGAATAGTTCATTAAGATTCTCAATTGAGAGCGCCCAAGTTCGTGTTCCGATTCGGATTTCTGTCGCGCCGTGTGTCTGAGTGGTCACAGTTATCAGTCGGAACCTAATGATATATTTCCTGACCGCCAAGGATATTAAGAAAATCTAAGGCGGGCGGGTTCGACATACACAGTTGAGTTGTGGTGATTATACTTGGACCTATTCCTTGGATTTGCTCTTGTACTCATCCTGAGTCTGCTTTTCGCAGGAGTGATTATTCTACTGGGTAGGTCTGTGGCGCCTAAGGCACGGACAACGGGAGCAGCAGTTGAGTCGTATGCTTGTGGTGAACCAGCCTTTGAGGGTGGCAAGATACAGTTCAACCTGCCCTTGTTCAACTATGCTCTTTACTTCCTGTTCTTTGAGAGCCTCGGGTTTGTCCTGTTCCTCTCCTGGCAGAATCATGGGCCGGTTGTAATTGCCTATCTGCTTGTAACACTCGTTGCTGCAATGTACGTTTCGCTCACCCCAAAAGAGCTGGGTCAGGAGGCTGTGTAGATGGGCTTCTTTCAGAAATTAGTGAACAAGGCGCGTGTGAAATCACCATTTGTTTTTCACTTCAACTCAGGCAGCTGCAATGGCTGTGACATTGAGATAATCGCGGCACTGATGCCAAGAATTGACATCGAGCGTTTCGGCATGAAGCTAGTCGGAAGCCCACGCCATGCTGATATCATGCTCGTGACTGGGCCTGTATCCCACCAGATTGCACCACGACTGAAGCGAATCTACGACCAGATGGCTGAACCAAAGTTCGTGGTGGCAGTGGGTTCCTGTGCTTGTAGCGGAGGCGCATTTCGTGGTGGCTATGCAACGCTGGGAGGTGTAGATCAAATCATTCCTGTGTCTGCTTACATCCCCGGATGTGCTCCCAAGCCGTCAGCCATCGCATATGGTGCGTACAAGCTTCTTGAGTACCTCTCGGAAGTGTGGGACCTGGTGGAATCCACCCCAATAGAGAAGGTCCCAATCCGAAAATACAAGCGCAAGGCCGATTTCTTACCACATGATCGTGATCCTGATGAGGATGATATGGATCCCCCGCCAGGCTCAGTGATTCAGGAGTTGTTAACACCTGACGGTGACGAGTCAAAGAACCGACCGTTAATTTCAGAGGATGACCCCACGATAGGAACGCGAAAGGAGTCAAAGAAAGATGAGTGATATAGAGGCAGAGAAAATCACTGAGCATCATCCAGCGCCAAGAGAGGGCCACGAGGCTGAGTATGAGCTTCTGGAAGAGATAATGGATGGTCTTAAAGACTCAATAATCGAAGAAGGCACCTACGTCCACAAGCAGCCAAGGAGAATCTTTGTGCAGATTCATCCCGAGAAGATACGAAACGTAGTCCAGCACATGATAGACAAGTACGATATGTGGCAGTTCATCACGGTTTCAGGGAGAGACTTGGGCGATGATCTTCAGGCATGTTATCACTTCGTTATCAATGACAGGAAGATAGCCATCACGTTCAGACTCGATGTACCGAGAAACAAGCCAGAGCATCCGACGATTTCAGATTTGGTTCCCGCTGCCGAGTTCATAGAGAATGAAGTGCGGGAGTTGTTCGGTATAGTGCAGGTCGGTCATCCCAATGTTCGCCGCATAGAGCTTCCTGAGGACTGGCCGGCAAATGAATACCCGATGCGGAAAGACTGGGAAGACCCACGAAGCCTGATGAAGAAGTCCAGGACCACGGGTCCCAAGGAGGGGGCCTGAGATGCCCTCAACTAACAAGAGGATTGTTATTCCTCCTCGAGTAACAATACCAATCGGACCACAGCATCCAGCTCTGAAGGAGCCAGGGATGTTCAAGCTCACTGTGGAGGGTGAACACATTGTCGATGCAGTGGTGAACATTGGCTACAACCATCGGTCGATAGAAAAGATTGGCGAAAACAACACACACCTTCAGAACCTCTACCTTGCATCACGCATCTGTGGCATATGTTCTGCTACCCATAACGGGAACTACGCTCAAGCCGTGGAATTCGCCGCTGAGGCGGAGATTCCTGAGCGTGCCAAGTTCATTCGTACGCTGATCTGGGAATTAGATCGAATACACAGCCATATTCTGTGGCTCGGAGTAGCCTTCCACGAAGTGGGCTTTGATACGGCATTTATGCTGTCCTGGCGTGACCGAGAGATTGTCATGGACATGCTAGAGAACATTTCTGGGAACAGAATTCACCATGACATGAGTACGATAGGAGGCGTCCGAAGAAACATATCCGATGCCCAGAAGGAGCAGATGCTTAAGGGCTTTGACAAGCTTGAGGAACGAGTGGCCTTCTACCGCGATGTCGCGATACATGAGAAGACGTTCTGGAATCGTGTTGATGGCGTTGGTATGCTTGAAGCTCCAGTTGCAAAGAAGACGAGTGCTGTTGGGCCCACCGGCAGAGGCTCTGGTCTTAGGGTAGATGTCAGGTTTAATGATCCAACGCAGGCTTACATACCAATGATGGATACGGGTGACTTCGAGATGATCCTATCGGACAGGGGTGATGTGGCAGGTAGAGCAGTTGTCAGAGTAATCGAAACAATTGAAGCCATCAATATGAGCAGATGGCTCCTGAACAACATGCCTGATGGACCCATTCGTGAGAGGGTGCGGCCCAGAATACAACCCAATGAAGTGCTTGCTAGGCATGAAGCACCCCGCGGCGAGCTAATCCACTACTTGGTCACAAACGGCACAAACAAACCGGACAGGTGGAAGGTGCGTGCACCTACCTACAATAACTGGACGAGCATGGCACACTGCCTGCGTGGTAATTACCTTGCAGATGCGCCAATCATTCTGGCGGCCATTGATCCCTGTTACAGTTGTACTGACAGGGTAGTGATAGTCGATGGGAATGACGAAACTATGCGATTGGTTTCTTTGGACAACCTCAGAATAGAGAGCAACAAGTGGCATAAAGAACATCCAAGAAGGGAGTGAAGTGCAGACACTTTTGGACGTGATAATTCAACTGCTTGCCCAAACACTTGCTGTGTTCATATTTCCGGGCATCCTATTCATAACATTCCTCGCCCTGCTCTGGCAGTGGGTTGACAGAAAGGTACATGCACGCCTTCAGAATAGGTTTGGTCCTCTCCACACAGGCTGGCGGGGTATTCTCCAACCGCTAATGGACTTTCTCAAGCTCCTGGGGAAGGAGGATCTCACTCCGAAGGCAGCGGATAGAAGAAGCTTTGCAGCTGTGCCTGTTGTCATGCTGGTTCTGAGTCTTGTAAGCGCCATGTTTCTTCCTATTGTTGACATGGACCCTGGGACTTCCGGTGTTCAGGGCATACTCAGCTTCGAAGGCGACCTTGTTTTCCTGTTATTTCTATCAACGCTGATGGCTGTCACGATTGTTCTTGCAGGTTACTTCTCTTCGAATCGCTATGGTCAAACGGGATCAGCGAGGACTGGCATGTTACTAATCAGCTTCGAGATACCGTTGATTCTTGCGCTGGTGACTCCAGCATTGCTCACAGGGAGTTTGCGCCTCTCAATAATCACACACGAGCTATCCAAACTTTCCCCTGCTTACATTTGGCTAATGATCCTCCCCTTCATCATCTATGTTATTTCTCTTCAAGCTGAGCTTGAGAGAATTCCCTTTGATGTCAGTCATGCTGAAGTAGAAATCGTGCACGGTTGGCAGGTCGAGTTCAGCGGAAAGAAGCTAGCCATGATTAACCTGGCTGAGGACATTATGCTGGTATTCGGCGCTGGCATGGTGACTGCGCTCTTCTTGGGAGGGCCCCTATTGCTAGAGTTCATACCGATTCCACTATTCTCAGTAGAGTTTGCAGGATTCATGGCTACCACATGGGTGGGATGGATATACTACACTCTGGTGTTCATATTCAAGTCTGCACTGGTGATTATTGTCCTGAGCAATATGCGAACCGTTTTCGCTCGATGGAGAATAGACCAGATTGTTCGGGCCGCTTGGAAGTTCATGGTTCCTTTAGCAATTATCAACTTGGTACTCGTGCAGATTGCACTAACGTACATATTTCCAATATTAGGAGTGGTATAGAAGTGGCGCGTCTTGGTAAGATACAACCTGAGCTGTTGAAGAACGTTCGTTCCAAACAAGCAACAGTAAGGTATCCCTTCATCAAAACGGGGATTAATGTTCCCGAAGGTTTGAGGGCCCGCTGGGATTACAAAGTACCAGAGCGCTGTACTGGCTGTAAGATTTGCGAACGCGTCTGCCCTGCTGAGGCCATCGAGATGATTAAGTGCCGGCCTGAGGATTTCCAGACCAAGACAGGCTTTCGACCCATCTGCCATCTTGACAGATGCGTGATTTGCGGACAGTGCGTGGAGTCTTGTCCCAGAGGAGTACTAACTCTTACGGATTCCTTCGAGATGGCTTTTCTCAGTCGAGATGACATGATTGTCTATTGAACCGGTGAGACACCAGACAATCCACCGTGTCCTGACATTTTCCCGTTTCTGAATTAGCATTCGCGAAGGATTGATTAGTAACATTCCCTATTCTCAGCAGTTGTGTGGTGAGTAGGAGTGAGTAATCGATTTGCACATTTAAGTGGCCTACTGGATGAGTTGAAGCCCTCCGAGCGGATAGCGTTGTTCATTTGGATTGGACTCTCTGCGGTACTCATCTTCGGCCTTGCAGCCGTTGGAATACCGTATATATCGACGTTCTCCTATCATTCTCCCTTGGCTGTCTTTGTCCTACTTCTATTTGCGCCTCTGCTCCTGATTATGACAGAGAAAACGCCTCATGAGGCCGAGGGGATGGGCTTGGGCTATGACAAGATTGCACTTCTGTTGGTCCTTGAAATGGTTGGAATAGTTCTAGCCCTGTTCCTTCCACTACCTTGGTACTTGAATCCCGCAACATTCATTGTGGCATTCCTCATTCCGCTATACGTAACTCTCTTTGTTCTGAAAATACCTAAGAACCGCCTGGGTTTCACCGAGCTAAAGGTGCGGGATGTCCTAGGGTCACTGATACTGACCTTGGCATATGCCATGCTGGTTTTCATCGCGTATGGTTTCAACGAACTTGTGGGTGGTGTGGAATTCTTCCAGACACAACACTTTGTTGATCCCATTCTCTCTCTGAGCAATATTCCCCTCGCTGTTCTCTACAGCATTCCTGTCCTACTCCTTCTTGCGGCAATCCCCGAAGAATTTATGTTCCGCACATTGATTCAGACAAATCTCTCTGAAAAACACGGTCCACTGCTTGGGATTCTCGCCTCGTCCCTTATTTTTGGCCTGTTTCATATTCCTGTGAACTATATGACCTATCTCTTCTTCAACCCGGTTCCGGCAGACGCTCTTATCTACGCTCTTCTATTCTCGTTTGTATACCAAGCGCAGGTTGGGCTCATATTTGGGATTGCTTGGCAGAGATCCAGAAGTCTAATTCTGCCTGTTTCACTACATCTAGTTCACAATATGGTGGAAATGGCGCCGGTATTCTTATCTCTAGCTCTAGGCTTTGGGTGATCATTGACCTGCCAATGCCTCTTCTCCAGCTTTCAGGCCAAGCTCTAGCGCTTTCAGGTTTGACTCCTTGAATCTTGGCCAGCGCTCCTCAATCCTCTGCCGAAGGCCTTCGTTCGTCACAATCTTCGTTATTGCGCAGAGAACTCCTAGCATGACGACATTTGTCGCCTGCTTATTGCCAACTTTCTGTTCAGCGATGCGAGTTGCAGGAATCTTGTATATCTTGACTCCGTCAGGAAGGTCACCCTCAATCTCCACGAGATCTTCGTCTATGATGAGGACACCATTTTCTTTCAGACCTTTGATGTACGCGAGATACGCCGCCCTACTCAACGCAATGAAGACATCAGGTTCCATCACCTTCGGATAGTCAATCTCAACGTCCCCTACTACTATCTCGCTCTTACTGGCTCCTCCTCGTGCTTCAGGACCGTAGCTTTGAGTTTGTACCACGAACTTCTTTTCTATCAGTGATAGTGTTTCGCCTAGGACAACTGCCATGGTGACAACTCCTTGGCCACCAAAACCGCCGATTCGGATTTCATACCTTGACACGAGGTTCACTTCCGTAGTTTCTCTTTCATCTGCTTCAACACAGCAGTATACTCGTCCTTTTCTATATTCACGAACTCGCCACAGACGATTATTCTATCGTACTCGAACTCCGCTTCATGAGGTGGCAAACCATTCTGAATCTTGGCGACCTTCAGGAAATGTTTGTGCATATCGAGTCCGTCACCGAGGCGGTTCATTCTGCCATAGGCTGTAGGACAGGCACCAACTATTTCGATGAATGAGAAGCCCTTTTTCGCGATGCCTTTCTCAATCGATGCCGTGGCACGACGTGCCTGAGTTGCAGTCCATCGTGCAACGAATGTTGCTCCCGAGGATGCTGCAAGCTGTACTAAGTTGAATGGATGTTCCGGGTTGCCAATAGGCCGCGGGCTAGTCTGTGAGAAGCGCCCGTGTTCTGTAGTGGGGCCGAATTGACCCCCTGTCATGCCATAGATGGAGTTGTTGATGCACACAACGGTTATGTCGATATTTCTACGACACGCATGAATCAAATGATTACCGCCTATCGCAGCAATATCCCCATCGCCGCTCACTACTATAACTTCCAGCTCAGGATTGGCAATCTTTACACCTTCTGCGAATGCAATGGACCTTCCGTGAGTGGTATGGATTGTACCTGTTTTGAAGTACCCTGAAGTTCGCCCGGTACAACCGATGCCTGATACAATGACCACCTTCGAGAAGTCCAATCCCAAGTTATCGATTGCCCGTGCGATCATCTGTGTGACTATTCCGATAGAACATCCCGGACAATAGATCGCCGGCATTCTATCCTCACGGATGTACTTGAGCATTGGGTGCTTCAGTATGGGTTGCGCTGTCATAGTGAGTCAACCTCCCTGATTTTATCGAGTATCTCATGAGGTAACTGCGGCATGCCCGCAGGCTTTGCCATCAGGTGAATCGGTGTAGGCGCCGCTGATGCCTTCACCATGTGGTATACTTGGCCGAAGTTCTGCTCTGCAACAATAATGTGCTTGACCTCTGAAGCAAGATCTTCAATGGCCTTCTCTGGGAACGGCCAGACAGTCTTGAGTCTGAGCATACCCGTCTTTATGCCCGCTTCCCTGGCTTCCTTGATTGCTTTCCTGGCGCTCCTTGATGGTGTGCCATATGCAATGACCGCGATTTCGGCGTCGTCAAGCATGAATCTCTCTAGGTCAATTATCTTGTCAGCATTATGGAGGATTTTATTGTTCAATCGTGCGACCAACTCGAGTTGCACATCTTCCTTATCCGTAGGATAGCCACGATAATCGTGGGTCAGACCGGTCGCATAGAATTGATACTTTGAGCCCAACAGTGCCATGGGTGGAACTAGATCATCATCTGGCTTGAATGGCAGATACTCTGCTGGGTCGCCTGTGGCCAGTTTCCTGTACTCGAGCTTCAAATCCTTCTCATCGGGAATGACCAACCGCTCTCTCATATGGCCTACAGTTTCATCCGCTAGTACAAAGACTGGCACTCTGTACCTCTCAGAGAGGTTGAATGCCTGCACTGTCTGATCAAACATTTCCTGCACAGACGCTGGGGTTAGAGCGATAATCTGATAGTCTCCATGGCTTCCCCACTTAGCCTGCATGATGTCGCCCTGCTGACCACGAGTTGGCTGGCCTGTACTCGGCCCGCCACGCATAATGTTGACAAGGACCAACGGGGTTTCAGTCATCACTGCGAGTCCAATTGTTTCTAACATCAGACTGACACCAGGACCCGATGTGGCAGTCATGGATTTCACACCAGTCCAAGAGGCACCCACCACGCTCGTTATGGATGCAATCTCATCCTCATATTGAACGAAAGAGCCTCCGACCTCCGGCAACCTGAGGGCCATCCATTCTGCAATCTCAGTTGCTGGCGTAATGGGGTAGCCTCCAAAGTACCTACACCCTGCGCTGAGAGCTCCTTCTGCGCTAGCAATGTCCCCCATAGTGAACATGATACGCTCCGGCATCTATTTGGTCGCCTCCTTCTTCTTGGCAGCTTCCTGGTCAAACTCGGGAATTATTGTGCCCTCCTCAATGGACCCGGCATCGTACGCCTTCTTTGCCTCAACCCTGTCAGCAAGGAAGATGGCCATGTCCGGACAGATACGTTCACAAAACTCACAATTGACGCACGCGTCAATGTCGCACGCGGTCACCGGATAGTACCCCTTCCTATTGTAGGTGTCCGTCATGCACAGTACGTTCTTTGGGCAGAATTCAATGCATAGTCCACATTGCTTACACTGCTCTTGGAGGATAACTAGAACCTTGTCTCTGGTTTGTGGAGGTTTCGGTGTTATTGGCTTGCGAACTGCTGACATCGTTGTATTCCCCATGCTGTCCAGTGACACGCTCGTACATCCTGCAAGCGGGTCGTGGGTTGACCAAGACATGTCTGAGTCAAGCTAAGGCTATCGCGTTATCTTGGTCTATTTTAGCCTTGCCTTGTCGGACTAAATCTCCTAACACCTTTCTGTAGCATCTAGGTCAGCCATTCCATGATTTCTGTGGTGATGCGAGCAGATTTTAAGAGCCCACATGCTCTATGGATTACTCGCGATTGGATTGGAGTTATAGATCTTGCCTGATGATGATCTATCAGAAGAGGAATTGGCCAAGGCTGTCAAAGGCAAGACCTTGCAGGTCTATTGGTATATGCTGAGACATCCAAAGCCGAAGACAGCCAGAGAGATACAGAGGGGGACGCAGTTGTCCAGCCCATCTCTTTCAATGCATCATCTTGAGCGATTGAAAAATCTAGGACTTATCGAGAAGAACGTGCATGGTGAGTATTCGCTTATTCGAGACGTTCGCGTCGGAGTGCTCAGATACTACATTGGCAAGGGCCGGCTCATGGTTCCCAGATTCCTATTCTATGCGACCTTCTACACATCGGTGACCGCGGCGCTGTTCGTACTGCTATGGTGGTTCATCGATTGGTATTCCTCTGTACTAATCATCCTCCTTGTTTCAGTGTGTGCAATTCTCTGGATTGAGGCGATTAGAACGTGGAGGGACCAGCCTTTCGAGGAGGAGGAATGATGGATTCCATGACTAGAACTGATTGGGTTGGGGGCAATAGGTATAGGCAATCTCCAACAGGGCTCATACTCCGAAAACCACACGTGTTCCTACTCCTACTGATGTTAGCCAGTTCCTTTGCGTTGTCTGCTGTTTCAATAACGCAAATCCATGATAATCAATGCGCTGTGACTCGTACAACAAACATCAGGGCAGAGGAGCCCCCTGCACTGAGTCTTACCTACTACACTCACTGGAATTCAACTAAAGTCGATGTGAATGCTGGGGATCAACTCGAAGGTGATCACATAATCCTAAATGCCACGTGGAGCCTAGGGACTGAAATTAATCGAACAATGATTGAGGTGAATGCCACAGCAATTCCAACTGTGATTTCCAGCGAGCAAAATGGCAACAGTGTCGAGATTGATACACGGGCATTTGGCAGCAATTTCACATGTGTGATTAACTCAACGATTTGGTTTCATAATGGCACTACTCTGACCGAGCTGGTCTTAGACGTGTTTCT
>JABCTJ010000032.1 GCA_018238375.1 Candidatus Thorarchaeota archaeon
TCCAACTCTGTCGACGAGAACCCCAGCTCCAAGAGCGGTTATTGCAATCACCAAAGTCGACGCCGCAATCATCATGCCGTACAATTCCAGATCTCCAACGAATATGGGCACATACCACGAGAGTCCACTACCGGACATCCCGTCAAGGGCAAATGCCATTAGTAGCAGTAGCAGAAACCAAGATCCCGTGCTTCCTCCGGGGGATATCTCAGTCTGAACTCTCTCAGGAACTGCAAAACTCTCCTTGAGACCTGCGGCAAGCAGAATGACAACTGAAGAAAGCCCTAGGAATCCAAGCACCAATGCCAGCCAGAAGAGGCCGCTCACGTAGAAACTCGCTCCCACGAGAACCAGCAATGCGGGTGGAATCGACGGCAATACTCTTGTGGCAAGCATGTATGAAAGACCTCTCTGTTTCTTTGGGCTACTCTCAACCAAGAGCATGGATGACGCAGGTCGGGAAAGGCCACTCCCCGCAAACATCCAGATGTATCCAAGAACCGCAATCAGTCCGGTCAAGTAAGGTGATTGGTCAACAAAACAGAGAGACCATAGAATTACTAGAGGACCGGTTGCATAGATGATGCGGCCCACCAGAATGATAGGTTTTCTTCCGAATCTATCAGCAGCACGCCCGCCTATTAGAGTGGTTGAAGCCCTTGACAAAGCCACGAATGTGAAAACGAAACCAATGACGATAATTTCCAGTCCGATGTCCTCGTAGAAGAAAGGCATAAACATGATCCAGAGAGAATTGGCTGAGGTCGTTATTGTATTGCCGATCGTCATAACCAGTACATTCTTTCGAATCGGCTCTTGCCCTGTCATCAAGCCACCCTTCTCTGGCATGATTCTGAAAGCGTCAAATTAGTCTATTGGTGGAATCTAGCTGAATGCGCATGAATGCAGACGTTTTCTCAAATGTATCTGTGAATGAGCACAACGTCAGTCGCTCAAAGATTCGGACTACAATCTGCCGGTGACACCTACTCTCGAAGAGTATGTCCATAGGACTTCGGCACAGACATGCCAAGCCATCATTACTTCCTTGTCAAGTTTCAAGTGTGTACTAAACAGCTCCTTTACAGAGTTGGACATATCGCCGTGCGGGAAAGCCCCCACACCGAGGATAACAGGCATCGTGGAATCCTGTGGCAATATGCTTCTCAGCGATTTAGCTGAGGTCTTTGTGCCATTCTCTATTGCCAAGAGAAGCAATGACTCACCAGATCCAGCAGCTAAGTTACTGATTAAATCGGGAAGGCTAGTATCAATCATTCTAGCCAATGGCTCACCCTCTGGAGGAATCCTGCCATTCATCAAGAGCTGTTCGAACAATCCAACGAACCGGTCATAGTTTCTAGGAAGCCGAACATCAGGGCTAATCTCTATCACTCGGCCATCTACGAGATGAAGATGAACTGTGAGTAGCCCCGCTTTGCATAGAGGCGTTTCAAGTATTGACAGAAGACTAAGAAAGGTGATGTCTGGACGGCCGCGCTTCTCTTTGCCATCAAGGCGTATCATTGCTCGCCCGTGATGCGTCTGATCTAGCATCAATTGGCCAGGCTTCTTGCGTCGACGTCTAGCGTGCGCCTGTATCTCTTTCAAACTAGTAAGTTCCCTAGGCACCAACTCAATTGCGCATTCGAGAAGAATAACGTGAAGCATGTCTGTACCTCTATCGATGGATGGGTGCGAACGATTTAAGCGATGTGTCTATCACTCGAGAAACGAGTTGTCTGTCCGTGAGGAGAAGAAGAGCACCAAGGGCTGAAACAAGAAGACTCGCTCGAGAGAGAATCGATATCCTGTGGGAACAGGCGAGCGATGTTGCCTCACAGAAACCACACCTTGCCCAGCGGAGAATGGCTAGCGCCAGGAAGATAGCACAGAAGGCGAGAATCAAGATACCACGCCACATAGGAAGACAACTTTGTAAGAAATGCGGGACTGTGCTTGTACCTGGTCAGAACTGTAGAGTAAGGATGCGAAACAATAGATCAAGACATCTCACCGTCACTTGTTTGAACTGCGGTGCAATAAGACGGTTCTATAACAAGAAACAATGACGTCATGTCAGAACCTTAAAGAAGAGAACGACTGAAGCCTCAACGAATCATTATGCCCAGCAAGCCTCATCTCGATTCCACTAGGATTAGTATCGCCTGGCAAGACCCGGTCATGCTTCAGATAGGAAAAGCCGGTCTTACTGATAGTACCATATCAGAGGCAAGGCGACTTCTCAAGAAACACAAATGTTTCAAGGTCCGAGTGCTGCGCAGTGCCCTCGACGGAGAACTGACAAAACAGATGCTTTTCGAAACTCTGTGTGAACGTTCTGGCGCTGAGCTGGCGGGTTTGCGCGGTAACACAGCTGTGGTCTACAAGAAATAGAATGTTGGTCATGGTATAATCGGGTCCAAACCGAGTTCTGTGCGTCGAATTGAAGCCGAATGCAACGACAACCTTTTATGCGGACTCTAGATTGCGGGGCCAGCCTTCTGGAGTAGGCCACCGGCCGGCTCTAGGTAGGGTGAACGCACTTCAATGTGTACGGTGACAAACATATGCCCACGGTCTATGATATTCCCGCCAACATCCTGATACGGCGTCTTGCACTGGACATAAAAGCTCGGAAAGAGATTACACCTCCGGAATGGGCTTCATACGTCAAGACAGGCGCTCACAAGGAGAGAGCACCAGATCAAGAGGACTGGTGGTATACGCGGTGCGCGAGTATCATGAGGAAGATATACTTGCGAGGACCAATCGGGATTGAACGATTGCGAGTCGAGTATGGTGGTAGAAAGAGGAGAGGCACAAAGCCTAACAGGTTCCAACGAGGCAGTGGTGCAGTCATAAGGACTGCTCTGCAGCAACTGGAGAAAGTGGGCTTTGTCAAGAAACGTGGGAATAAGGGTCGAGAAATAACCGATGAGGGCAAGTCCTACATGGACAAGCTATCGGCCACATTGAAGACAGAACTCTCGAAGGCTATACCGGAACTGGAGAACTACTAAAGGAAGCCCCGGGCTAGGGGTGAGATGATTGAGTGATGAAGAGCTTGAAGCAATTCGGCAGAGGAAGCTAGCGGCCCTCCAAGAGCGGGCGCTCCAAGAGCAGAGACACGAGCAACAGCTGTCCGAGGCGCAAACAAAGAAAGACTCTCTCCTTCGTCAGATACTCACTCCAGAAGCACGACAACGGCTAACCAACGTAAAGATGGTAAAGCCACAGTTTGCCGAACAGATAGAGGCGCAGTTGATTCAACTCGCCGCATCAGGCAGACTCAAGGGACAAGTGGATGACGACCAACTCAAGACTCTCCTGCAACAGATTCAGGGACGGGAAAGAGAACGGAAAGTCACGTTCAGATAGAAAAACGCTATAGGTGATGCAAATGGCAAGAAATAAGCCACTCGCGAAGAAACTGAGGATGGCAAAAGCTCTGAAATCGAATTCCTCGGTGCCTACATGGGCCGTTGTTAGGACAGGTGGAAGGGTACGAAGAACACCGACGCAACGGAACTGGCGTCAAACAAAATTAAAGCCATAAACAGGTGACCATAGATGCCTCCAAAGAAGAAGAAAGAGGTCGAAGAGACCAAAGATCTGCCTGAGGTAGAGGAAATAGAAGAGGTAGTAGAAAAGGCAGAGGAGATAGAAGAAGTCGAGGACGCCGAGGAAACGGTTGCTGAGGAAGCGGAGGCACCAGCAGAGGAAGTCCCAGATGAAGAAATCATCGATGAGCGAATTTACACAGTGCCACTCCGCAGAGCGTACTGGACTGGTAGCAGACTCCGTAGATCTAACAGAGCGATAAGAATTCTCAGAAAGTTCGTAGAGAGGCACATGAAGCCGGAAGAGATTGTGATTTCGGCCGAAGTCAACGAGAAGATTTGGTCCCGAGGAATCCAGAAACCGCCCAGAAGAGTTAGGATTAGAGCCACTAAGAACTCAGACAATTTGGTCCGAGTCTACCTTGCGGAGGGATAGCACGATTTGATCGCCCGAACGGATTTCGAGGGCGATCCGAATGTCGGAGCCTTTGCAGTCATAACCAATGAGATTGCGTTCACATCTCCACATATGAGCGGGAAGTCCATCGACACCCTCGGACGCGCCTTCAATACACAGCTAGTTCAGTCAACAGTAGCAACCCTGGACGTCGTAGGATTAATGTCCGTTGCGAACCGCAATGGGCTACTTCTACCTTACACAACAAGTGATGAAGAGCTGGACATAATCAAGCGGAGCGTTGACATAACAGTAGATTGGCTAGACAATAAGATGACTGCCCTAGGCAACATCATACTGGTTAATGATAACGGCGCCATATGCCATCCGGATTTCGATTCAAAGGCAATAAAGAAAATCTCTGATGTTCTGGATGTTGAGGTGGTTCCCGGCACCGTGGCCAAACTCCCGATTGTAGGTGTAAGCTCCATAGTGACAAGTCAGGGGGCGGTCGTGCATCCCATGGCGACCAGCGAGGAAATTGAACGCATATCAGAGATATTAAGAGTGCATGTCGAAGTTGGTACAGTGAACAGAGGCAGCCCATATGCCCGTCTCGGCGTGTTAGCCAATACCAATGGAATGATTGCCGGATCTGACACCACAGGTGTCGAACTCGCGCATATTTCACAGGTGTTGGGATATGTGTAATAGAGGTGCTTAGTTATGGATACGAAAGTATGGCGAGCAGTCGGAAAGTACAGGAAGAACAAGAGAACATTCACATTCACAAAGGAACTGATAGCTCTGAAGGAGTCGCATGCGAGAGAAAGCATACTCTCTAATCTAGGCAGCCGCCACAGAGTTAAGAGAAGGGACATCGAAATTTCTGAGGTTATAGAGATAAAGCCTGAGGAAGTAGTTAGTCTCGAGTTGCGGACAATCCTTGGTGTGGAGAGCAAGATTGAATGACTGGGGAGCAGGAGAATCTTCTGCGGAGAGTATATGCAGAACAGCAGATGGCTTCCACCACCGTAGAGCGTAAGGCACAGCAAATGATGCGTGTGCAGTCATACTTGGACAACTACCAAGTTGGCCTGTTGGTTCTGGAGGAGTTGCAGGGGAAGAAGACGGGAGAAGAGATTCTCATGAATGTAGGCGGTGAAATCTATATCCACGCCAAGCTCGTTGACTCAAAGAAGGTTACCAGACACATCGGAAAAGGCATCAGTATGGAACAGGACACAGCAGAGGCAAAAAAGAGTATTGAGGAGATTATTTCGAGTTTAAGAAAGCAGTATGATGCCCTTGCTCAGGAGTATCAGCAGCTACTTAGTTGGTCATCAAAGTTGGGCACACAATTCCAGCAATTGGCCGCGGAGATGCAAAAACAGGAGGAGTAGCGGAGTGTTTGACAAGCTCCGTGGCGCCATTAACAATGCTGTGATCAAGACAACCACAAAAGAACTTACAGACAAGAATCTCTCTGATGCAGTATGGGAACTGCAGCTGGTCCTCATACAGAACGATGTAGCAGTGGAAGTGGCTGAACATATTTGTGAACTCACAAAGAAAAAAATGCTCGGTTCCAGAACTGGGCGCTTAGAGAACCTTACAAAGCTCTTCCGTTCTGCATTGCACGATTCAGTAATCGAAGTTCTTACACCTGAATACCCCCTAGACCTTCTAGAATTCGCCAAGAAAAGAAGAGATGAAGGTGACACGACAACAATTCTCTTCGTAGGTGTCAACGGAACGGGGAAGACAACAACACTAGCGAAACTGGCACACCTCTACAAGAAGAACGGGTTCTCGGTAGTCATTGCTGCTGGAGATACATTCCGGGCTGGAAGCATTGAGCAGCTTGAGAAGCATGGTGAGAAACTGGAGATTAGGGTCATCAAGCAGGACTATGGTTCGGATGCTGCGGCAGTCGCATATGATGCGGTTGTCCACGCAAAGGCCAGGCACATTGATGTTGTACTCATTGACTCGGCTGGGAGAATGCAGAGCAATAAGAATCTCATAGAAGAGATGAAGAAGATGGCACGCGTGGCAGAGCCAGATCTCAAGATTTTCGTGGGAGACGCATTAGCAGGGAACGATGCATTATCTCAAGCAAAGAAGTTCAATGATGCAATTGGCATAGATGGAGCGATTCTCACCAAGGTTGATGCAGATCCATCAGGAGGCGCTGCCCTCTCAGTAGCATTTGTTACTGGGCGGCCCGTCGTCTACGTGGGCATAGGCCAAGGCTACGAGGACTTACAGCGATTCAATCCCGAGTGGCTTGCACAAAGGCTCATGTCTGAGAAGTGACTGAGTGGACAGTTTTATTACTGAGGGCTTCTGATGGCGCTCGCGTTTGCATAGCAACCAGAGGTGGTCAGATTGAGCCTAAAGGGCAGACATCTCGTAGACTTGTCAGACTTTGAAACACAAGAACTCCGTAAAATACTGGATACCGCTCATGATCTCAAGCAGAAACAGAAGAAAGGAAAGCCACATGAGATCCTTAAGGGTAAGTCCCTTGCAATGATATTCATGAAGTCCTCAACAAGGACTCGAGTTTCTTTTGAGGTAGGAATGACTCAACTGGGTGGACATGCACTCTATCTTCAACCCAGTGGAACACAGCTCGGGCGGGGTGAAACAATAGGTGATACAGCCCTAGTTCTTAGTAGATACTGTGATGTCATTATGGCGAGGGTGTATGCCCATAGCGAGGTTGCTGGCCTAGCCAAGTATGCTACTGTACCTGTGATAAATGGACTTTCAGATTTTCTGCATCCCTGCCAAATAATGGCAGACATGTTGACTATAGAGGAACACAAGGGAGGTCTTGAAGGTCTCAAAATCACCTACGTCGGAGACTCGAACAATGTTAGTAACTCGATCATGCAGGGCTGCACGATGATGGGCATGGATGTTACAATTGGGTCGCCCAAGGGTTACACACCGATTGAGGAAATCATGACGAGAGCGGATAGACTCAGCAAGAAGCACGGCACAACACTCGAGGTTGTAAACACTCCCGCCGAGGCCGTGAAAAACGCAGATGTCATCTACACAGACACATTCTTCTCGATGGGCCAAGAGAAGTCAAAGGAGAAGGAGAGTGCATTGATGCAATTCCAAGTGAACAAGGGACTGGTTGGAAAGGCGAAGTCCGATGTCATTGTAATGCATTGTTTGCCTGCGCATCGAGATGAGGAACTTACTTCAGAAGTCATGGATGGACCCCATTCAGTTGTCTTCGATCAAGCAGAGAACCGTTTGCATGCGCAAAAAGCAATACTTGCACTCATCGTATAAGAGGCGGAGCAGTTGGTCAACGAAATCATTGCCATCGGTAGAATAAACATTGACATGGTCATGTATGTTGACACACTTCCGGGTAGCATTCAGCATGTTATATCAGATAAGGGACATATCTCATTTGGAGGCTCTGCTGCAAACTTCGCAGTGGAGGCAACACTGTTGGGTGTGAAGACGGGGTTAGTGAGCTGTGTTGGTGATGATATTTACGGCGAGATGGTTCTGAAACAACTATCAAAGTTTGGCGTAGATACGAGCAATGTACTGGTGCTGGGCAAGCAGGCGACGGGGCTCTTCTTCATGGCACGCCATCCAACGGATGGAAACATAGTGGTGGCCAACCCGGGGGCAAACCGCTTCCTTGAGAAACATGTGCTTGATGAGGAATACGTTGCACGTGCAAGTAGCGTTCATGTGGCTGGCGGCTTCCCAATGATGACTAGCAGGGCTTTAGAGATCGCCTCAACCAATGGGATGATTTTTTCGTTTGATCCGGGTCATGCTGCAGATACTGTAGACTTCTCGAAGATACTACCTGGGACTGACCTGCTCTTTGTGAACCAGTACGAACTCAAGAAGTACTTCAATATTAGTCTGTCAGAGAAGGCGCTCAAGGCCTTTGCAAAGGGATTTCCGGGCATGGTCATAGTGAAAACCGGGAACAAGGGTGCAATAGCAACTGATGGGTTTGAGTATCACACATCAGACATATTCGAGGTGCCAGTAGTAGATACCGTTGGCGCAGGTGACGCTTTTGCTGCCGGATTTCTAACGGCATGGACTCGATCAGAGAAAATAGAGCAGGCACTTCATTTCGCCAATGCAGTGGCCGCACTCAAAATAACGAAAAGTGGGGCTCAGACTGGACCCACATTGGATGAAACCGCGAATCTTCTGGCTAAGCATGGAGTTTCTATTGAGCCTATTCTGCGCTCCTTTAGGAAGGGCATGAAGGGGAGTAGACGGTACAGACGCAACTGAGTATTACCGGCGTAGTATTCTCCTTTTTGTGTACATAATACGCCCGTAATAACAGCGAACTGCAGGTGTGAGTGAATCATGCATCCCATCTTAGAAGAGGTCCTGAAATCATCAAACGCAGGACGTAAGGCACAAGTTAGTAGAGCGGCGAAACGAACCCCCAAGAACACTACTTCAGATGAAGAGATAGCAGCTATTCTCGAGGAAGTTAGTGCCAGAATCTTGGTTGTAGGGGTAGGTGGAGCCGGTAATAATGCCGTGACACGCTTGATGGATGTTGGAGTAGAGGGGGCTGAAACCCTTGCGGCAAACACGGATGCCCAAGACCTCTATTTCTGTAATTCGCATCACAAGCTGCTCCTTGGGAGGGACACCTGTGGAGGTCTGGGAGCAGGTAATGATCCTGATGTAGGTGAGGCTGCTGCAGTTGAATCGTACGAAACAATCAAAGATGTCGTAAGAGGGGATCTTGTCTTCATTACTGCAGGGATGGGTGGAGGTACAGGTACCGGTGCAGCAGCAATAATAGCAAAGGCTGCAAGAGAGAACGGCGCATTGACTGTTGCCATAGTGTGCCTTCCCTTTGAGGTGGAGGGTAAAACAAGGAAGAAGAATGCTACCAGAGGACTCAACGCACTAATGGAGCATGTGGACACGCTGATAGCGATTCCCAATGAGAAGCTCTTGGAGATTGCTCCCGATCTCTCAATGCCAGAAGCCTTCATGGTTGCAGACGAAGTTCTGGTCCGAGCAGTCAAAGGAATTGCAGAGTTGATTTCTAAACCGGGGCTGGTGAATCTTGATTTCGCAGATGTCCGGACGACAATGAAGAACGGTGGGGTTTCACTAATTGCGCTCGGTGAGGGTCAAGGAGAGGAACGGGCCGATGAAGCAGTGTATAATGCTCTGAGGAACCCACTGATTGACGTGTCAATAGACAATGCAAGGAACATCCTAGTCAATGTGAGTGGGAGCACGGATATGCAGCTTGTCGAGGCCAAGAGGGTAGTAGAGCTCGTCACAGAACAGGCCAATCCGAATGCAGAGGTTATATGGGGAGCACTTATTGTGCCAGAGCTGGAGGACAGAATCCGAGTAACGATTATTGCCTCAGGCGTGAGCTCCCCCTACGTGTTTGACTCTGAAACAACACCGGTCACACCTCTCGCAGATGATCTCAAGACGGACCTCGGAATACCTCGCTTGAGCTAGTCGGATAGCGAACACTCAGCAAGGGATTCAAACAGCTTCAATGAACTTAGCCAATCTTAGATAGTTATTAGGTGACTATTGAAGTAAAGGCCCATGTTCTCAATATCGCAGGTTGTTCTCAGACTTGGTGGGTGTTCAAAGACCATTAGGTGGTGGGACAAGATAGGTCACATCAAGTGCTTGCGTATTCCAGGTGGACACCGGAGGATACCAGCATCCGAGGTCGATAGACTCCTTGGTAAGTTGCACCGAGAACTCATTGAAGACCCATCTCGAAAACGGTGCGCGGTTTTTTCAGTCACAGACAGAAGATTGGCTTGATTCAGTTTTGAATTCATAGAACGCATACTTGAAGACTATGGTGTTATACATGAGCTCCTCTATCAACCAGAGCAACAGAGTCCACAGGAGGGCCCTTTTTTCGTCTTCGCCAGATGAATCCTCCGATAATGGATACAACTCCCAAAGATAGTCCTCCCACAATTGCGAGGAAAACTGGGTCACTTAACCCCCGCCACAATCGTGAAACAATAACGTTCCCTCTTACTGTATGAAGGATTCTACCATTACCCCCCGAAGTCCAGCCATGAGTTTCATTTAGAAAATCCACTGATAACAGCCTTGATAGCCCAATATCAACGCCTTGTGAATGCCAAGAAGCACCACCATCCACTGTGTGCATCACTGCAGTTTGTGAACCAACAATCCATCCAGATGAATCGTCAATGAATTGAATATCTGTTAAGTAGGGTTCTCGAAATCCTGAGATTGGGGAGCTACTGGGAACAGGAGTTTCCTCCCAAAAAGTTCCAGCCTTGGTTTCCGCTATAAACCGATTCCCGGCTTACCTCTGACTAGAGTCGCATGGATCATCAGAGTATCAGTGTCCACAGCGTTGTGAAGTGCATGGAAACGCCTTCTACGGCTCTTCTTCAGCCTCACAGAGAACCACTCTCCTCCAGTGGAGTGTGAGAACCCGGAGGAGTCCACGGCCAGGTTCTCTGGAGGAGGTCTCTTCCGGACTTTCTTGGGGGCGTAAGAATTGGCATCTCTACCGGATATCTTCATAGTCTTTTATATAGTATTTCGGGTTAGGTCTGGAACCAATTCTCTCGTTTGAATCACTTCTGTCAGACAATAGCACAATTCTGATAGCTCTTTGTTCTAATCTTGTTAAGATTATATCGGTGTTTATATGGACAAATCGGTTACAAGACTGCGAGGAAGGACAATGACACAAGAACTCCAGCGCCGTCCCTGGGAGCAAGCCAAGCAGAAAACAATGGACGGTAAGATTATATCGGTTGGGTTTCGAAGACCCCACCAGTATCTTGTGGAGTCTTTTGCACTCAACTCCTACCACAGAAAGGTGTCAAGAAAGGGTGAAGGGAGAGTACCAGACTCAGGGTTCAGAAAGAGGGCAGTGAACCAAGTACAGGCTCTATCAAGGTCTGCCACAGGTCGGAAGTGCAGTTCCGTTGATTTGAAGACACTCACAGAACACTTCCAGAAGTACTGCAAGACGGTCAATCTTATCCTTGAGAGAGTGTACTCCAATGACGAACACTCTGAGGAAGTTGGTGAGCAACTGAGTAAGAGTAGGTCGCGTGGCTATGTTGTACTGATGAATGAACATGACCTAAAGTGGGCCAAGGACAACGAGTTCGGTAAGCTGGTCTTCGGGAGGATGCACAGGAACGCTCTTGAGGCTGCTGCTCGAATCATCCTCGCTGACCACACAAGGAGGGGACTCGTTAAGACTCTCGTGAGGATACTTGTCGAGTCAGAGAATGACTTGAACAGACTCATGAAGAACAAACGAATCCCAGCTGACCTAGTCAGGCGTGTGCGTGACCAATCTGAAACAAAGCGCAATGGGTCCGGTTTTCACTACGCTCTATCTGCATGCAAACAGGTCCGGAGAGTCCTTGACGAACTTGTTCTCTCCAAGATCCCAAAGCCCCCTGTTGAGAGACAAGCCTCTGTTTCAGCAGAAGGAACCGACTCATCGCTTCCGAACGACCAAGCACCCAGAAGGCAACGCATTCACGGAGGGCGCAGAGCAAGACAGAGAGCGAAAGTCAGGGAGTCATGGAGAAGCAAGTCCAAGACATCAGAGAGTATCATAGACTTCATTCGCTTTGAGGTCACTCGTTGGAACGAGGAAGGCTTCCCGTTCACGACGCCTGTCTTCAGAGCTACCACTGAGGATTTCAGCGCAAGCACAGAAAACGCGACTGGTCAGGGATACTGGTTCAGATCCGACCCTGAACATCCTGAAGAGATAATACTCTACATCAAGACCCCGCCCGGTCTACAGGGTGTTGAGTATGACCGAAACTCACCCTATCGGAGTCAGACACTCAGACTCAGGTTCCTGAACTGGTTCCCTAGGAAGGCCAAGAGAGCGCGAAAAAAGGCAGAAGAGGCAAGAGCGTCTGGGAACATTTCTAGGGCAGAGCAACTGACTTTCAGGGCTGCCGTCTTCACAGACATGAGCGAGCAGTTGATGAACACCATTGCACTACACCATGTCGCACGAGAACTGTCAAACCTCAAAGCACGGAAAGACCCAAACACAGAAGGTATTGTAGAGCTTAAGGAAAAATTGAAGAAACTGCGAACGTCTCGAAGGTCTGCTCCTCCACGACTCCAGCTCCGAGGGAACAGAGTCATCCTCTCAATACCGTTCCTGTCACCAGATAAGAAACTACTTGAGAAGACACTTGACACCTCCCAACTCACAGCATATGCAGGAGTTGATAGGGGGATACGCTTTCCAGTGGTGTTGTCAGTCCATGATAAACATGGTACATATCACGACAGGCACATCGGTCTCAAAGGGCTGTTCGCAAAGCGTGAAAGACTAAGACATAGGACCAGAGAACTCAGTTCACAGATAGATAGAAGAAAGAACAACTGGGAGAAGAAGCACCCGGGGCTGCAGGCACCAGCCTATATCCTGAAAAAGGAGATGGAGCTGGCATCCGTGTGGCGAAAGGTCAGACGCCTCGACCGCGAGATCTCCCATCTAGTCGCATCTGAAACAGTCTGGTTCTGTGAGAAGCATAGGGTGAAGACTGTCTACTTCGAGGACCTCCGTTCCTTCCAGGGGAAGGGCGGGATGTACTCACACAGCTGGAGGTTATCGACAAACCTCTGGGGACTCATGATTGAGGGAGTCAGGTATCGAAGACAGGCCATGGGTCACAGGAGAGGTGGTATCTGGACCGTGAACCCCGCGTGGACCTCACAGACCTGCAGTCGATGCGGAGAGAGAGGTGTCCGTGTGGAGCGCCCTGATGACACAGAGGAGATGAGAGGGGGAGAGTACTTCTTCTGTCCTCACTGTCAGATGAGCCTGCACGCCGACGTTAACGCAGCACGCAACATTATTAAGGTAAAGCACGAGGCCAGTGCCGTTCTTGGCCGGACAGGACAGCGATGTCCAACTTTGTCCAAGTTTCAATGAACGGTAAAAGCGCACTAGACTGCCTGCAGTTGATTCCAGAAACTGTTAAGGCAGTTTCATTCAGGGAAGTGAAACAACTATGGGCATTGGCAGCTTCATCAGGGATGGCAGACGGATACTGAAATTGGCCACGAAACCATCCAGAAAGGAGTTATGGATGAGTGCAAAGATCAGTGTGCTTGCGATGTTCCTCGTAGGATTGCTTAGCTTTGGCATACAATACCTGATGACAGTACTCACTTACACCTGGCAATAGTAGATTCGGCCAAGCTACTAGACAAAAGCGTTTCGTGCTTAGCGGAGGCATTTAGTTGCAATCAAGAACCAGCGTTTATGCAGTGCGGACAACGATTTCACAGGAGAGGTCAGTAGCTGATCTCATCACTACAGCAGTGGTTGGTGAAACTGACGTATGGGAGTGCCCATTCTGCTCGGAGCAGTTTGCGTCAGACAAGAGTACTAAGAAGCATATGAAGGGCTGTAAGAAAGCGAAAAAGAAGAAAAGAGAACCGAAATTAATCTCTAGGAATCAATTGCTTGGTCGTGTCAAGGCGATACTGGTTCCCGAAACTCTCCGAGGCTATGTATTCTTGGAAACGCTGGAATTCAGAGACGTTGAGTTGGCTATCTCCGGAGTGCCGCACGTGCGCGGTAGAGTTAGCGGAAAGGTGAGCTTTGAGGAAATCGACAAGTGGCTGAAGCCAAAGCCTGCGGCTGAAGGCATCATGATAGGCGATGTGGTCGAGATTATCTCAGGGCCATTCAAGGGAGAGAGAGCACGCGTTGCTCGAGTAGACGCAGCCAAAGAAGAACTCATACTGGAGCTGCTGGACAGTCCACACACCATTCCTATTCGTGTGCACGCTGACTTCGCAAAGATTGTCGAGAAGGCGCACAGAGAGGAACCGAAAGAAGACGACGGGACTGATGAGTCCAAGGATAAGAAAGATGAGCTCGATGACGACTCTTTCTGGGCGCATCAACCAGATTCGGTCTGAAAGCACAAGTCAACAACCTAACTGGTCAAACGCACGGGCGACCCAACGCAATGCTTAAAACCAGTTCTCCATGGGGGAGGTCTGCTCCTTAATCTGACATGAGCGCATAGACGCTGTGTCCGGGGTGATAACAGTTGAAATTGAATGCAGTAGATCTTGTGGGATGTAAAGCAAATTTTGTCCTGCAGATCGACCCAAACGGTACAGCGATAATGTGCCAATTGCACTGCATCAGGAGAAGTGACAAATTTGAGTAGTCAGAAAATAACTGTTGAGGCCATGGTAGAGGGCGGTAAAGCTTCAGGTGGACCTCCAATTGGTCCCGCGCTGGGACCGACCGGAGTGAACATCTTCCAAGTGGTCACCAAGATCAATGAGGTGACTGCACCTTTTGCAGGACTCAAGGTACCCGTGAAAATAATCGTTGACCAAGACACGAAGCAGTTCGAGGTTGAGGTTGGCACTCCACCTACCAGTGCCCTAATTCTAAAGGAAATCGGAGCAGAGAAGGGCTCAGGTGAGCCAAATACAAACATAGTTGGTAACCTTACGATTGACCAGATTAAGACCATTGCCAAGGGAAAAGCAGACCACCTGTCGGCGTTGACAGTGAAGAATGCAGTCATGATTGTTTCAGGCACCTGTGTTTCAATGGGTGTGACAGTTGAAGGCAAGACACCCAAGGAGTTCCAGCAGGAAGTCCGAGAGGGTCTTTGGGATAGCCAGCTTGAAGGCTTGCTGAAGGAGGAATAGACAATGCCAATTAACATCGAGTCTATCGAGGCTTCAGTTGCTAAGGCAAGGTCAGAGGGAAAGAAGAGAAAGATCAAGTTCAAGCAGAGTTTTGATATCGCAGTCAGCTTCAGGAAGAAGGAGCTGGACATAACAAAACCTGAGAATAGAATCAATCAGGAACTCGTCCTACCCAATACTCTCTTTCCTCCAGCCAAGGTATGTGCCTTTGGTGATGGTGATTTCGCAGAGAATGCTAAAGCAGCCGGAGTAGAACATATAGTATCCAAGGATGATATTCCCAAGATTGGGGAGGAGAAGAAAGAGAGGAAATCACTCGCCAAGACTTATGATTTCTTTATTGCTTCCGTTGATTCCATGCCGCTTGTTGGCCGATACTTAGGACAGGCGCTCGGTCCTAGAGGGAAGATGCCAAGACCATTCCCGCCACAGGCTGACCTTGCTCCCGTCGTAAGTCAATACCAGCGGACAGTCCGGTTGAAGATGAAAAACACACCGACAATCCATGCCAAAGTAGGTCATGAAACGATGAGCGATAGAGAAGTGGCAGACAATATTGTTGCGGTCCTCAACTTCGTTGAAAGCAAGGAATTGCTTGGGAAGTTGAGCTCTATTGTGGTGAAGCTTACTATGGGACCACCAGTGCCTGTATCCATCTAGAGGTGAAAAGAAGTGTCAGTATACAAAAGCAAGGCTCCTCAATGGAAACTGGATGCAGTGGAAAAGATAGTGTCGTCAATCGATGGCAGCTTGATGGTTGGGCTCGTCAATATGGAGGGTGTAGGGGCCAGACAGCTCCAAGGTATCAGGGATAGCCTAAGAGGATCTGCTGTCATACACATGGCACGGAACACCCTGATGATTCGAGCATTGGAGAAGTCTGACAAAAAGGGCGTAAAGAAATTGGTCGAGTATGTCACCGGCCCGATTGCGTTCATATTCAGCAATGAGGACCCGTTTGCTCTAAGCAAATTCCTCAGTGATAACAAGGCAGCAGCTCCAGCGAAGGGAGGTCAAATCGCTCCCAAGGACATAGTCATTCCTGCAATGAACACCGGCGTGGCACCCGGACCGTTCATTAGTGAGCTTGCAGCTCTCAAAATTCCATCCCGAGTGAAGACTGGTGTTATCCACATCACCGATGACTCTGTGGCTGTGAAGGCAGGAGATACCGTATCCAGCGCCATGGCACAGATGTTGAGCAGACTTGGGATTGAACCAATGGAGCTTCAGCTCAAATTAATTGCTGCCTATACGGACGGGAACGTGCTTACATCAGAGAGTCTCGATATTGATATTGAAGGATTGTTCAATGAGGTCATTCTGGGTCATCAGTACGCAGTCAACCTCTCCATCAATGCCGGTATTCCAACGCCAGACACAATTCCGTTAATCATAGTCAAGGCTAACATGGAGGCAAAGAGCTTGGTTATGGAGATTGGTTTCTTCACAACAGACATGCTCGATGTTTACCTGGCCAAGGCCAACTCGCATGCGCTTGCACTTGCTGCGGCGCTCGCGGAGAGAGATCCAGAAGCAATACCTTCGGAAATGCTTAATCAGGTACAAGCCGCTGCTGAATCGTCATCAGCGGTTGCCCCTGCCTCAGATGAGGCGGAGCAGAAGAAAAAACCAGAGGAAGAACCCGAAGAGGAAGAAGAAGAATCAGTAGCAGGTCTAGGAGGCCTGTTCGGATAAAATAGCAACGAGGTAAGAATTATGGAATACGTATACTCAGCACTTCTGCTCCACAAAGCGGGCAAGAAAATGACTGCCAAGGCAATGGATGGCATTCTCACTGCTGCAGGTGTTGACCCTGACAAGAACAGGATCAAGGCCTTGCTGGCGGCTCTGAAGGATGTCGATATCGACGAGGCGCTGAAAGGCGCCGCGATGCCGATGGCGGTTGCAGCTCCTGCGGGCGTAGCCGCGGCTGCTGCAGAACCTGCTGCAAAGGGCAAGAAGAAAGGTAAGAAGGAAGGTAAGAAGGAAGGTAAGAAGGAAGGTAAGAAGGAAGAGAAAGAGGAAGAGAAGGAAGAAGAGTTCACTGCTGGACTTGGCAGCCTTTTTGGTTAAGGCGGGTTGCAAACAGCAGCCCCGAACTTGGACAATATAGGACATTTTCAAATATGGTCTTATATACTCAAGTCGTGAAACTACTTCTTGAGGTTAAGTGACAGGAAAAAGGCCTCAAGGAGTACATTCCCAGTGCCGCTCTTGGGAGGACAAAGACTCCCTGTCCAAGCTTGTCCAACTTACAATGAACGGTATTTCACCCCCTCTCAATCTTGAAGCAGAGGGCAATGGGCCATGCGCCTGCTGCCCACTGCATCTTCTTTTTTCATTTTTTGTCAAGCTGATGTAGCTGAAAAGCTATAACACGCTCCGGGTACATTCATAGACAGGGAGAAGCTAATGACCTTCTATCCGGGAAAGGAATGGCCAAGATGAAGATAGTATATCATCCTCTGATGAGAGAAAGCTATGACCGCACACCCGCAGGAGCCCCTGGAAGGCTGGACACCTCTGTGGAAATCCTGAGCAAACACCCAGACTACGAGTTTGTAGAGGCAAGGCCTGCGACCGAAGAAGAGATCAATAGAGCTCATGCTCCGGGTCACATCGAGAAGGTTAAGCGGGACTATGATTCAACAAGGGAGAACCTCCTGTATCAGGTAGCGACCTTGGCCGCAGGAGGCGCAATCATGACAGCGGAGATAGCGGTTCAAGGTGAGCCCGCTTTTGGTCTCATAAGACCTCCG
>JABCTJ010000113.1 GCA_018238375.1 Candidatus Thorarchaeota archaeon
TCTCTGTTGTCTTTCAGGATTTCGCTTCCTTACTATTGGTCTGAGTTTTGGCGGCGTCATTCTTGGGAACGTTCCGCCCGTGGGAAGCGACAATAATCCGAGAATGTAGCCCATGTTAAAGTATGTGAAGGGAATGATTAAAATGGGGGCTCAGGTCATATCAGGTTTGCTTTAACAATTCACAGGTGATAGGAATCAATGGTGAAAATGCTACTTGTCGACATGGACAAATGCACAGGCTGCAAGCAGTGCTCTCTAGCCTGTTCTCTCATTAAGGAAGACCTATTCGACCCTAACAGGGGCAGGATCAAGATTCTGAAAAAAGAGGACATTGCTCTCAGTATTCCGCTTCTTTGTGAGCAGTGTGATACCTTTCCATGTATCAGCGCATGCCCTGAAGGGGCTTTGACCAGAAACGAAACAACCGGAATAATCACAGTCAACGAAGAGATTTGCACTGAGTGCGGCAGTTGCGTCGAAGCATGCACATACCATGGAATACGGTTGCATCCGGAAACTGGAAAGGCATTGATATGCGATCTCTGTGGTGGCGATCCATACTGTGTACAGCATTGCGTACCTGGTGCGCTCGAGTGGGTGGACAAGACAGACGATGCGGTCAAGAAGAAGAAGAAATTACGATCTGCGAGAATGGCCATGTATCATAAACTGAAGAAGGAGGCAGCCTAGCAAATGTACGGGCATCAAGGTAAGATTCTACATGTGGACCTAAGCAAGAAGAAGATCTGGACACAAGACTTGCCAGAAGAATGGAGAAAACTGTACGTGGGCTCAAGAGGCATAAATGCCCGAATCCTCTGGGACTATTGTAAGGACCCTGAGATAACTTGGGATGATCCGCGCAACATTTTGATCTATGCTCCAGGAGCAGTGACTGGTACCACGGCACCTGCTTCAGGTAGGACATCAGTGACAACTATCGGTTGTACGACAGGCTTGTATCTGAAGACGAATACTGGTGGTCATTGGGGTGCTGAATTAAAGTTCGCAGGATACGATCACCTAGTTGTGCATGGTGCAGCTGACAAGCCCTCATACATCTTCATAGAGGACGACCAAGTCGAAATTCGTGATGCTAAGGATCTATGGGGCAAGGACATGATCCAGACAGATGCGCTCCTGAAGAAATGGCATGGTGAGGACTCAAGAGGGCTCTACATCGGCCCAGCGGGAGAGAATCTTGTTAGAGGCGCGTCCATCCAGTGTTCATTGTACCACGCCGCAGGAAGAGGAGGAGGGGCTGCGGTCATGGGTAAGAAGAATCTGAAGGCAATCAGCGTCAAGGGAAGCAAACCTGTGAGAATCAAAGACCCCAAGAAATTCGCTGAGATTGCCAAAGAAATGAGAGACCTGTTGAAGGCTGATAGTGGTGCTGCATCCCTCCATGAATTCGGGACTGCAGGGTCAATTGCTGCCGTGAACGAACTTCACGCATTCCCAGGCAAGAACTGGCAAACAGGCTACACAGAAAACGTGTATCCGATAAGCGGGCAATGCTTGGTTGAGAAGGGCTATCTCAAGAGAAGAGTGGCATGCTTCGGTTGTACAATCGGATGCCACCGTTACTCGGCGATTGAAAGCGGACCCAATGCAGGAATCGCGAGCGGAGGCCCTGAGTATGAAACCTTCGGAGCTCTAGGAAACGGCCCAGGAGTTATTGACACAGAAGGAGTAATCATGGCCAACGAACTCTGCAATCGGTTAGGTATGGACACAATAACTGCAGGTGGTGTCGCTCAGTGGGCGATAGAGAGCTACGAGAGAGGTGTTCTCACCAAGGACGATACAGATGGTCTTGAACTCGGTTGGGGCAAGATCCCCGAGCTGCTAAAGACCATCGAAGCCATGGCGCTCCGCAAGGGCAAGCTGGGAAACCTGCTTGCTGATGGTCTCAAGATAGCCACCAAGAAAGTGGGTCAGGACTCCTACAAGTGGGCAATCATGAATGCAAAAGGACTCGAACAGTCCAATGTTGAAACGCGTTCAGCCAAGGCGTATGCGTTGGCGTTTGCAGTCAACCCCAGAGGCAACGACCATCTAATGACCGAAACGTTTGCAGAGTTTGGTGCCAGTCCTGAGGCTGTCGCGGTCATAGAAAAGGTCACGGGCGACAAGAAGTGGGCGGCGCCACACTTCACAGAGCACCGAGCAGAAATAGTGCGATGGCACGAAGACTGCTACGAAATCACTGAAGCACTCGGCTTCTGTGTGTTCACATCCACCGCAGCTTACGGTGTGAATCCAGACAATATGGCTAGACTCTACGAGGCGGCCACTGGAATATCAATGACTGAAGACGAGATGATGTTCACTGGGCGTCGTGTTGTCACCTTGGAGAAGGCATTCAATATCACACGTGGAGCAACAAGAGAGCATGATAATTTACCGTGGCGACTCATGAATGAGGGGGCCGCCTCAGGACCACTGAAAGGTGCAATGAACTCTCAAGAAGAGCTTGATGGAATGCTTGACCCATACTACACACAGCATGAGTGGGATTTGAAGACAAGCTGGCCATATCGAAAAACTTACGAAAAGCTTGGCCTTAAGGATGTGGCAGATTACTTAGACAAGATGGGTAGATTACCATAGAGAAGGAAGGCGGCATCCATCCCCCCGTTTCCTTCGACACAGGAACCGCTGGTGATTCGAAATGAAAGGATACAAGGAATTTGGATTAGCAATGACCGGGGTCTTCCCGGTAAGA
>JABCTJ010000187.1 GCA_018238375.1 Candidatus Thorarchaeota archaeon
CCATCCTGTCGCACGATCATTACTGCCAAAAGTTATGACTCTCCTTGATGATGATAATCAGATATTGCGCAAGCTCGTCTTCAGGATGGCTGTACGAAATGCTTACGGAGTCTATCTTCCAGAACTCTTCAAATCCATGACAACCCTTAACCCAGCTGAAAGAGAGCAAGTGCTGCAGGGTATTGAGGAAGAATTCGTTCAGGATGGTGCCCCAATTTCCAACAGCGCTCGAAAACAATGGGTTGCCGCGCTCGAGAGTTTGGGTGTAGAGCATCAACCAACTGTGTTCGGCTTGATGGCATCGCTTGGCCCTCCGGGTACGAGATGGGCTATGAAGAAGATTCGCAATAACATCAAGGTCATCTCGCTGGGAACAGTGCCGAAGGTCTTAGCTTTTCCTAATCGCACACGCCGGAAAATGATTCAACTCTTATGTCAAATGTCAGCAGAAAGCAAGCGTGAGTTGCTGCCCTATATTTGTGGAATCGTAGATCACACTACATCTAGGTATCTCACTGCATTTCTACGAACAACAAATTGGAAGGATCGAGTGCTTGTGGCATCTGCTATTGGCAAGCTTGGAATCGTATCAACAAGGGGGATTGTAATGGATTTGGTTGCTGATCCTGATTGGAGAGTCAAGCAAGGCCTTTTAGAGAATCTTCACATTGCATCATCCAAGTTCAGCAGTCTTCTTCGAACCTTAGGTTATCTCGTGACTGACTCCCATAAGCGAGTCCGTGGCTTAGCTGAACGTTCATTGCTTATTTTGGGAGAACAAACCTGTACCGATTCAGACCTCGACTCTCAGAAAACCAAGATTATGAGGCGATATAGAACCCAGCTTCTTAGGGCCGCCCCTGTGAATCAAGATATTGATTCGCAATGGTTGGGTATTGATTATGGCGAGACCCAATCAATTCCATTCATAGGAGAAACCACAGGAGAACCAGAAGGAGTTAGTCTAGCTGACATCGCACCTACTGAGTCCAAGCAAGCAACTTCGCCTGCAAAGCTGGACCTCTTATCCGCTTTACTCAGTGCGAAGAAAGCTGCGAGTACTGATTCAGTACCGCCCTTTTCAATTGGCGTGAAACCCGCACCAGAACCCACAGTGATTGATCAATTCTTACCGCCAGCGCAGAAGTTCGTAAAAGCCTTGAAACAGATAGCATCTGAGGGTGACAAGAATGTTCCAATAGATGTATTGAAGGAGCGATGCAGCTCATCCGGGCTAACCGACTCTCAATTCGAGAAAGCACTCTCCAAGCTTGAACGTGAAGGTGTTGTCTACAGGTCCAAGAAAGGGACCGTCAGTTATGTGGATATGGAGATGTAAAGACGCCAAAGTCACGCATCTGCTTCAGCCGAGTAATTGCCATTCAATGATTCCTTTGAGATGAGCTTTGGATCAAACTCCCTATTGCAGTTCTGACATCTAACTGCGCCCTTATTGGCTCGAGAAGAAGGACCGTAAAAATAAACCGCTCCACAATTAGGACATCTAAGCCGCAAGTAGTCCGGGGGTGGGCCTTTGGAATGACTTGTATACTGAGGGGTTTCGCTCACAAATTTTAGTGTGAAATACACAAGAACTGGTCCAACTGGCAATGGAAATCCCGCCGGGGGGTAAATCAAAGCGAGATAGATAGCTGACAAAAGCAGGAGTAGGATATTGGCTCTCTTGTCTAGACGACTAGCCCCCATTTGCTGACAGCGCCAGCTGTTCAATGTGAATGCCATTAAGAGAAGTATTATCAGTATTTGACTACTAGTTATGTAAAACTGACTCCATGACTCCTGAGGATATGTCGAGAGCGGTCCTTGGAAGTATGTCCAGGTTCCTTGCACCCATACTCTCCAGAGGATTGAGCCTAGCATTAAATAGCTCTCGGGTTCGATGTTAGCTGGGACCGTCGATTCCCCTACAGAAAAAACCACAGGAGAAGCGAGCACCTCAATTAATAACAGGAGAGCGAGCACATTGTTCCTGCTGCTGAAGAATCGCGCCAGCCTTCCGTCCATCCGTTTGCTTACCATGTAGGTAGTGAACAGAAGCACTAGTAAGGTGAGGATGGATATGAGCTGGATAACCACAGGAAGTTGATACCAAGGCAATGTGGATCTAGGATAGTGGTCAGCTATAATCCTGCCGTCATGAAGAAACAAGATGTAAACACCGAACCCCGAATAGTCACTCCACGTGTTGTTATCCCAGTTGTTCGGGAAATGACCCCAATCTTTCGCGTTACGGACGTTTCGGTCGAACAGGTTGCCGGTGACAGTAACCCAGCACCATTCCAGATTGAGACCTAATTCACTATTCTCACGAAATACATTCGATACGATTGCCCCGTCCTTGCACCACTCCCAAGTCACACCCATAAAGCAGTGTTCAAACAGACAGTTGGACACTGTCATGTTGTTTGACCAATGAGCGTTCAGTCCCAAAACACAGTCCATCACCTGTACTCGCTCAATGGACATTTTATCGCTGTGCCTTAACATGATGCCAGTATAACAGGAACTGAAATTGACATCGCTTATACTCAAATTGAAGCAATCTATTATCACAAGTCCTACGCTCACATTCCTGAAGGTTCCCCCGCTGTATATCGCATCGGAACAAAGGTATGAAATCACCTGCCCATAATATTGACAGTTGATTACCTCTTCTGATTTTTCTCTCTGAAACAAGATGGGTTTGCCAGCTATGTAGTTATTTTCAATAACCGCGATGTCCAGTGGGTAGCTGATGTGCTGCGAAAATGACAGTCCACCACCATCAAAGTGGTTATCTGCAATTTCGACTTGGACTGTACTCACGCCTGAATACGATGACTTGTATGGCATTGAGATTCCACCCGTCATATTGAGGAATGTGTTGTTGCGAATCACAACCTCCCTTGAAGATATACTCAGATCAATTTCTCCCACAACTGTGTTTGAAACGAACTCGATTCTCTGCCGTGTGTGAATCGTGATGTACGATCCCATTCCCGGATAGGGAGGCCCCAACAAATGGACATAGTTTAGGATTGAGTTATTCCTCACAATGACATTGCCGCTTTCCCACACACGCAGGAAATGTGAGTCTTCTATAGAGTTTTCAGAAACGTCTAGGATGTCAATGTCCATACACGCGATGCCATTGCCCTGGGCAAATGTGTTGCTATGTATACGGACACGTTTCGAATCATGGACAAAGATGTGAGTACTTCCGCCGATGAATCTGCAGTCTTCAATAGTGAAGTTCTGTGAATTTCCTATGGTCACATAGTTCGCAGTAGTATAGCCATATTCCATTGGCACAACAGGAGGTGACAACATTTCACAATTTCTGATCACGAAAATTGCATCTACACCTGTAATGTTAATGTACGGTCCGAAATCCCCATCGTAAAGCAATCCCTCGATGACGTAAGGATCTTCATTGGTTCCATTTCCTTGCCACCCTTGTGATTCGAAATCAGCATTGCTAGTAATCACTAGTGGTTCGTCAACGTCCTGCGTAGGGAACATAGAAAAATCCTCGAACTCTGACCATGCGCTCATTGGCTGAGCTAAACAAGTAACAACAAGAATGAGCGACACGAGTCCCACAGACACACGCACGAACCTCTTCATTCTCACATGCCGCATTTGAATGCCCTTCTTGATTCAAGCTTGGGATAAGTACTCTTGAACCTTGCGAACACTATGCAGCGACTAGGTACCACGGATTTCACAAGCTTCAAACCTTCGTATTGTGTTCGTGAACGCGCTTTAGGCGACGATAGCTCATGCAATCGTGTTCTATCTTGTCTTGTCGCTAACAGCTATGACTCGTCCGTAGGCGCTGCCTTCGCGAGTAATCGATTCTTGTTTGTGGAGCCGAGTAATCCAGACCCAAGCAATGAATTACACTTGGAGTGGTCATCAGTCAGCCCAGACTCGACTTTTATCCTACGACTGCATCAGTAAGTAACTTCTTTGCTCGATTTAAGGCGCCATCGAAGAAAAGGTTCTTAGGTGGGTTGTACTGCACTCAAGAACGGGTTGCTCCTGATGAGCGCTTGTGCTCATGTCTATCACCTTAGTGCGGGTTTTGCCCTTCGGGGGTGCACCCTGTTCTTGGTTAACTCTCTAATCGCTGGCAGACTAGAAGACTTAACCAAGACATTGTGAGGCTGGCCTAATGGAAAAGAGTGTTCTGATTCAAGGCGGTTTGATTGTAACTTGTGATGAGAAGGGCACAATCATTCCTGACGGGTTCATACGTATCGAAGGAGAGAAGATTGTAGAGATAGGCTCAGGGACTCCTGTCGAACCATCAGAACAGATAATAGATGCCTCAGGATGCGTTATGATACCTGGCCTTATCACAGCACATACACACCTCTATGGCATTCTACTGCGCGGTGCAAATCTGAACATTGAACCTCCTATTGATTTCGCACAAATTCTTCAACGCGTGTGGTGGCCAGTTGATGAGGCACTGACGCTTAAGGATGCAAAGGCTAGTGCTCTGTCAGCTTCTGCGGATATGCTACGAAATGGCTCAACATTTTTCGCCGATACCTACTCAGGCCCAAACTCAATTGAAGGAAGCCTTGACGCAATTGCTGGAGCAACTCGCAAGGTGGGTATCAGAGCAATGCTTGCATTCGAGATGACTGAGAGAAACGAAGCTGGAGAAGCGAATAGGGGTCTCAAGGAGAATATTCAATTCGCTAAGAAATGCGAGAAGGACCCGCTCATATCTGCCATGATGAGCGTTCATGCTTCGTTCACGGTTAGTGACGAGCTTGTGAAAAAAGCTGTTGCAGCGGCTAGAAACCTCAATATGCCAATTACAGTTCACACATCAGAAGGTCTAGTCGATCTCTATCACAATCTGGAGGAGTACGGGGAGAGAACAGTCGAAAGGCTTGATCGAATTGGCTTGCTTGGACCGCGGACCGTCTTAGCTCATTGTGTGCATGTGGATGAGCACGAACTAGATCTGATTGCGGCAAGCGGAAGCTCCGTTGCACATAATCCCATGAGTAACATGCTAAATGCAGTGGGAACGGCTCCCGTCCCCAAGATGTTAGAGAAAGGAATTCCTGTAGGTCTCGGAAATGATGGCTGGATTTACGATCCATTCGAGAACATGCGATGCGCCCTTACCGTGCACCGGCTTGCTACCGGTAATCCAAGCATTATTGGGGCTGAAGAGATTCTAAGGATGGCTACTCTTGAAGGCGCAACATGCTACGGTCTGGAACATGAAATTGGAAGTATTGAACCCGGTAAGCTTGCAGATATTGTGTTGCTTGACACGACTAGAGTACCAACACCTCTAACTCCAGAGTCGGTCGTGGGTCATCTAGTGAACACGTTTGGCGGTCGCGACGTGAAAAGCGTGTTTGTTCATGGCGAAAAGGTCGTGGACGATAGTAGACTGACTAAGATCTCGGATGAAGAGGTTTCCAAGATATCATCGGAGTCTGCCAAACGCCTGTGGAGCAGGCTAAAATGAAAATGCTGAACATAAAAAAGGAATGGCATGGGGCTTTCACCCCATGACGTACTATTTTTTCTTCTTTATGCAAACAATGGCTAGAACGAGAACTAAAACTACTCCACCTCCGATTAGCAATATGTTGTCTTGAAGGAAGAGGCCTTGTCTCGTGATTGATGCAGTGTAGATAGTTTCCTGAGACGTCTGGTTTACGGTTTCAACCGTGTAGTGAGCTAAGAAGCCGTCGCTCTTTAGGTAGTCGACGCCAATTTGCACCTGCAGTTCTGGGTCAAAGAATGTACCTCGCCAGCTAAATCCCCAGAAGAAGATTGAATCAGTGATGTCAGCGTCAGGGTCAGACCCCCGTAATTCGGTCAAAAGAGTCCAATTGCCCACAGGGAAGCAGAATTCACCGTCAACAAAGAAAATGCCTAAGAAGACTAGAGCTGAAAATCCCATGCTTGAGCCATTAGCCCAGAAAATATCGATATCCACTCCTGGCACTGCAGCCCAGTTCGAGATACTATTAGCTATTGAAGGCCTGCTAGTCACTGTCATATACAGTGCTTCATCAGCCACGTTTCCATCACTGCTCTCGTGCATGTTGTAGTCAAAACGGTCACCATTTTGCACTCCCCACTCTAGCCCTTGATCAGTTGCAGCTGCAACAGGGGTCATTAGAAGGAAAGCGACTATTACAAATACAAAGAATAATTCACGCGCGCGTTTCATATCAAATGTCTCCAAAACCGTTGGTGCGGTTCTAAAAACATTGCAATAATCCTTGAAAAAGCTTCGCAGGATATGGTAGTGTGAGCATGAAGAAAAGCTCAGACAGACACAGTTTTCAGTAGGGAACCTCTTGCCGCTCTGAGGTGCTGGGACTGAACTACGAACTCGAATACAACGGGCCAATTTTCGATGCGCACACTCACATAATCGATACTGATGTGCTCCAAGCTCTCGTGGAAATCGGAACCAGATTTGGAGTGAAAAAGTCCTTACTAATCTGTCACAGTCTCGATGCAAAGGAATTCGCTGAAAAAGCTTATCCGGGCCGCTTCGTTCTCGCAAAGTACATCCCGAGTACTCTAAGGTTCACTGAAAACGTAGATGCAATAGTAAAAGAAGTGCAAACGCTCAAAGAAGAGGGTTACGCCCTCGCGAAGATGCAGTCGGCACCCATGATGAGAGGAAGAGCCAAAGTACATCCCGATGTTCTCAAAATGGACTCCATCGAACTAGACCCATTTTTCGAAGCCTTAGCTGACGAAGACATTCCGTTTTTGCTTCATCTGTCCGATCCTGATACCTACTACGCGAAAAAGTACAACGATAAAAGCTACTTCAGTTCTAAAGAAACCGATTTGCAGGAATTGGAAGGCGTTGTCGCAAGGCATCCCGAAGTGAAGCTTCAGTTAGCTCACTTTGCTGCCCAACCTGAAATCAGACGATTGAATGAGTTGGGCAAGTGGTTTGAAACATACAAGAATTTCAATGTGGACATGGGGTCAGCTAGATGGATGGTAAGAGAACTTGGAATGGATTCCTCGAAATCACGAGCGTTTCTGACTAAATATGCGGACCGGATTCTTTTCGCCACGGACTGCGTAGCAT
>JABCTJ010000204.1 GCA_018238375.1 Candidatus Thorarchaeota archaeon
TACCACAAGGCACAGCGCCAGCACATGTTTCATCGCAGAGTCGCCTGAGAATTTGCACATCATTCTCATTCTTAACCTTGACTACCACAGCATGGCGAGTCCAATGATATATCTGAAGGCTTGAGAAATCTCCTAGAGAATGCAATGGCAACTGTACCTGATTGGATAACGGATTGGATTCAAAAAGATCGCCTCGTCAGAAACAAATACAGAATAAGCCAGAGCTATCTCCGTCATTCAAAGCGAATCCAACTAGCGAGAAATGAGAAAGATGTTGAAAGCGGATTGGAAAGGTTCCATTACATCGTGCATTCACCAAGGTACGGGAGATACAATGTAAGGTATGAAAGGGGCAGATATCAATGCAACTGTCCTTTCTTCAAGCATAGAGGGATCTGCAGCCACATCTTTGGCGTCTGTCAGCTCATTGATGTTTGGCCAGAACGGGAATCAATCTTCAACCACGACTAAGCTGCGTGAACCATACAGCAATGCCTTTGTAGCGGTTCGTTGCAGTTCCCTTCACTTGACGGTGTATTAGATGAAACTCCCAATGATTATTGTGCACGGTGGTGCAGGAAAGTGGAAGGACGAGCGGATACCAATCGCCCTAGAGCAGGTCGAAAAGGCTGCTACAGCTGGTTTTCAAGTTCTAGATAAGGATGGCTCCGCGCTCGATGCGGCTGAAGCGTGCACTGTGTACATGGAGAATTGTGGTAAGCTCAATGCGGGTCTTGGAGCTCGCGTTAACATTGATGGAGTCAAGGAACTCGACGCTATGATTGTGGATGGTAGCTCGCTTAACTTCGGGTCCGTGGCAGCCATCACTGGAATCCAGAATCCAATTTCTTTGGCCAGATACGTCATGGAGAAGACAGATTTCTCATTCTTCGTCGGAACCAACGCCAAACGGCTCTACGAGAAGATGATTGTCCAAGGTTACAGAATCGAAACAGAACCAGGTGTTGTTGCCCAGTCATTTGATGGTGGAGCAAAAGACACAGTTGGATGCGTCGTGGTTGATGGACAAGGTCGAATCGCAGCGACATCGTCAACTGGCGGAATCTCCAAGAAGATACCTGGTAGAGTGGGCGATTCTGCGGTAATGGGCTCAGGCGCGTATGCAAATGATGTCTGCGGCGTAACTGTCACTGGTTGGGGCGAACACATTATGCGTGTGACCCTGTCAAGGATGATAGTGCTATACGTGGAAGAGGGCCTGGATGTTGGTTTGGCTGCGAAGAAGGGGATGGAAATGTTTGAAGCCAAAACTGGAAGCGAAGCTGGTGTTGTCGTCGCTGACGCGAAAGGTAACTACGGCTACTCTACAAATGCCAAAGCAATGCCAACTGTCATCATTCAAGGAAGTATTGACAACATGACTTCCTTCACTTGTCAAGAGTAGCGAATGCTCTTACAGCCGTTCAGTCGTAACAACCAAAGATGCGCCACAATGTGTACAACGCACAGTGTCAGGACCAATCCAATCGACTTCTTCGGGATTCACATCCGCACCACATTTATGACACTTGGGAGGAATCCTTCGTGTTAGGAGCACCTCACGCTCGACTACCTCGCGCTCAATGACCGTTTCCGAGCCCCATCCTTTTGGGAATTGCGGAGGTGGAATATAGGATTCGTCGAATAATGGAATGCCGTCCATGGTTCCGCTGCTCTTGGATTTTTGCTTGCTCAAATAGTAGAGAACCGGTGCACCTCCAACAATGTAGAGGAGGCCAAGCACAGTGAGCTGAGTTCCTAGGGGATTATCGCCATGAGGAAATGAAAGCCAGATGCCTTGAAAGATCATGGCGAAACCAGCAAACGCCATCAAGAAGCCAGAAAAACATGGTGGGAAGAACATATTGCTCTTGGTCTTGAGTATCGAAATCGGGAGGACTATGGCTAGAATTGCTATGCCCACCAGTTGCAGGACTAAGCCATACCCACTAAGGGCATAATCAATCATAGGTCCAATGACGGTGAGAAAGAAACCAAACATCAGGACAATCATGGGCGCAGGTATAAAAATTCGAACAGACATCATCTGTTGCGACTCCCGTTTGGTCGACAGTATCTCCGTATTTAACCTATTTGCAACTACTGCGGTAACGTGCGGGCCATTAGTGGCTGAAGGGGCTTTTCAGGTCTGGGGGTTCAAGAGCCTCTCTATTAGCATATCGTAATCGTTGATGGACCGTAGACCTGGAAGATTCCCCGCTGGTTTTCCATTCTTGAAGGCAAAGACCATCGGAATAGACTGAATACTGAATTGCATTGCCGTCCGTCTGTTGCGATCTATGTCCATCTTACCAAAGTAGACTTTGCCCTTATGATCAACTGCTAGTTCTCGCAGGATAGGAGTTAGAGCCTTGCAGGGTTGACACCATTCCGCGCTGAAGTCCACAAGTGCAGTCTTGGTATTCCCAACAACCTGCCAGAAGTTGGCGTCGGTAAGCTCATTGACAAGCCCGTTAGCAAGAGGCTCAAGCACCACAGGTTGCTGTGCCCGCTCCATCATCAGTTGCATCTTTCTGCGCCTGATCTCTGCAAGCTCGTCATCGTTAAGCATCAGCACCATCTCAACTGCGTTTGTGCGACCTAATTGCACAACCGTTTTAAGCCTTGTGATTTCACGCTCAGTTCGTTCTCTTTAATAGACAGTATGTTGGCGAGCATGGAAATGACTTGGTGAAACTCTGTGACTGAGAAACCCATCACATCATATGCACTTCTCGTCTTCGCTATGATTGTATGGGGTGGATCTTGGGTCTCCGCCAAAATCGCAGTAGCAATCGCTCCACCCCTTACGATAGGGTTCTTCAGATTCTTCTTTGCAACCATTCTGTTCCTGATCTTTATACCGGCCACAGGACATAGTTTGCGAAAGATGTTTTCGCGCAACAATCTGAGATGGTACATTCTACTTGGCATCACAGGCGTCTTTGGTTACGGTGTGTTCTTCCTCTTTGGCATGGGTTTCACAACCGCCGCTCAAGGAGCTCTCATTGCCGGACTCAATCCTGCCTTCGTTAGTATATTTGCCCTTATCATCCACAAGGAACAACTCGCCCAGAAATGGCGGTACAGTGGTTTTCTCTTGGCGTTTCTTGGAATCATTTTTGTTATTGGAATTCAAGTGTTACTCGACTTCCGCATCGAGTACATTGTAGGAAACCTGTTGATTGTCTGTGCTATGCTGGTTTGGGGCCTCTACTCCTCAATTGGAAAAGCAGCCATGAAATCCATTTCGTCCATGGAAGTTACTGCAGGAGGCGTGTTTGTAGGAACAATCCTATTCGGCATCGGTGCAGTGGCGGAGGGTTTCTGGACACTTCCTGCAATGCATGACTGGATATTCTGGGCAAATACCCTGTTCCTCGGATGCTTCGTAACATTCCTGGGGTTCCTATTCTACTTCGATGCAATCAATAAACTGGGAGCCACAAGAACAGGAGTATTCATCAACCTCGTTCCGATTTTCGGCGTTTTGCTTTCTGTGCTGATACTCAACGAGGTCATTCATTGGACATTCCTTTTTGGTCTTGCTCTAGTAATAATTGGCATTGTCATCATTAACGATGGAATCGCAACGGTTGATGTTCTCCAACAAGCAAGCGAACAAGAGATTTCTTCGCCGAAAGAAT
>JABCTJ010000262.1 GCA_018238375.1 Candidatus Thorarchaeota archaeon
GAGTCACTCCCTGCCCCTGAACCATAGGCGACCATGAATATCTTTGAACCTGGGTCTGCTATGTCAAGCACATTGGCCAAACCCATCATCGCAGAACCGGAATATGTGTTTCCAATCTGACGCACTACTAGACTGTCCTCAAGCTTCTCTTTAGGCACACCAAGCTGCCTGCCCATGGCTATTGGGAACTTTCCGTTGGGAGAATGAAAGACGAAGTAATCGTAGTCATCCACTGTTGTGTTCGTTTTCTTGAAGAGTGCCCGCGCTCCTTCTCCGACATGACGGAAATACGCTGGTTCTCCTGTGAATCGTGCACCATGGCTCGGGAATGTTTGTCCTTCTCTGCGCCAAAAATCTGGAGTGTCTGTCGTGAACGAGCTAGTATGCTCAATGGTAGCTACTACTTTCTTGTTACCAACGAGTATAGCAACGCCTCCTGCGGCGGCGGAATACTCCAGAGCGTCACCTGGGCGTCCTTGGGCTGTGTCCGAGCCTATGGCCAGACCGATTTCTACCATCTTGGACTTGACAAGCCCCATGCATACTTGTATTGCTGCTGTTCCGGCTTTGCATGCAAACTCGAAATCTGCACAGGTCATGTGAGGCGAACATCCTATTGCTTCAGCTACCATGGTTCCTGTTGGCTTGACGGCGTAAGGATGGGACTCCGAACCGACGTAGATTGCACCGATGTTTTTTGCGTCTATCTGTGCACGCTTGACAGCATTTCTTGCCGCCTCGACGCTTATGGTTGCTACATCTTCGTCAGGTCCTGGAACTGACTTCTCGAAAACGCCAAGGCTCTTGGCCAGTTTTTCTCCGTCTTCGCCCCAGACAGCCGCGATCTTCTCTGTCTTAATTCTGTATCTCGGGATGTATACACCATAGCCGATAATGCCTACCATTCGTCTCTCTCCTCGCTTGATTCGGTGAATGTCGAATTACAGAACGGCACTCTTCGATGGGTCGGCTTGAAACCTCTTATCAAGGTTGTCGTCTGGCTTTTTGCTCTCGACGGCTTGCGCCGAAGGCTAACCCAGTTTTTACTGTGTTGCCGACTATCTTATCATCCTGCATGGTCTATATATCCCTAGCGACTCAGCTAGTGACGCCTTGCGTGTTATGAAGACTATCTGGTAATCAAGGAACTCAATTTCACATGGAAATTGTAACTGTGCATAACATCATTTGGAATCGGCATATCGAGTTGTTTCGCGATGTAATTCAAGACATCTTGCACTCTCAGATCCAGCTGCTTCTTGGTCATATCTCGACATTCTGGTACATGTTCACTAATCGCAATGCTCAACATCCTTGCTGCCCCAGAGCTGTACTGCGTGGCCTTCTTCGGGGCTTGAGCCAGCTCCATAGGTAGACCCAATTCAGAGGCTAGCTCTCGGAAGATGACCTTGCGTTCGGGGGCCTTGCCCACAGCAATCTTTCGGTTGGCCGGGATGCTAAGTGCCAGTTTCACGAACTCGTGGTCAAAATACGGAAACCATGCATCAACACCATTGAATGAGATTGCTCGTTCATCACGTTCGATGTTGGTTTCATGAGTGATTGAAACCTCTTTCCTGAGTTGGACTTCGAGAGCTTCTTCACCTCTATCTTCGTAGAGTCTAACATGCTTTGCATACCCGGCAAACAATTCATCAGGTCCCTGTCCTGAAACTACAAGTGGTACTCCCTGTTGCCTAGCTTCCCTTGCTGCAATGAAGAATGGGAGAGCAATCTCTATGTCCATCCTGCGCGTGCACTCAGTAGCATAGATAACTTCAGGCAATAGATTCCACACCATCTTATCGCTCATTGGCACCTCGATGACATCAAGAGTCAGCAAGTCTGCGGCGTGCCCAACGATAGATGCGTCACGCGAACCTTTTGCATGCGTACTAATCAGCACAGTGTTCGTGCATTGCTTGCTCGCCAGCAATCCAGCGAGAGAGCTGTCAACGCCACCTGAGAAGAGCACAGCACACTTCGCGCAATCTTCGAGCCTGGAAAATGAGCTGAGCAAGGTTTGCTTCAAGGACTGAATCAACTGCTCCTGAGGGACTCCTCTGACAACGACGATTTCATCCATTGACAGACTCTCCTCAAGCGTGATGGTTCCTGTCCATGATACCCTCAATTCACAACCAGGCTGTAAGGAATGCACATTGCTAATACCCCCAGCCCAAAGACACCTCTTGTCAGTGGCGAGCAAAACGGAGCCATCCAATCTGCCATAATGAAATGGTCTGGTTCCATCGATGGATCTGAATACACTCAGCCCTCCCGCGTTTATGACCACTGCGATTGAGTTGAATATGTACGATAGAGAATCCTTGTCAGAGGTCCTACTCTCAAGCAAATCTCGAATACTCGTCTTTGGAGTGGTAGTATCAATCATGGTTAGCGAATCTGTTTGCAGGTCAATCAGGTCTTCGATTTTCCCGTGCGTGAAAAGTGATAGTATCATATGAGGGTTCTGAGGGGTCTCAGCTGCAGAAGACACAACCCTAATGCCTGCTTCCGTACTTGTGACTATGAAACGTTCTTCTCTGCCTCTGTGGTTAGCAGATTTGGCCATTAGGTTAAGAATGCGCAGGCTATTCTCGGATGAACTGCTCCCTACTATGCTCGCAATGCCTGCCATCCTAATCACAGCTCTCTTGAGTTATTCCCTTCACATATCACGCAGTTCGAATAGTCCGAGAATATGAGCTGGAGGAACGTTGAACTTGGAATCTGATGCAGAGTTTCTCGGAGCAGTACGATGATAGATCAATCGCCTTTCTGAACATCCTCGAGGACAACCATCTGTACGCCGGTTATGCCCTTGAGATGTTTGTTAAGTTCTTGAACTGACATTGAAAGCTGTTTGGGAGTGAAGTAGCACTCGTAAAAGCAACGGTTCGCCGCTTGACAAATCCCGCTGGTGAAGAGTATGTCCTCAAGTCCAGCTTTCTCGAAGATCATTGTAAGTTCTTCAAGGAAGCTCTTACTTAGCTTCTCAATCTCCAATCTAAGATATAGAACTCTGTCGCTGTCCACTGGATAGAGCTTCACATTCTTGTCTTTTATTACAAGAATCACAAGGCCGTAGGAGTGACCGATTTTTCCAACGAATTCTGCTGGCAGGGTGATGGCATTCCCTTCCTTTATCTCAAGAACGCGTGCTTGTGTCATATTACCGTTACTCAATGTTCGTGCCTCCAGACTGAGGGATATTGGCAGGAAGATGGCTCAGGATTATAATACTTGCGGGAGAACGGATAAACGCTCTAGTTTCCTCTTCGGAACCAGCTTCGTATCTCTTTGAGGACTCCTATGTCCGGTTTCTCCACGCTACGAAGTACCCATTGCTCCTTTGAAGGTCTGTAATACTCAAGGAATGCGACTCCTCCCTCTGACCGCAGCTTCTCCATCTCCTGCAGTTGCACCTGAAGCCACGCCTTCTTCGAAACTGGTATGTTTGCTGTCACGAGGTCAAAAAGTCCTGGTTGTAAATCGAAGACCAAAGCTCTTTCACTCATGTAATCGAGGATGCCTTCTGCCAGAGCATTGCTGACGTTCTCACGATTAGTGAAGAAGGATGCTGCAACTGTCATATTCGGAAATTTCTCCGGAATGTTGAGAGCAAATTTACTTGAACGACGAAACTTTGTGAGATGAGTAGCCGCATCAAGAAACAGTATTGTTTCGGGTTTTCCTTCGTATTCATCATCGGAGATTTCGGTTTCAGCTCTAACTATCTCACCTTGCTTGTCGATTACGGTTTGAATGAGCTGATCTGTAACCGGTGGAAGCTCAATATCTTCGATTCGTTCTAGGTCCTCATAAGACATCGATGAGTCATCCCACTCCTCTTCCAAGTCAGCTTTCTTCAACTCGGATTCCCTTTTAGGGCGACGATAAGGAGGGATATAACCAATCTGCTCAACCAAGTGCTGCAGCACGAGTGGTAGGAATAGGTCATATAGTGTTCCACGCGTTTCTGTAATGAGAAGCACGGACTTGAGGTTGGTTACTCCGTTGAGAAATTCAGACATGCTTTCTGGTGCGCGTTCGAAAAACTTAGTCAAATTCTCTTCAGAGTAGCCACTGGTGACTCTCTCAGTCCATTCTCTGTAGACATCCTTTACTTCCTGCTTTCTTCTGTCTTTCACCAAGTCCATGAACTTGCCCAAGTATTTTACTCCGCGAGTAACAGCTATTGCTGGATTAACGAATGCTGCCAGCAAGCTAGCTGCATCTCCTGCATATTCACTTGCATCGGCACCTCGAATCTTAGTAATGACCTCTTCAGTCAGTGACGGGGGTCCAAGCTTCTCTGCAAGAACCTCTATCATCCCATTAAGGTCCTCAAAGGAAGCGTCGCCCGGCCGGATAATTTCGCCAAGTGGTGATGCATCTGACAGAACCTCTGCAAACACGTTTGGTCGACCCACCAGCCATTCAATAGGTATTTTCAGTGAAGGGTATTCATGCAGCCAAGTCCTCTCTGAGTCCTTAGAGCCGAAGTAGAATTTCTTGGAATCTGGGAATAGGCCATCGAATATTTCGATGAACTGATCGAAGCCGGTCTTGGTGCTCAAGCCCATTTCACCCCTCTCCAGTGAGTCAACAACAAAGACAAGCGCATGATCTTTCGTCTTCGCTTGAGCTGCCATGGATACCATGACCTGTTTCGGAGATAGATACAGACGTTCGCTTTCTGCGTAGGGTGCGTCGTAGAATGAAATCAGACCCAATCGCTTCCACGGTTTCTTAGACATTGTAGTTCTTGTCATATGAGAGAACCACTCGAAACCTCTCATGTATCTGGGGATGCTTTCTTCATCAAACTCGGGGTTCGGCATGCATTCCACCTCCAATATCCTCTGGAAGTGCAGGAACAAACACAGAGTCAGTTAGATGTGAGATAAACCTATGCAATCTTTCAGCACCAGCAACTATTCCGTCAACTTGATACTCTGAACCTATGGCATGTGAGTTGGAAATTGTAGTCCCGACCTAATCAAGTCGAAGAGCTACAAAGCCAACAATCATCGCTGCAATGATAAACAGGACAACAAATAGGAGTCGCCAATCTACTAGGGGGACTGACGGTGTGCCAGGATGCGCCATTGACAAGATGGTAAGGTGATTCTCCTCAAGGAGCGTTAAGCATTGCATGGCATTAGCAATGAAATGAACATATCCGACCTCGAAGCCCGGAGCATTGGCCCAGGCGCCATCAAGTGACTGGCAATTCATAACAAATTGCATCACTGTTTCATTGACTTCATCGATAGCGTTGAGCAGGTCCATGGCTTTTAGGGC